>JAPKZA010000361.1:26123-51636 GCA_026394015.1 Acidobacteriota bacterium
TTCACAAGTGCACCGTGCGATGGCGGGATCTGGTGTTCCTGGTCATCCATACCGACTCAGGGCTGACCGGCGTGGGCGAGGCGACGCTCGAAACCCGCGCCGATCTCGCTGAAGCCGCGCTGCGCTGGTTAGAGCCGACGATGGTCGGCCTGGACCCACAAGGGGCCGAGCAGCATTGGAATCGGAACTATTACGGCCTCTCGCGCTGGCGGCATGGTGCGGCGGAACTGACGGCGCTTTCGGCCGTTGACATCGCCCTTTGGGACCTCGAAGGCAAGCGGCTGGGCGTTCCGGTGGCGCGCCTGTTGGGTGGGGCGATCCACAATCCGTTACCGCTCTACTACACGCATTGGTCGGCATCGATCAAGGAACGGACGCCGCAGGCCTTCCGCGATTGGGCCATCGAGACGCGACGTCGCGGCTGGAAAGCTGTGAAATGGACCGTGCCGCTGGCCGGGGATGACAAGACCCGGATCGCCCAAACAGTCGCCGAGGTGGAGGCTGTACGCATGGCCGTCGGCAGCCAATTGGAGATCGGCCTGGAACTGGCCGAAACGTTTAACCTGCGCACGACCATCGAACTGGCGCGGGCGCTGGCGCCCTTGAAACCGATGTTTCTTGAGGAACCGACCTTGCGGGAGAACCCGGCGATGCTCGGCCAAGTAGCGGCCCAGTCGCCGATTCCGATTGCGACCGGTGAAGGATTGTTGCTGCGGTCAGAGTTCCGGCAACTGCTCGAACACAAGGGCGCCGCGATCGTGCAGCCCGACGTGATGCACGCTGGTGGCATTACCGAGATCCGCAAGATCGCCCAGCTTGCCGAGACCTTCGGCGTGGAGATCGCGCCCCACCAATGCAGTGGGCCGGTGGCGCACGTCGCCTCACTCCATGCCATGGCCGGGTGCCGCAACTTCTTCCTGGAAGAGTGGGAAGGTGACGACGATGCGCTGTATCAGGAGCTGTGCGGCGGCACCTACCCCGTGCCAAAAAATGGCGCAGTGAGTCTGCCCACCGGGCCGGGGCTCGGCCTCACCGTGAACTTCCCGGAGCTGACGCGGCGGTTCCCGTTCAAAGGAATGAACCGCCGCGCCACCCTGACGAAGTAACTACTTCATCCCTTCGAGCGCCTTCACGCCGGCGGCGGCGATCTGCCCGTCCTGCGCGGAAGTCACCCCGCTGATGCCGATGGCGCCGATCATCACCCCATCGATCGTCAGCGGTATACCGCCTTCGACCGGGAGAACGTCCGGCAGCTTGAGCATGGTGTTGCGGCCACCGAGTACCGTGTCTTCGAGCACCTTCGTCGGGCGCTTCATGCGGATCGCCGTCCGGGCCTTCATCGGGGCGATGTCGACGCTGCCGATTTGGGTGCCGTCCATTCGTTCGAGATAAAGCAGATTGGCCCCGTCATCGACGATGCTGATGACGACGTTCCAGTTGTTCTTTCTCGCTTCCGCTTCTGCCGCCGCCGCGATCGTCTTGGCCGCCGCCAAGGTCAAGGATTTCTTCGTGGCGAGCTGAGCGCTCGCAGGGATCGTCATTGCCAACACCGCCAGTGAAATTACGAATTTACGCATGGACATTACGGTATCAGGCTTTTAGCTGTCGCGGATTAAGCTGGACAAAGATGTCCGGTTGAGCTAATCTGGGGGCGGATGTTCTCCAATACGGTAGAGTACGCACTTCGCGCCGTCGCGGCCTTGGCTGAGGACTGGGAGCGTCCTCATGCCGTCCAGAAGATTGCTGAGCGGACGAAAATGCCGAACGACTATCTGGCAAAAGTGATGCAGGCGTTATGTCGGGCCGGCGTGGTGAGGGCGATTCGGGGTCGCCATGGTGGCTACCAGTTGGCCCAGGCACCAGAGAAACTTTCGCTGCTCGATGTCATCAACGCCGTCGATCCCATTAAGCGCATTGAACGGTGTCCGTTGGGCCTGGCCGGGCACGGCGCCAACCTTTGCCCCCTCCATCGTCGCTTGGACGACGCGATTCGGGAAACTGAAAATGCGTTTCGGTTTACCACTTTAGGCGAGTTACTTCAGAGTACGGGCCCGGTTCGCCCGCTTTGCCCCATCGAACCGACTGGTTCCTTGATCAATGTGGCTCTCTAAGCTAGTTGGACTTACCCTCTTCGGACTCGGCGGATCGTTTGTCGCGCCGCTTGAACATCCGGCAATTAACTATTACAAGGGTCCGGTTGACAACCCCGCGGTCCGGTTGAACCGACGGCTGGCTTCCGGACAGACCAAGCTAGCTTTCGACCCGCAGTTCGGTTATCTGCCGGCGGTGTTGAAAGAGTTACAAGTGTCGCGGGAGTCCCAAATTCTAGTCTTCTCAAAGACGAGCTTCCAGGCACCGCGCATTGCGCCGCGGACGCCGCGGGCGCTTTATTACAACGACACTTTATCGGTGGGCTACGTCCAGGGTGGGGACGTGGTGGAATTGGCCGTACACGACCCGAAACAGGGAGTCATCTTTTATTCTCTCGACCAGGACGAAATCGGCGTTCCGCGTTTGGAACGGCGGGACGCGTGCTTGCAATGTCATCAATCGTCGGCGACGCTGGGGATTCCTGGCATCGTCGTCCGCAGCGTTTCGGCCGAACATAGCGGCATGCCGGCGTTTCAGCATGGCACCTATATCAGCGACCATCGCAGTGACTTCAAAGAACGCTGGGGCGGCTGGTACGTAACCGGGGATACCGGTGCGATGAAGCACATGGGGAACTCCGTAACCAAGGACCGCGACAGCGCGGAACTGGTTCCGATCCCGAATCGGTTTGACCCGGCTCAGTACTTGACGCCGCATAGTGACGTCGTGTCCCTGTTAGTGCTGGAGCACCAGACGCACATGACGAATCTGCTGACGCGGGCGGGGTTTGAAATCCGCCACGCGCTCCATCACCAGGACGCGATGAACGAGATCTTCAAGGACCCGGCCGGCTACCGCAGCGAATCGACCTTGCGGCGGATTCGCCAGGCGGCCGAAGAGTTGGTGGACTACATGCTGTTCGTCGAAGAGACGCCGTTGCCGAACCCCATTAAGGGATCGTCCCGGTTCACTGAGACCTTCGTTGCGCAAGGCCCCCGCGATCGGCAGGGGCGTTCCCTACGCCAGTTCGACCTGCAAACGCGGATCTTCCGCTATCCGCTCAGCTACATGGTCTACAGCGAAGCCTTCGATCAACTGCCGGGGCCCTTGCACGTCGCGGCGGTGGAGCGGTTACGCAGCATTCTGGACGGCCAAATCCGCGAGCCCCAGTATCGCCATTTGACCCCGACCGTGCGCCGCGACCTGATCAGCATTCTGACGGCCACCAAGCCGGATCTCTTTGCCCCTGCGAAGAGGTGATACAACAAAGACGTATGCATCGTCTTCTGCTGTGGTCCCTGCTGGCCTCCCCGTTGGCCGCCGTGGAGCAGCCCCTAGAGTTCAATCGAGACATTCGTCCAATCCTGTCGGACCGCTGTTTCGCCTGCCACGGCCCGGACGCCGGGAACCGGAAAAGCCCGCTGCGACTCGATAGCGAGGCGGAGGCCAAGAAAGATTTGGGCAAAGGGCGCCGCGGCATTGTGCCCGGCCTGCCGGACCAATCTGGCGTCTTCTTGCGCGTCTCTTCGGCGAACAAGGCGCTGCGGATGCCGCCCCAGTATGCCGGCCATGATCGGTTGCCACAGCGCGATATTGAAATCCTGCGGCGGTGGATCGCGGCCGGAGCCAATTGGGAAAATCATTGGTCGTTTGTGCCTCCCAAGCGGGCCGCCGGGCCGACCTCGATCGATTCCTTCGTCGATGCTCGGCTCGCCAAAGAGATCCTGCGAGCGAATCCGCCTGCCGCCAAAGCCACCTTGCTCCGCCGGGTTACGTTGGACCTCACCGGGCTCCCGCCGAAGCCGGCGGAGGTGCGGGAGTTTCTGGCCGATGATTCCGCCGGAGCTTATGCGAAGGTCGTCGACCGTCTGCTCTCGAGCCCCGCCCATGCGGAACGACAAGCCATTCGCTGGCTCGACTACGCTCGCTATTCGGATACGAATGGCTACCAGTCGGACGGAGTCCGGGACATGTCCCGCTGGCGGGATTGGGTCATCGATGCCTTCGCCCGGAACCAACCCTTTGACCAGTTCACGATTGACCAAATTGCCGGAGATATGCGTCCGAACGCGACGCTGGCGCAGCGCATCGCGACCGGCTTTCATCGCAATCATCGGACCTCGGCCGAGGGCGGAATTGTCGACGAAGAGTTCCGCGTTGAGTATGTGGCCGACCGCGTCGAGACGACGAGTAACGTTTGGCTCGGGCTGACCGTCGGTTGCGCGCGGTGTCACGACCATAAATATGACCCCATCAAACAGCGCGAGTTTTATCAGCTTTTCGCCTTTTTCAATAACATTCCGGATGAACGCGGATTCGTATATAACTTCGGGAACGAGAAGCCGTTTATCAAGGCACCGACGCCGCCACAAGAGGTCGAGTTAGCTCGCCTCCATACGGCGAGGGCCGCGGCCACTTCCCGTTGGGTGAGTGAAGCGAAGGCCGTCGAACGGGAGTTGCGGAAGTGGAACCCGCCGGCGACGGACTGGGTCCCCCGCGAAGGGCTGACGGTCGAAAAGGACATCGCTTCGTTTACCGAACCGATCGATCTCGGCCAGGACGTCGCTAAGTTCAATCACCGGGATCCCTTCACACTAGCCGCCTGGATTAAGCCCGCGCAGCCCAAAGGCGCCATCGTCACGCGGGTCGAAAACCATTGGGAGGGCACCGGCTACGGACTCTACATCGTCGAAGGCAAGCTGCGCTTCCACTATACGTTTCGCTGGTCTGACCTGGGCGTCCGCCTGGAAACAAAAGCTCCGTTGCGGTTGAACGAATGGCAGCACGTATCGGTCACTTACGACGGCGGCATGTATGCCAAGGGCATTCATCTCTATATCGATGGGGTCGACCAGCCGCTGAATGTCATCTTCGATCAAAACCTTTGGCCGGTCGATAACAAGGTCCCGTTCCGCATTGGTGCCGGCGCCGGGCTGACCTATCAGGGCGGCATCGAGCAAGTCCGCGTTTGGAAACGGGCGCTCTCCGCTCGTGAGGCCTCCACCTTGGCCGTCCGCGAGAATCTGGCGGAATTGGCGAAGCGGAAAAAACGGAAACCGGCGGAACAGTCGAAGTTAGAGTTGGCTTTTGAACAGCAGTATCTGCCGACTCGGCTAGCCAGCCTAAGGGCTGCCCGTCTGGCGGCCGACCAAGCCTACAACAAGTATCTGGCCACGGTGCCGACCGTCATGGTGATGGAAGAAGGTCCGGCCAAGGACGCTTTTGTGCTGAACCGCGGGGCCTACGATCAACGCGGGGCGAAGGTGGAAGCCGCGTTACCGGGCGCGTTACCGCCGCTACCCCCAGGGGCCCCGGCCAATCGGTTGAGCCTCGCCCAGTGGCTCGTGAGCCGCGACAACCCGTTGACCGCCCGGGTGCAAGTAAACCGGCTCTGGCAGAACTTCTTCGGCATCGGTCTCGTGAAAACGGTCGACGATTTTGGCTCTCAGGGAGAATGGCCCTCGCATATGGAGTTGCTCGACTGGCTGGCCGTGGAGTTTATGGAGTCCGGCTGGGACTTGCGGCACATGGAGCGGTTGATCGTTTCGAGCCGGGCTTATCAGCGGGCTTCCACCGCATCTGCCGAACTGTTGGCGAAGGACCCGGAGAATCGATGGTTGGCCCGAGGCCCGCGTTTGCGCTTAGCGGCACCGTTCATTCGCGATCAGGCGTTGGCCGTTTCCGGGCTGTTGGTAAATAAAATCGGCGGACCAAGCGTGAAGCCGTATCAGCCCGAAGGCTTGTGGCAGGAATTAGCCGGCGGCGCTGGTTATAAGGCGGATAAGGGCGAAGGGCTCTATCGGCGGAGCCTCTATACCTACTGGAAACGGACGATTGCTCCGCCCAGCATGATCAACTTCGACGCCGCCACCCGCGAGGTTTGTAGCGTCCGGGAGAGCCGGACCAATACGCCCCTGCAGGCGCTGAATCTGATGAACGACGTGGCGTACTTGGAGGCCTCGCGGAAGTTAGGGGAACGGGTACTCCGCGAAGGTGGCGCGACCGATCGCGACCGGTTGGACTTTGCCGTGATGACGGTCCTGGCTCGACCCAGTAAGGCGGGGGAGGTGGCGACTCTTGAGGCTGCGCTGCGCCGCTTCCGCGCCCGCTACGAAGCCAAGCCCGCTGACGCCGAAACCTATCTGAACCAGGGCGACAGCCCGCGCGACCCGTCGATCGCGGCCCCCGAACTGGCGGCCTGGACCACCATTTCCAGCCTGCTCCTCAACCTCGATGAAGCAATTACCAAGGACTAAGCCATGACTCGCCGACAGTTCCTCACCTCCTCAACCGCCGGGCTGGCTGCCTTTCATCATCTGGAAGCCGCTGCGCCCTATCACCACGAACCCAAGGCGAAGCGCGTCATCTACCTGTTTCAATCGGGCGGGCCGTCGCAGTTAGAAACCTTTGACTATAAGCCGAAGCTAAAAGACATCTACAAATCGGAGCTCCCGGCTTCGATCCGAAATGGCCAGCGTCTCACCGGCATGTCCGGCCAACAGGCCAGCTTTCCAGTTGTTCCGTCGAAGTTCGGTTTTCAGCAGCACGGGCAGAATGGGACGTGGGTGAGCGATCTACTGCCCCATACGGCGAAGATCATCGACCAAGTAACGGTGATCAGAAGCCTGCATACCGAAGCGATCAATCACGATCCGGCTGTGACCTTTCTCCAGACCGGTTCCCAGATTGCCGGGCGACCGAGCATCGGCAGTTGGGTGAGCTATGGTTTGGGCAGCGAATCAAAGAATCTGCCCGGCTTCATCGTCTTGATCTCGCCCGGCGCGGGCGGCGGCGGGCAACCGCTTTACGACCGCCTATGGGGGGCGGGTTTTTTACCGTCGCGGTATCAAGGGGTGAAGTTTCGCAGCGTCGGTTCGCCCGTCCTCTACCTGCAAGATCCGGCCGGGTTTGAACGAAGCGATCGGCGAGCCTATCTCGATACCTTGGCCGAACTGAATCAAAAAAACCTGGCCGATTCGGGCGATCCGGAAATCTCCACCCGCATCGCGCAGTATGAGATGGCCTTCGCCATGCAAGCTTCGGTTCCTGAGTTGACGGACTTGAGCAAGGAGCCGGACAGCACATTCGACTTATACGGCCCCGACGCCCGCAAGCCGGGGACCTTCGCCTATAACTGCCTGATGGCGCGACGCCTGGCCGAGCGAGGAGTGCGATTCATCCAGCTCTACCATCGCGACTGGGATCACCACGGCGGGCTGCCGAAGGCGATGCCGAATCGTTGCCGGGAAACCGATCAGCCGTCGGCGGCGCTCGTACAGGATTTGAAGCAGCGAGGCATGTTGGACGACACCCTCGTGGTCTGGGGCGGGGAGTTCGGGCGGACGGTATACTGCCAAGGACAGTTGACCGAAGGCGACTATGGCCGCGATCACCACCCCCGTTGCTTTTCGATGTGGATGGCCGGCGGCGGGGCCAAGCCGGGCGTGGTCTACGGGGAAACAGACGACTACAGCTACAACGTCGTCAAGGATCCCGTCCACGTTCATGATCTGCAAGCAACTCTGCTGCATCTCCTCGGCGTCGACCACACGAAGCTAACCTATCGCTTCCAAGGTCGTTACTTTCGACTGACCGACGTGCACGGCCACGTGGTCAAAGACTTACTTCTCTAAATACTGCTTCAACGCTGCCAATGTCTTTTGCTCTTCGCCGCTGGCGTCCATAAACTGCGCGATCGCCCGCCAACGGGCGCTTTCGATTTTCATGTCGACGGTCGAAGTGACGCGGCATCCCGCGGCCGAGGGCTCAATGCGGATCCGCCAAGTACCGCTCAGACCCATCTCCGGCATGGAGGTACGACTCGAAAAAGTACGGGGTGGCTGGCGGTCGAAGTATTCGACCACGTTGGACGCGCCTCGGCTCGAAACTTGAAAACGCAGAGGTTCATCGCTCACCTTCGCGACCTTTTCGATCTCCGGCGACCACTTCGGCAGGTTCTCGGCGTTGATCAGGAACTCATAGACCTGCTGGCTGGGCCGGGCGATTTCCACGGAAGCCTCCGCGTGGAAGTCGGGCGAATGCAGGACGCCAACCGCGAAAACGACGCCGACCAGAGCGGCGAGACCTCCGGCCGAAAAGAGAAAAAGCCGTTTCATGCTCGAACCAGCCTCGCACGCCGCCTTCCGTTTGCCAACTGTGGGTACCCGTACGGAATATTGCCCTAGGGGTATTTTTTCGTACATACTAGGGGTTCACTCTAGAACAATGAAACCAATCGTACTAGCCTTCCTCGCGACCCTCGTCGGTTGCGAACTCTCCTTCGCCGCTTCGTTGACCGGGGCGACCTTCTTTACCGCGGGCCCGCTGGGCAATACGACTCTGGAGACTTGGAACACTCTGGGTAGCGACATCATTTTTAACTTGTACCTGCTGAACGGCGTGACTCCCCTGAACTCGGGCAACGGTTCGAACGCCCGCATCAATGTCCCGTTGAACCTGCCGGGAACCTATACGTTTACCTACCGGGCGCAGCCACTCTTGCAGAATCCTGGCCAGTTTGGGCTGAATCTCTTCTTCGATGGCGTCGACAATACTCCCGGGATCTCGGGCCTGGATGGACTGCCACTGGCGGCCGGTGCCAACACCCTGCTCTACGTGAACGGCGACCGCCGGATCACGGTAACGGCGTTGTCCCAGTCTCGTTCCGGAGGCAATCAAGTCGGGCCCTTTACGAACACGCCTGGCCTGATCGGCGGGAACGACTACGTCGGTAGCTTTTCCTCATTCGTCGAGACGCCGGAGCCATCAACCTACCTACTCTTCGGCGCGGGATTTGCCGCCATCGCCGCGTTCCGCCGCCGCCGATAAGCGGCAATCATAGGCCGTTAGATCGGTTTCCATACCCGCTTGCATTCGTAGCTTTCTTGTGATTAAGTTTACGTCACAGTGAGATCTATGCAACGCAAACTCTTACCTCAAATCCTCCTCCTTATCTCTACGATTCCTCTCTTCGCGCAAGGCGAGAGAGCCACGGTGACCGGCACTGTTTCTGACTCCTCCGGGGCGATCGTACCGGGCGCCAACGTGGCGATCCGAAACACGGGAACCAATGTGACGGCCCGGACGGCGACCAACTCCGCCGGGCTTTACTTCATCCCGGCGCTGCCCCCCGGCGAGTACGATGTTACATCCGAGAAAGCCGGCTTCCGCCCCGCCCGTGTTACCGGGCTCCGACTCACCGTAGGCCTAACGGCGACGATCAACTTTTCGCTCGAAGTCGGTACGGTAACCGAGGCGGTCGAGGTCTCAGCCACCGCGGTGCAGTTAGAGGCGCAAACGTCAGGGCTGGGCAAAGTCGTCGAGCAGCGTCGTGTCGTCGAACTGCCGTTACTCGGCCGAAATCCCTTGTCTCTCGCGGCTACGGCACCGGGCGTGCTCCCCAGTTCGGGACAGCGCGGCACCGGGCAGGATATCATTGGCGTTTCGACCACATCGCAGATTAACGGTGGATTGTCGCAGCAAAATGGCGTGCTGATCGACGGTGGAGAGTCGCGGGGCACGACTGAAGGTGGTGCCGCCTACACCGTGCCTCTAGAAGCGGTGGGCGAGTTCAGGATCGAGACCTCAACGTATTCGGCGGAGTTTGGCCGCGCGGCTGGCGGCATCGTGAACGTGGCAACCAAATCGGGTACAAATCAACTTCATGGCGTTGTCTATGAGTTTCTTCGTAACGACCATTTAAATGCCAATAGCTGGCAGAACAATCGCAACCGCGTGCCAAAGGGCTTATTCCAACGAAATGAATTTGGCGCCGGCGCCGGCGGCAAGTTGATCCAAAACCGAACGTTTTGGTTTGCGATTTACGAAGGGACCCGTCAGGGAAGCCCAGACCAGGCGCTGTTGACCGTACCCACGGCGGCACAGAAGCAGGGCGATTTTTCGCAGACTTTCGACCGACTCGGACGGCTCAACACCATTTACGACTATACAACCACTCGCGCGAACCCAGCCGTGCCCGGCGGCGTAATCCGCGACCCGTTTCCGAACAACCGAATTCCCACGGCCCGCATCCATCCCATCTCGGCCAGAGTGGCCCCGTTCTGGGGAGAGGGCAATCGGCAGGGCGAAGGGGCAGCTCTCATCAATAACTACTTCCGCGTCGGGAAGGCAATTACAAACTCCGACTCTTGGTTCGGGCGCATCGACCACAATATCAACGACCGGCACCGTCTCTACGGGCGCTACGGAGGCCGCGAACTGAAAAGTACGACGCAAGTCGCGCTGAATCCCGCTTTTCCTCCGCGCTCGCTCAGTTCGAACCCGGCTAATAGCGCGCTCATCAGCTTGACTTCCACCTTTTCGCCAACGTTTCTTGGCGAAGGGCGGATCAGCTACACCCGACTCCAGTTCGACTCGAGCCCACTCAGCGAAGGCTTCGACGTCGCTTCGCTCGGTTTCACTCCGGCAGTGACGCGGAACATCCTGTTTCAGCAGTTTCCTCAGGTTTCGATTCAAACCTACGCGCAGGGTGCCGGGTTGGCCGTGACCGGCGCGGCACCGAATGAGTTCGACCAACTCGGCGGTGTCGGTCGCAATTTGAACCCGCAAGACACATGGCAAGCGCAATATCACGCCACCTGGATTCGTACCCGTCATAAGATAAAGGCTGGTTTTGAGACGCAACTGATTAAGTTGAACGCGTTCAATTCGCAGCAGTCCTCCGGTCAATACATCTTTGATCGGCTGTACAGCCAAGGGCCGGACCCGAACGTCACCGCTCTCAATTCGGGTCACGGATTCGCCAGCTTTCTGTTGGGCGTGCCGCAAGCGGGCGCGATCACCATTACGCGGCCACTCTTTCTTTATCAACGCTATTGGGCCGGCTATATTCAGGACGATTGGCGGATCACGAACAAGCTAACCTTGAATCTTGGCATGCGTTACGAGTACACGACTCCCTATGCCGAAAAATTTGGCCAAATTGGCTACATCGATTTCAACGCCGTTGATCCCGTCGCAGGCGTCAAAGGCACTTTCAAATTAATCGAGCCGGGAGGGTACCAATCGGACCCGAACCGGAAAAACTGGTCGCCGCGCCTGGGATTGGCATACCAATTGAATCCGAAGACGGTCATCCGCACCGGCGCGGCGATCTTTTACGCCAGCTTCGTTGGGGTAAATGCCGCGGCGACCGATTTCGGCAACGGTAGTTTCCTGTCCAACGCATTGTTCCTTGGCCAGCCCAATGCGCTCATCAACACGCCCCCAGAGGGTGGTTCGTGGACGAACCCGTTTGCCGGTGGCATCACAATCCCGGATCGCAATACGAATTTCGCTGGGCAGAACGTCCGTGCCGATACCCGGTACCGGCCGAACGCGTACCTCGGTAATTGGAGTCTATCGATCCAGCGGATGCTGAATTCGACCACCATGCTGGAAGCCGCCTACGTCGGTTCCAAGGCGACGCACATGTACTGGAATCGGCAACGCAATCAGAACGACCCTTCGTTGATGTCTTTAGGGACGGGCTTGCTGGCACCCGTACCGAATCCATTTTTCGGTAAAATTCGGACCGGCGCGCTCTCCGGGCCCACCATTCAGGCCCGGCAAGCGTTGCGGCCGTATCCGCAATTCCTCGACCTGTTGATCTTCCGCGATCCTTACGGCGACATGAGCTATCAAAGCTGGTATTTGCGGTTGGAGAAACAGTATTCCCAAGGAATGACGCTAAGTGCTTCCTATACCGCGTCGAAAACGATCGCCAACACGATGCAATCGAATACCTGGGTGGTTGGACCGTCCAATAGCCTTTACAACGCCCGCTACAACCGCGGCATCGAGGCCAATGATATTCCACAGCGCCTTGTCGTGAGCATGATCTACGACCTGCCGTTCGGTAAGGGGAAGAAATTCCTTTCTGAAGGCGGGCTCGCTTCGAAGTTCATCGGCGGTTGGCAGTTCAGCAGTATCACGGTTCTGCAGAAGGGGCGGCCCGTCTTGATCACCGCTCCGGACGTGACGAACCTGCTGAATTTTAGCTCTACCAATGGACGGGCCAATCGGCTCAAGGATCCGGTGCTGCCGGATGGCCAGCAGAGCTTGAACCGCTGGTTCGATACGACGGCCTTCGAACGGGCGGCACCATACACGCTACCTACCGACAGCGTCAGCCAACCAAGGCTGCGCGGGCCGGGCCGGGTTAACGTGGATTTCTCGCTTCTCAAAAATACCTACTTCCGGGAACGGTTCAACGTACAGTTCCGCGCCGAGTTCTACAACGTTTCCAATACCCCGGCGCTGGATGCGCGCGGAGCCACCACCGATGTGGCCAGCGCGCAGTTCGGGCAGATCGTGCAAGGGGGCAATCCGCGCAACATTCAATTCGGGCTCCGGTTCGTTTTTTGAGCCCCTAGCTCCCCCGCATAATTTGCGTCATACTGGAGCCGGATAGGCATGTTAAAGTTTCTTTTCCTACTGGCTCCAGTTGCTCTCGCCGCCGACCCGTTTGCGTTCGGCGAAGCCCAATCCCTCTTGCGCGCGAACTGCCAAAAGTGTCACTCCGGCAAGGGTGCGGTGGGTGGCTTTGACCTCACCCAGTTCCCGGACGAGCAGTCCGTCATTGCTCGGGCGAAGCTGTGGCATCGCGTCGCCAATCGCGTGCGCGAAGGCGACATGCCGCCCCCGGGTTCTCCCGCTGTTTCCATGGTGGATCGGGAGAAGTTCAGCAATTGGGTGACGACGAAACTCCACGCCGCCGCCTGCGCGGACGGCATTACTCCGCCCCCGTTTCCGCTCCGCCGCCTGAACCGCAACGAGTACACGGCCACCGTGCGCGACCTGCTCAACATTCCCGTCAACGCCGGGCGGAACCTGCCCGCCGATGGGGCCGGAGGCGAAGGCTTCGATAACGCCGCCGAAACCCTTTTCCTGTCCCCCATCCACGCCGAAAAGTATCTGGAAGCCGCCAAAATCGCCCTCGACTACGCGATGAAGGATCCGAAATCCCGCGCCGCGTTCTTAACCAAAGAGCCCAACGCTCGCGCTACCTTAACCGCTCTTTTGCCCCGAGCCTTCCGTCGTCCGGTCGACCCGGCCGAGATCGATCGCTATATAGCACTGTTCGATGCCGCGCAAAAACGCGGCGATAGCTATGACGATTCCATCAGCTACGCCATCCAGGCTGTGCTCCTCTCGCCCCATTTCCTGTTCCGACTCGAAAACTCGACGCTCGATTTCGCCCTCGCCAGCCGACTCAGCTACTTCCTCTGGGGAGGCATGCCCGACGCCGAACTGCTCAAGTTGGCCGGCGAAAACAAGCTCTCCGACCCCGCCGTTCTCTCTGCCCAAGCCATCCGGCTTTTGAAGGATCAGAAGTCCGTCGAGTTTGCCGAAAACTTTGTCGGCCAATGGCTTTCCATCCGCGAACTGGGCCGCGATATCAAGCCAGACCCGAAGGTTTCCCCCGAGTATTACGATGCCGAAGTCCAGTCGGGCATGTTGTACGAACCGACCCTGTTCTTTCAGGAAGTGTTGATGCAGAATGAGCCGCTGACAAATCTGCTCAGCGCTTCGTACTCGGTCGTGAGCAACAAGCTCGCCCGCTTTTATAACATCCCATCGAAGGACCTCCGCCAACAGCCGAAGCGCTTCGACATGCCTGCCGGCTCTCACCGCGGCGGTCTCTTGACCATGGCCGCTGTCCTCGCCGTCAGCTCTTACCCTGCGCGCACCAGCCCCGTTTTGCGCGGCAAATGGATCCTCGAATCGTTGCTCGGCACCCCGCCCCCGCCGCCTCCGCCCAACGTTCCAGAACTCAAGGAGCACGCCGGAGCCACCCCGCAAACCCTCCGCGCGCGCCTCGAACAACACCGCGCCAACCCCACTTGTGCCGGGTGCCATAGCCGTATCGATCCGCTCGGCTTCGGCCTCGAAAACTACGATTCCCTCGGCCGCTGGCGCGACACCGAAGCCGGCCAGCCGATTGATGCCTCCGGCGTTCTGCCCGACGGAACCGCCTACCAGGGCCCGGAAGAATTGAAGCGCGTCCTCCTCGCGAAGAAGACCCAGGTGTTCCAGAACCTGACCCGCAAACTGCTCGGCTACGCGCTCGGACGCGGGCTCACCGCGGAAGACGATTGTGCCGTGGACCAGATTGTAGCCGCGGTCGAGCGGGACGAATTCCGAGCGCATACACTTATTACAGAGATTGTCCGGAGCATCCCCTTCCGGCAGGAGTCGAAACGATGAAACCACTATCCCGTCGTACCTTGCTTCGCGGCACCGGTGCCGCTCTGGCGTTGCCTTGGTTTGAAGCCATGGCCGCCAAGAAGGGCCCCGCCGCCAAGCCGCCCATCCGCATGGCCGCCATGTACATGCCCAACGGCGTGCATCCCGACCTGTGGACCCCCGCTGGGGAAGGCCGCGACTTCCTGCTCTCGTCTACCCTGCAGCCCCTGCAGGCGTTCAAAAACGAACTCATCGTCGGCACGAATTTGTGGAACCAGGCCGCTAAGGGCGGCGACGGCCACTACGTCAAAATGTCCGGCTTTCTGACGTGTACCACCGTCACCAAAACCCTTGGCGTCGACCTCAACTGCAACGGTATCTCCATGGACCAGGTGGCCGCTCAACGCTCCGGCCAGCAAACCCCGTTCGCCTCGTTTGAACTCGCCACCAGCCCCGTCACGACCGGCGTCGATCGCAACGTCGGCTACACCCGCGTCTATGGCTCCCACATCGCCTGGAGCGGTCATAGCAACCCGCTCGCCCGCGAAATCAACCCGCGTTCGGTGTTTGAACGTCTGCTCCGCGCCACTCGGCCCGCCGGCAACGCCGTCCAGCAGGACGTGCAGTTGCTCGATCTCGTGCTCGATGATGCCAAGCAACTTCGCTCTAAGTTAGGCACCGCCGACCAAGTCCGCATGGACGAATATCTTAGCGTCGTGCGCTCGCTCGAAGAACGCTTGCAGCGGTCCGCGAGCCCGACTCAAGCCAACTGGAAACCGCGAGTCGCCATCAACCCCGCCGCCAAGCCCGAAGCGCAACCCAAGGACTTCGCCGAGCACGTTCGACTCATGCTCGACATGATGGCCCTGGCCTTCCAAACCGACTCCACCCGCATCGCCACCTTCATGTTCAATAACGAAGTAAGTAATCAAAACTTCACCTTCGTCGACGGAGTCAAAGGAGCTCATCATTCCATCTCTCACCACATGGATAATGCCGAGCAGATGCACCAGTATCAACTCATCAACCGCTGGCACATCGAGCAATACGCCTACCTCCTCTCGAAATTACAAGGGATGTGCGAAGGCGAAACCAACGTTCTGCACAACTCGATGATCCTGCTCGGCGCAGGTTTCCGCGATGGAAACAAACACGATCCTCACAACCTTCCAGTCGTTCTCGCCGGTCGGGCCGGCGGTCGCTTGAACACCGGGCAGCACCTCATCTACAGTCCCGATAGCCCGCTTTCCAATCTCTACGTCTCCATGCTCGACGCCTTCGGTACCCCCGTCGAGCGGTTCGCTGATAGTACGGGCCCCGCCCGCGGTGTCCTCGCCTAACTTCTCATGTCAGCTCCTCGCGCCGTCTTCGTCCACGCCGCCCGGCCCTCGCTCGACCCCATCATGAATTTCTATCCGCGGCACTGGCCGGAACTGCGGATTACGAATTTACTCGATGACGGCGTGATGGGCCTTTTCGCAGCCGGCGATTGGGACCCTGCCCATGCTCGCCTCCTCGAGATGATTCGAACCGGTCACGAAGTCTACGGTGCACAGGCGGCGCTCGTGAGCTGTTCCGCCGTCTCCCGCGAAGCGATGGATGCCCTCCGCGCCGCCGCGCCCATCCCCGTCCTGAAGATCGACGAGCCCATGGCCGCCATGGCCGTTGCCGCGGCCCGTCGGGTCGGCCTGCTCGTCACCTTCCCGCCTACACTTCCTATCTCCGAAAGGTTAATCCAGTCGGCCGCTGGCTCCCACCCCGTTGAACTCGTCTCCGAGTTAGTCCCCTCCGCCATCGCCGCCCTGTTGGCCGGTGATCGCGCCGAACACGATGCCCAGCTCACCGCCGCGGCCGATCGCCTGGCAGGGCAGGGAATTGGGGCGCTCGTGCTGGCTCAGGTCTCGATGGGCCCCCTCGTCCCCGCCTTGCGGGCTCGCCTCGGCATCCCCGTCTTCTCCAGCCTGGAAACAAGCATGGCCGCCCTGCGGCAACTGCTGTGAGGCTGGCCGCGTTTTTGCTCGCTCTGCCGCTGCTCGCCCAGCAGACTCCGGAGTACACCTTTGGTACCACCGTCTCCTCCTCCGCCGGACTCGAAGGGAAAATCTACTTTCTCGACCCTCGGACCGAACTCCTACCCCGCTTCGATCCCAAGCGCTCCGTCGGCTCCATTTACACCACCAGCCTCAATGTCCCGCCCCAATCGTTCGAACGCGGCTTCCCCGGCATTACGAATCGTTTGGAGTGGTTCGCCATCGATTACACCGGACGGTTCTGGATCGAAAATCCGGGTCTGTACGCCTTTAACTTACTCTCGGACGATGGCGCGAAGTTGTGGATCAACGATCGCCTGTTGATCGACAACGATGGCACCCATCCGCCTTCCGCCTTGACCGCCTCCGCCCGCTTCACGCGGGGTGCCTATCGGCTCCGCGTCGCCTATTTCCAGGGTCCGGCGAACATGCTCGCGCTCGTGCTGTCCGTCCGCACGCCCGAATCCGCCTGGCGGCTCTTCCGCACGGACGACTTCCTGCCGCGCGCTGTCGACGAAGTCTGGACCCCAGGCCACCTCAGCGCCCTCAAACGGGCCGAGAACTGGTAGCCAACTCCGCCGCGTGTTGATGCACCTTCGCGATTGCCGTCGCGATATCGTCCATATCGCTTCGTTCGCCCAGCAGCATCGTCTGCGTGAACCAAACCGCTTCCTGACACAACCGGTCATTCACCGGCAACTCGTTCTGCTCCCGCCACTGCTTCAACCGAGCCTCTCCGTAGATCCGCTGATAGCCCCGCGACTTCAGAATGTTCTCCAAAAATGGCTGCCGGTTCAGCGGCGCATAGCCCCCCGAAGCCGGAATCCCTTCGGCGGTGAGCGCCTTCAAAAACGTCGCCCGCGGCAAGCCCGCGAACTGCGCCGCGTCGTAACGGAACATGTATAAATGCCAAGCGCTCCGCGTCGCCCCCGTGTGCCAGGCCGCTGGCACAATCCCGGGGATCTCCCGCAGTTTCTTCGACAGATACGCCGCGTTCTCATCCCGCCGCTTCGACTGCGCTTCCAACCGCTCCATCTGCGCCAGTAGCAACGCCGCTTGAAACTCCGTCAACCGCAGGTTGGCCCCCTGCGCCGTTGGCGCCCCGTTCCAACCGCTCATAAACGCGCTGCTCCCCGCCGGTGCTTTCCGCGCATTCGAATTCGTATGGTAGGCGTAACAGCGTTCAATAAAGTCGCCGTCATCGGACACCACGGCCCCGCCCTCGCCCGAGTTCAGGTTCTTTGACGCCTGAAAGCTAAACGTCCCGCAGTCGCCCAACGTGCCCACCCGCTTGCCCTTCCATTCCGCCAGGTGCGCCTGCGCGGCGTCTTCCAGCACCTTCAATCCCTTCGCCTTTGCGGCCGCCAAAACCCCGTCCAGATCCGCCGGCGAACCAGCGATGTGAACCGGGATCACGGCCACGGTCCGTTCCGTCACCGCCGCGCCGATCTTGCGGGAGTCCATTTGAAACGTCGCCGCGTCGGTATCGATGAACACCGGCAGCGCGCACTTGGAAAGCACGGCGTTCACGGTCGCGATAAACGTGTACGGTGGCACGATCACCTCATCGCCCGCTTGGACATCCAAGCCATGCAGCGCCACCATCAGCGCGCTGGTCCCGTTGGCCGTCGCCAAACAGTGCTTACTCCCCACCAGTTGCGCGTACCGCTCTTCGAAGGCCACCACTTCCTTCCCATTCCCGCGGTACCATTTGCCGCTCGTCAATACTCGTTGAATGCCCTCTTTCTCCGCGGGGCCGACGATGGGCCATCCGGGGAACGCCTTCTTCCGCACCGGGTCGCCGCCTAGCGCGGCCGGTTTGGCCTGTGCGCTCGTCACAATGGTCATTCCCGCGGCTGCCGCCGCCACTGCCTCGCGTCTCGTCATAAAACTATCCTACTCCTGTCCGTGACTCTCGTATCCTACCGCTCACCTCCCCGATCCAGCGATCTGGTGTGATAGCATCTTCCAGAGGTTTCGTCGCCATGTTCCACCTGTGTCGCTTTCGCCCCGCCGCGTTCGCCCTTCTCGCCGCGCTCTGTATGTCGCGGGCTCCCCTTTCCGCCCAGGTTCTAAAGGGCCAGATTCTCGGCGTCATCACCGACCAATCCGGTGCCGTCGTTCCGGGAGTCAAGATTTCCATCGTCGAAACTCAAACGAACTCCCGCCGTTCCGCCGAGTCGAACGATACCGGTAACTTCTTCTTCGTTAGTCTCGACCCCGGCTCCTACCGCGTCGAAGCCGAAAAGACCGGCTTCAGCAAGGCCCTTCGGTCCGGCGTCGAACTTCTGCCTAACTCCACCGCCCGCGTCAACTTTGAACTCACTCCCGGTGCCGTCACCCAGACCATCGACGTCAGCGCCGCCGCCGCCCCCCTCCTCCAAACCGACCGCGCCGACACCGGCGGCAAAATCGACCAAAAACAGCTCCAGACCATGCCGATGCTCTACAACCGGAACTACCAGGGCCTCCTCCTCCTCGTACCCGGCGTCGGCCGCCCCTTCCGCCCTCACTCCGAGTTTTACAACTCCCAGGATTCGCTCTCCGTCCGCGTCAATGGCCAAGGCCGCCAGTTCAATAACTTCCAAATCGAAGGCATCGAAAACAAAATCGACAACGGCAACCTCACCGCCCTCGTACCCCCCGCTGAAGCCATCCAAACCGTCGACGTCTCCACCTCCAACTTCGATCCCGAGTTCGGCAACGCCGGTGGCGCGGTCACCAACGTCACCCTCCGCAGCGGCGCGAACGACTTCCACGGCAGCCTCTTCCACTTCCACCGCAACGAAAACATCCAAGCCCGCAACACCTTCGCCGTCACCAAAGCGCCAACCACCTACAATCAGTTCGGCGGCACCCTCGGCGGGCGTATCATTCGCGACAAACTCTTCTTCTTCGGCGACTACCAAGGCAGCCGCGACCACCTCGGCCAAGTCAACCGCGGTAACGTTCCCGGAGCCGCCTTCCGCGCGGGCGATCTCTCGGCCGGCGGCTCCACCATCTACGACCCGCTCACCGGTGACGCCGCCGGAAACGGTCGTACCGCCTTCGCCGGCAACATCATCCCTCAGAGCCGCATCAGCCCCATCGCCCGTCGGATCATCGGCTTCGTCCCCGCCCCGAACCTCAATTTCCCTGAAGGGCAGGTCAACTACTCCCAGAACAGCGTCCGCGTCAAAACCCTCGACCAAATGGATAGTAAAGTCGATTGGGTCGTCGGTAGCAACGACCGTCTGTCCGCCCGCTACAGCCTCCAAAAAGCGGTCGTCACCGACCCTGGCCTCTACGGTCAGGGCGGCATCTATGGCGGCTTCCGGGGCGGCGGCTTCGGCGGCACCGGGCCCGCCCGCACCCAGAGCGCCGGCATCAATTACACCAAAGTGTTGAACCCCACCCTGGTCTGGGAATCTCGCGTCGGGGTCGTCCGGAATCGCAACGATGCTCTCAACTCCGACACCGGCCTGAAGACCTCCGAGGAGATCGGCATCCGTGGCGCTAACCTCGACTCCTGGACGAGCGGCCTCGCCCAAATCAACATCAACGGATACTCCGCCCCCTTCGTTGGCTTCTCCGCCAGCCTGCCCTGGGCTCGCGCCGTCACCACCTTTGGCATCGTCAACAACTTTTCGAAAACCTTCTCCAAACACATCGTCCGCTTCGGTGCCGACTTCCGTCGCGAACGCAACGATCTCCTCCAAACCCAAACCTTCAACCCTCGCGGTTTCTTCCAATACAGCCCGGCCCAAACCGGTACCGTCTCCGATACTCGCCGCAACTTCGCCAACTCCTTTGGCGCTTTCTTGCTCGATGTCCCGAGCCAAAGCGGCCGCGACCTGCCCTTCGTTTTCCCGGCCCGCCGCGAACTGATCTCGAACTTCTACGTTCAAGATAAATGGCAGGTCTCCTCCAAGCTCACCGTTGATGTCGGCCTCCGCTTTGAACGCGAACGCGGCAGTCGGCCCCGTTTCGCCGGTGGATACTCGAACTACAATCCAACCAATAACACCCTCGAACTCTCTGGCCTCGGTTCTATCCCCATCAACATCGCCAACTCGAACAATAACTATGGTCCCCGCCTCGGCATCGCTTACCGTGTCGACGAAAAATCGGTGATCCGCACCGGCTATGGCATCAGCTTCATTCCTCGCCGCATGGGGCAAACCAACTTCCCCATCCTGCAAAATAACGGCTATCCCTCGCCCAATGCCTTCGCCCCTGCCGCCGTCACCATGACCACCGGGTTCCCCGCGTTCTCCCCCTTCGCCATCCCCACGGACGGCGTCATTCAGAACCCGCCCCTCAGCAACGGCTACGGCATCACCCCGCGCGATATGAACAGCGCGTACATCCAAAGTTGGAACCTCTCCGTCCAACGAGCCTTGCCCTGGAAGCTCGCCCTCGATCTCGCCTACGTCGGCAATCGCGGCGTAAACAACCAGACCGCTTACAACATCAACGCTTCGATGATCCCCGGCTCTGGTAATAACGGGCGACCGCTCTTCGCGCCCTTCCGCCGCGTCACCGATACCACCACCTCCCTCGGGACCAACACCTGGTACCACGGCTTCCAAATGAAGCTCGATCGGCGCGTCGGCAACGGCCTCTTCCTCACGACCGCTTATACCTTCAGCAAGGGGCTCAACTACATCGACGACGATGGCAGCATCGCGATCCCGATGAACATGGCCCTCAACAAAGGCCGCATGAGTGACAATCGAACCCACGTCTTCACCCAAAGCTACATGTGGCGCCTGCCCTTCGGTAAGGGCCAGCGCTTTGCCCAGTCCGGTGCCGCCAAGTGGATCCTCGGCGGCTGGCAGTTGCAAGGCTTAACCAGCGTCATGACCGGCGGCTGGTTCTCTCCCAGCGTCTCCGGCGTCGTCAACGCCCCCGGCAACGCCGATCGGCCAAACTGGGTCGCCCCCATCCGCTACCTCGGCAACACCGGCCCCGGCCAGAAGTACTTTGATCCGAGCTCCTTCGCCACCCCGGCGCAGAATACCCTCGGCAACGCCGGTCGTAATATTATCCAAGGCCCTGGTATCGCGAACATCGATGCGGCGCTGCAACGTGAGTTCCGCGTCCGCGAAGGCATGTCTCTTACCCTCCGCGTCGAAAGCTTCAACTTTACGAACACGGCCCACTATCAGAACCCCAACGGCAACGCGCAGTCGCCCCAGTTCGGCGAAGTGAACGGTGCCGACCAGGACCAGCGCCAACACCAGATCGGCCTAACCCTCCGCTTCTAACCCTCACCGCGCCCGCGGCAGCCGATCGCGAAACTTGGGAACTACCACTTCCCGGGTATAGCGATCGTGCTGCTGCAAAGCCCTCATCGCCTCCGGCAACTGCATCTTCTTCACGATCGCCCTCACCTGCTCCTCCCCCTCTTTCCCCCAAGCCACCCGCTCCGCCGCCGTCTTCGGCAACGCCTCGCTCCCGCCGTGCGCCATCACGTCCGCCACCCACGAACCCAAACTCAAACTACCCGCAAAGCCCAATCTCCCTAACGTAGCCAGCCCCTCATTCACCGGCACGGGCCCCGCCGCATGAGACTCCTTTTCCCCATACTCGCCCGCCAGCGCCAAGTCCTCCAACCGCCCCGTCATCGCATGGGCCCCGTACATCGTCTTGGCCCGGGCATCCGCCGCCAATTGCAACCGCGGCAGGTAAGTGTCCATGTTGATGTACAGAATCGGCACGTGCGTCTCTTCGAAGAACTCGCGCACCAGCGTCCCCACCGTCAGCGGCGCCGGCCCATGGCTGGCCGACAAATACACCTGCCGCCGAAAGCCCTGTTTCAGCAACGAATGCGCCAGCTCTTTCAAAAACGCTGTCCCCGCCCCCGGGCTCAAATAAACGGTCGAAGGTGCCACCGTCGTCGTCCCCGGATAGGACCATACGAGCCCCGGCATATACAGCCCGCCCGTCTCCTCCGCCATCGCCATCGCGTAAGCCAGCGGCCAGACGTAGTCCCGCCCGCTGGGCTGGATCCCGTTCGTCTCCACCGCCCCCACCGGGATGAAGATGATGTCGCTCTTCGCTAGCTGAGCGCCCACCTGCACCTGGCTCAAACGCGTCAAATCCCGCGTGTGCAACGGCCGCACCTGCGCCTGCATCACGCCTACCAACAGTCCAATCAAGAGTCCCATTCGTTGCATCGGAACTCTAGCTTACACCCATCATGGTTTTGCAAAACGCCGCGGAAAAATCAGGCTCTTTACAGATCGTCGCTCAGAGCCGTGTTCTTACCACAGCCCTTGCAGCCGGCAACCTGCCGATTCCAATCGACTTCGAGCCGAACTCTTCCCTTACGTCCACGATTCCGCGAGATGATGCGCACGGAAGTCCCCAACGCCAGTTAATCGCTGGGGCGAAATATAAACTTGCCTTCGAAAGCCCGGCTAGAGCAGCGAACGCGCGAGGCCTTTCAGGAACGCCGTGCCCGCCCGCGGGTTCAGGTAAACAGTTGAAGGAATAATGGTAGTCCCCCCCGGTTCGACCTTACGAGACCCGGCCAGTGGACCTTTCGCCATCCTAATGTCGCGGATGACTCACTGAAACTGGCGAACACAAGGCGAAGATGACGGTTCGAACTGTCGCCAACAGTGCCCGAACGGTCCTAATCCCTTGACGTGCGCCCTGTTCTGCTGCACCCTAGGGGATACATTAAAGTGTCGGAGGGCCGAGTTCGTGAATTTGCGCAAATTGATATTGTCCCTGATCGGCTTTGGGTTGGCGTTTGTCGCCTTTTCCGCCGAGTCGGGCGAGAAAGAAATATTCACCCCGGCCCAGCTTCGGCACTGGTCGCTGCAACGGGTAGCCAAACGCGCTGTTCCATCAGTGAAGGGAAAGGACTGGGTCGCTACGCCCGTTGATGCCTTCATTTTGGGCAAGCTGGAAGCCAAGGGGTTGACACCTTCTAAAGCAGCGGATCGAGTCACGCTCCTCCGTCGCGTAAGCCTAGACCTGACCGGCCTACCGCCCACTCCCGAAGAAGTGGACGCATTTGTATCCGACCAATCCCCCAAGGCTTGGGAGAATCGGATTGATCGGCTGCTCGCCTCTCCTCAGTATGGCGAGCGCTGGGGCCGACACTGGCTGGATGTAGCGCGCTTCGCCGAGAGCCAAGGCTTCAAGGCGGATGAGACCCGGCCCGACGCGTGGCGCTACCGGGATTACGTCATCGACAGCTTCAATACCGACAAACCCTATAACCGCTTCATCCGCGAACAGATCGCCGGTGACGAACTCTGGCCCAACGTCGCCGAAGCGAGAATTGCGACGGCCTTCAACCGTCATTATCCTGATGAGTATAATGCCCGCAACTTAATGCAGCGGCGACAGGAAATTCTCAACGAAGTTACCACCGTCGTCGGCAGCGCCTTCCTGGGCCTTACCGTGGAATGCGCCCAATGTCACAACCACAAGTTTGATGCTATTTCGCATAAGGATTACTACAGTTTACAGGCTTTTTTCGCCAATACCGCCGCCGACGACCGGATCGCCGTCGCCGCCCCGCGGCAAATACAAGAGCACGAACGCAAGCTAGCTCTGTGGGAAGGCAAGACCCGGGAGATCCGCGAAGAAATCTCGGCTATTTTGGCCCCCGCGCGAAAGAAGATCTGGGACGACTTTTTTGATAAGTATCCCCCCGAAGTGCAAGAAGCCATCACCAAGCCTGAAGGCGAGCGAACCCCCTACGAGGCGCAGCTTTATCACCAGGCAAAGCTCTATCTCGAGCCCACTAAGGATGACGTTGTGAAGTCGCTACGAGGCACTGAAAAGCAGCGTTATCAGGGGTTTGCAAAGAAGCTTCAGGAATTTGCCGGCCTGCATCCCGGCGATCTCCCTCGGGGCAGCGGGATGCGGGATATCAGCGCGCAAGCCCCGGTTACTCATGTGTTAGCCGGCGGTACCTACCTGGGCCGCCAGCAGCCCGTCCAGCCCGCTTTTCTCTCCGCGCTGTCGTCAGAATTGCCCCAAATTGAACCCTCCGCCAACGGCAGTTCCACGGGCCGTCGAACGGCACTGGCGAACTGGCTCGCCAGCCCCGAGAACCCTTTGACCGCGCGGGTCATGGTCAACCGGGTTTGGTCGCATCATTTCGGGCAAGGGTTAGTGGCCTCCCCCAACGATTTCGGGGTCATGGGTAAACGTCCGACCCACCCCGAGTTGCTCGACTGGATGACAACGGAGTTCGTCCAGAACGGCTGGAGCATCAAAAAACTTCATAAAGTTATTCTGATGTCCAATACCTACCAACAGGCTTCCGCTCACCGGGAAGATGCGGCTAAGGAAGATGCTACTAACCGGTTCCTGTGGCGCTTCCCGCGGAACCGTTTGGACGCGGAAGCGATTCGCGATTCCGCGATTCACGTCGCAGGGGTGCTCAACTCTAAAATTGGTGGCCCCAGTGTCTTTCCTGTTCTTCCCGAGAATATGCTCACTCCGCGCGGCGGCTGGTCGAAAACCCCGACCGCCGAAGAGAATTATCGCCGCAGCGTTTACATTTTCGTACGGCGAAACACACCCTATCCGCTGCTAAAAGCACTCGACTTTCCCGACACGAATATGAGCTGCGGCCGGCGGGATCAGACCATTACGTCGCCGCAAGCGCTGTCGCTTTTAAATGATCGAGCGGCCATTGACTGGGCGCAGAATTTCGCGGGCCGCGTCCTCGGTAAGGCCGGGCTTGATGCCAAGTTGCAGGTTGAAACCGCATATCGATTAGCCTATTCCCGGAAGCCAGACGGCTGGGAAACCGATACCGTGCTCACTTTCCTCGAAAAGCAGAGCAGCGTCATACAAACTCGCATTGCGAAGGGCGAGAGCATCGCCCTACCGACGCAGGTCCCCGCAAAGGCTGATCCTGCGCGTCTTGCCGCCCTCGTCGATTTCTGTCATTCCTTACTCAACTCCAACGAATTCGTCTATCAGCAGTAGGATCAGGACTCGAAATGTCAAAACTTACACCTCCGCACTTTGTCCGGGCCGCCTCCCGCAGAGACTTTCTCGCTAACGCTGGGAGCGGTTTCGGTGCGCTCGCGCTAGGATCTTTGTTGGCCGGTGACGGAGTCGCCGCCGCGGTAAAGGGCGGGAATGCCATGGCCGCCAAACGGCCTCACTACGCGCCGAAAGCTAAGTCCGTCATCTGGCTCTTCATGGAAGGTGGCCCCAGTCACATCGACCTGTTTGATCCGAAA
>JAPKZA010000436.1:0-5673 GCA_026394015.1 Acidobacteriota bacterium
ACGCGCTGCAGCGTCTGAGCGTCCGCCACCGAGGCCACGCTCGAAATCAGCAACGCCACCACCAGCGGGATCACCGTCATCCGAATGCCATTCAGCCACAGCGTGCCGACGACATCGGCGACCGCCGTCACCCCCGGCACCGAAGCCGGTTGCGCGATGGCGAGGCCGAAGCCGCTCGCGAGTCCGCAGACGAGAGACAGGAAGATGCGTACGGTAAGCGACATGAAGGACGAGTCACCAGTATATGCAACGGCGCTTGATATAGAATTGTTTCGTCTATGCCCAAGGAAAGTTCTCGTCGCGAATTCTTGAAGCGCTCTGCGAAGGGGGCCGCGGTTGGCGGAGCGACGGCCGTAACCGTTCCGACGGCTGCCGCCGAAAATTCGCCGGCCACCCTGAAGACGGCGAATACCACCAAGACGAATTCCATCTGCCCTTACTGCGCCGTCGGCTGCAGCGTGGTCGTCCACACCATCGGTGATAAATCGCGCAACGTAAAGCCATCCATCGTTCACATCGAAGGCGACCCCGATAGCCCCATCAACCGCGGCACCCTCTGCTCGAAGGGCGCTTCCCTCGAAGAGTTCGTTCAGAGCGATCGTCGACTGACCACCGTCCAACACCGCGCCGCGGGCAGCCGCGAATGGAAGCGGATGTCCTGGGCCGAAGCCATGCCGAAAATGGCCCGGTTCATCAAGGACTCGCGGGACAAAGGCTTCGAAGCCGAAGACGCCAAAGGCCGCACCGTCAATTGCCTGAAAAACATCGCCATGATCGGCGGCTGCACCGACACCAACGAAATCAACTACCTGCTCAGCAAGTTCCGCTTCGGACTCGGCATGGTGGCCTACGAGAATCAAAGCCGGCTTTGACACGGCCCCACGGTGGCCAGTTTGGCCGCCACATTCGGACGCGGAGCAATGACCAATGGCTGGACGGACGTGGCCAACGCCGACGTCGTACTCGTCATGGGTGGCAATCCAGCCGAGAACCATCCGGTGGGTTTCCGATTCGTGCTGGAGGCCAAGCGCCTCCGCAAAGCCAAAATCGTCTGCATTGATCCGCGCTTCACCCGCACCGCCGCCGTCAGCGATCTCTACGTCCCCATCCGCTCCGGCACCGACATCGCCTTCCTCGGCGGTCTCATCCACTACGCCGTTTCGAACAACAAGTACCAGCGCAAGTACGTCGAACTGAATACCAACGCCAGCTTCCTCATCGCTGAAGGCTTCGGCTTCTCCGAAGGCCATTTCTCCGGCTGGAAAGACGGCAAGTACGACAAGGCCACCTGGCAGTACGAACTCGACGGCCAGGGCTACGCGAAGGTCGACCCGACCCTCGAACATCCCCGCTGCGTCTTCCAGTTGATGAAGACGCACTACTCCCGCTACACCCCCGAAGTCGTCGCCAACATCTGCGGCTGCACCGCCGAAGAGTTCGTCAAAGCCGCGGAGATGATCACCATTGCCGCCGCCGCCGACAAGAGCGGCACCGTCCTCTACGCCCTCGGCTGGACCCACCACAGCTTCGCCGTCCAGTTGATTCACGCCGCGGCGATGGTCCAGTTGCTCATGGGCAACATCGGCATGCCCGGCGGCGGCGTCAACGCCCAGCGCGGCCACGCCAACATCCAGGGCTCCACCGACATGGGTGCCTGGAATACCCTCCCGGGGTATCTCAAAATTCCCCGCGCCAATCACGAAAACTTGGCCGACTACCTGAAAGCCAACACCCCGAAGGCGCTGCGTCCGAACAGCCTGAACTACCTCGGCAATACGCCCAAGTTCATGACCAGCCTGCTGAAGGCTTACTACGGCCCCCACGCGACCAAAGCCAACGATTTCGGCTACGACTGGCTGCCGAAAGTGGAAGAAGGTGCCGACCATTCCTGGGGCACGTTCTTCGACCAAATGCACGCCGGCAAGATGGACGGGCTCATCAGCTTCGGCATGAATCCCGTGGCCAATGGCCCCAACACGCCGAAGATGATCCGGGCCCTTTCGAACCTGAAGTGGCTCATCGTCGCCGAAAACTTCGAGACCGAAACCGCCGCCTTCTGGCGCGCTAAGGAACTGGCCGACAAAGAGTATCCCCAGTCCTTGAAGGCCGACGACATCCAGACCGAAGTCTTCCTGCTGCCCGCCGCCTGCTTCGCGGAAAAGGACGGGGCCTTCGTCAACTCCTCCCGTTGGTTGCAGTGGAAGGAAGCCGCCGTCGATCCCCCGGGCGACGCCCGTCGAGACCAGGACATCATCTCCGACCTCTTCCACGCCGTCCAGGACCTCTACGCCAAGGAAGGCGGTGCCCGACCCGAGCCACTCATGAACATGCAGTGGAACTACGCCAAACCGCAGCGGCCCTTGCTCGGCGAAGTGGCCCGCGAGGTCAACGGCGTTGATCTCGAAACCGGCAAGCAGTTGAACGGCTTCGGCGAGTTGAAAGACGATGGCTCAACGGCCTGCGGCAACTGGATCTATTCCGGCTCCTGGACCGAAGCCGGTAACCAGATGTCGCGTCGCGGCCAAGGCGACCCGACCGGCCTCGGCCTCTACCCCCAATGGGCGTGGAGTTGGCCCGCCAATCGGCGGATCCTCTACAACCGAGCCTCCACCGATTCCGCCGGCAAACCGTGGGATGAAACCCGCGCCCCCCTCCGCTGGAACGGCAAGCGCTGGACCGGCGACACCCCCGACTACAAGGCCGACGCCCCTCCGGAGACGATGGCACCCTTCATCATGCTGCCCGAAGGCGTTGCCCGCCTCTTCGCTCCCGACCTCGTCGAAGGGCCGTTCCCCGAACACTACGAGCCCGCCGAAAGCCCCGTCGACAATTCGCTCCATCCCACCGTCAACGCGAACCCCCTGCTGCGAACCTACAACAGCGACATGGACCACTTCGGCACCGCGAAGGACTTCCCCTTCGTCGCCATCACCTATCGCCTCACCGAGCATTTTCATTACTGGACCAAACACACCAGTTCGAGTTCGGAGTTGCAGTCGAACTTCTTCGTCGAAATCCCCGAAGAGCTGGCGAAAGAAAAGGGCATCGCCAACAAGACGCTCGTCCGCGTCTCCTCCGCGCGAGGCAAAATCGAAGGGCCCGCCCTCGTCACCAAACGACTGCGAACCCTCAAAGTAAGCGGCAAAAAGGTCTACCAGATCGGCCTGCCGATTCACTGGGGCTTCGTCGGCAAGGTCCACGGCCCGCTCATCAACAATCTAACCCCGAGCGCTTATGACCCCAACTGCGGGACTCCGGAGTATAAGGGCTTTCTCGTCAATGTGGAGAAAATCGGATGATCGTCGCCAAGCTGATTGACACCACTCTTTGTATCGGTTGTAAGGCGTGCGAAGTCGCCTGCCAGGAGTGGAACGACCAAGAGTACACGATGGGCACCTTCGATGGCTCCTACCAGACGAAGCCCGAACTCGAAGCCAACTTCTGGAATTTGATCAAGTTCAACGAAGTCGAAAAGGACGGTGCCACCTCGTGGCTGATGTCCAAGTATCAGTGCATGCACTGCGCCGATGCGGGCTGTCTCGCCGCCTGCCCGGCCCCTGGCGCGATCGTGCCGCTAGCCAACGGAACCATCGATTTCGTGCACGAAAACTGCATCGGCTGCGGCTACTGCATCACCGGCTGTCCGTTCGATGTGCCGCGACTGAACGCGACCACCAAAAAAGCCTATAAGTGCACGCTCTGCTCGGACCGCACCGCCGTCGGCCTCGAACCCGCCTGCATCAAAACCTGCCCCACCAACTGCCTCACCTTCGGCGAACGCGATGAACTGCTCCGCATGGCCGAAACGCGCACTGGCGAGTTGAAGGCCGATGGCTTCGCCGACGCCGGCATTTATAACCCCCAAGGCGTCGGCGGCACCAACGTCCTCTACGTCCTCAAACACGCCAGCGAACCCGAGCAATACGGCCTGCCGAAGGACCCCGTCATCCCTTGGACCGTCAGCCTTTGGAAGGGGCCGATGAAATGGATGGGCACGCTGATGTTCTGGGGCACCGTCCTCGGAGCCTTCTTCCACTTCGTCATCTACGGCCCGCAAGATCCCGAGAAGCACGGCCATCCGGAGGAGCCAAGTGACAAATCCTAACCCGGAAATCCGCATCCCCCGCTTCGATGCCTACGAACGCGTCATGCATTGGATGGCCGCCCTCAGCTTCTTCTACGCCACCCTCACCGGCCTCGCACTGTGGTCGCCGAAGCTCTACTGGATGGCCACGATGATGGGTGGCGGCTATCACATCCGCGGCTCTCACCCCTGGGTCGGCGTCGGGTTCGCCGTCGTCATGGGAGTGATGGCCCGCCGTTGGGCCAACGGCATGCGCCTCGATGCTGACGACCGCATCTGGCTCACCCGGATGCACAAGTACGCCACGCACGACCACGCCGCCCTGCCTCCCTCCGGCCGCTTCAACGCCGGGCAGAAAATGTTGTTCTGGGCCCAACTGGCCACCACCCTGGCGCTCTTCGTTTCGGGTTTCGTCCTCTGGTTCCCGGAGTGGATGCCGCGCTCGTTGCGGCTCCTCTCCATCGCGGCCCATCCCCTGGCCGCGATCGGCTCCATCACCAGCATTCTGGTTCATGTTTACATGGGCACCGCCGCGGTACCGCACTCGATGCGCGCCATGCTCCGCGGTTATGTGTTGCCGGAATGGGCTCGCTTCCACCATCCCAAATGGTACAAAGCATGGCGCGCGTCTCATCATGTGTGATACAACCTCCCCTTATGCGGCTTTCTAGAATCCTGTTATTCGCCACCTGTCTGGCGGCCGGCGCCTGGGCGCAGACCGGCCAAAAGCTCTACCAGTTTCATTGCGCCTTCTGCCACGGCAAAGGCGACGATGGCTTCGCCGCCAACCTGGTGACGCCGAATCTGGTGCACGCGCCGACTGATACGTCGCTGCTCAACATCATCCGCAACGGCATTCCCGGCACCGACATGCCGCCCGCCTTGGGCATGACCGATGCCGAAATGAGCGAGGTCGCCGGCTACGTTCGGTCCCTCGGGCGATCCGCTCCCACCAGCGTCCCCGGCGATACCGCCAAAGGCAAAGTGCTATATAGCACTAAAGTCGGCTGCTCCGGCTGCCATATGGTCGAAGGCAAGGGCGGACGCTCCGGCCCCGATCTAACGCAGATCGGCGCCATGCGCAGCCCGTCGAATCTGCGCACCTCCATCGTCGCCCCCGATGCGGCCATGGTCGGCGGCTGGACCATGGTCCACGCCACGATGAAAGACGGCCGAAAAATATCCGGCATCCGCCTGAACGAAGACAATTTCTCCCTCAGCCTGCGCGACGGAAAGGCGCAACTGCAGACCATCGACAAGAGCGCGACCAGCGCCATCCAACGCGACATCAACAAATCCTCCATGCCCAACTACAGCAAGGTCTTCAGCGCCGAAGAGCTCGACAACGTCATCGCTTATCTGTTCTCTCTGCGAGGTGGCCTGTGAGATTCTCGGCCCTCCTCCTCACCGCCAGCACGCTCTTAGCCCAGGACTGGCTGCACTTCCAGGGCAACGTCGAAGGCCATCGCTATTCGCCGCTCAAGCAGATCACGAAAGCCAACGCCGGTAAGCTGAAGCTCGCCTGGGCCATGCAACTGAACCGCACCGACAAGTTTGAAACTTCGCCCATCGTGCGCGGCGGCATCATG
>JAPKZA010000436.1:5703-20005 GCA_026394015.1 Acidobacteriota bacterium
ACGTGACGGCTCTCGAAACCCGCTCCGGCAAAGTCCTCTGGCGCTACAAGCGCGTCCTGCCGGACAACGTCCCGTTCTGTTGCGGCAAGGTCAACCGCGGCGTCGCCATCTCCGGCGACCTCATCTTCATCGGCACCCTCGACGCCCATCTCGTGGCCCTCGATGCCTCCACCGGCAACGTCGTTTGGGACGTCGCCGTCGTCGACTACAAGAAAGGCTACTCCTCGACGGTCGCTCCCCTGATTGTCAAAGACAAAGTGATCATCGGCAGCGCCGGCGGCGAGTTCGGGGCGCGCGGCTATATCGCCGCCTACGATGCCAAAACCGGCAAGCAGGCCTGGCGCACTTGGACCGTCCCCGCGGCCGGCGAAAAGGGCACCGAAACCTGGCTCGGCGATAGCTACAAGTACGGCTCCGCCACCACCTGGGTGACCGGCAGCTACGACCCCGGTACCAACCAAATCTTCTGGGGCACCGGCAACCCCGGGCCAGACTGGAAGGGCGACAAACGCAAAGGCGACAACCTCTATTCGAACTGCCTCCTCTCGCTCGATGCCGACACCGGAAAAATGAAGTGGTACTTCCAATTCACGCCTCACGACGTGCACGATTGGGATTCGGCCCAGGTGCCGATCGTCGCCGACGACATGTGGCAAGGCAAGATGCGGAAGCTAATCCTGTTCGCCAACCGGAACTCGTTCTACTACGTCCTCGACCGCGAGACCGGCCAGTATCTGCTCGGCAAACAGTACGTCCGCCAGACCTGGGCGCAAAAGGAGCTTGACGCCAAGGGCCGCCCCACCGTCCTCCCCAATACGTCGCCCACCGAACAAGGCAACATGGTCTACCCGAACTCTCCCGGAGCCACAAACTTTCAAGCCCCTAGTTACTCGCCGGCCACCAAGCTTCACTACGTGATGACGATGGATGAAGGTGGCGTCTTCTACTCCGGCGACGATACCTACAAAGAAGGCAGCTGGTATCTGGCCGGTCGGTTCGTCTCCAAACCCGGCGAAGAAGCCACCGGCGCGATCAAAGCCATGGACCCGAAAACCGGAACAGCCAAGTGGGAGTATCCGTTGAGCTCCACCTCCTGGGCGGGCGTCTTGTCGACGGCCGGCGGCCTCGTCGTCAGCGCCACCGGCGACGGCGACGTCCTGGCTTTGGACGACGCGACCGGCAAGCTGCTCTGGAAGTTCCCCACCGGCGGCAAGGCGTTCGCCAACCCGATCAGCTACACCGCCGCCGACGGCAAGCAGCACATCGCGATCGCCACGGGGCACACCTTGTGGTCGTTCACGATTGAGTAACCCCAATTGAGTAAGCAATGACCCGTCGCGAATGGCTATCAGCAGCGAGTGCGGTGGCCGTTCGCGCCGCGAACCCGAAGCCTCCCAACTTCGTCCTCATCACCTGCGATGACATGGGCTATGCCGACATCGAGCCCTACCGGCCCGAGGTCGGCTATACGCCTCACTTGGCTCGTATGGCCAAGGAAGGGATGCGGTTCACTTCCTGGTATGCCGCGCCGGTCTGCTCTCCGTCCCGCGCCGCCCTGATGACGGGCTGCTATCCGAAGCGCGTCGGCCTGTCGTTCGGCTCCTGGCACGCGGTGCTGATGCCCGGCGACTGGCACGGCCTCAACCCGTCCGAAATCACGGTCGCCCGGCTTCTGCAAACCAAGGGCTATGCCACGGCCTGTGTCGGCAAGTGGCACCTCGGCGATCAGCCAGAGTTTCTGCCGACTCGCCACGGCTTCGATTCCTTCTACGGCCTGCCGTATTCGAACGATATGCGCCCCGCTCCAAAAGCCGGCGGGGCGATGGACTATCCCCATCCGCCCTTGCCCTTGCTGCGGAACAACGACGTGCTCCGCGAGGTCACCGACCAGGATTCGCTCATCGCCGACTACACCCAAGAGGCGATCACCTTCATCGAGAAGAACCAGGCGAAACCATTCTTCCTCTACCTGCCGCACTCGATGGTCCATGCACCGCTCGCCGCGGGCAAAGCATGGCGCGGCAAGACCGGGAAGTCGCTCTACGAAGATTCGGTCGCTGAGATCGACGACAGCGTCGGCCAGATTCTCGCGACGCTCCAGCGTCTGAAGCTCGACACGAACACACTCGTGATTTTCTTAAGCGATAACGGCGGCACCCCCCGCGCCAACAACCAGCCGTTGCGCGGCAACAAAGGCAGCACCTGGGAAGGGGGCATGCGGGTCCCGGCCTTAGCGTGGTGGCCCGGCCATGTGCCGAAGGCCCGGACCTCGGACGCCATCGTTTCGAACATGGACATCCTGCCGACCTTCGCCAAGCTCGCCGGAGCAACGCTCCCGGCGAACCGCAAAATTGACGGCCAGGAACTCAGCGCCCTCTTGACCGGGGGAACCAAAATCGGGTCCCCTTACGCCGCGTTCTACTTTTATCACGCGAATCAATTGAAAGCCGTCCGGCGCGGCCCTTGGAAGCTCCACTCGTCCGGCGAACTCTACGATCTTGCCGCTAACATCTCAGAGGCAAAGGACGTCGCCACCCAGCACCCACAAGTCGTCCGCGAACTCCAAGCCAAGCTGGCCGAAGCCCGCGCCGACATGGGTGACGGCTCCCACGCAGGGCCCAACGTCCGTCCAGCAGGCAAGGCGAAAGGGCCGCTTCGCTTCTGGATCTCACGGCATCCCGAGTCGGGGTTCCCGCCGCAGGCGCCTGTGAAGGCGGTTCCCGGCGCGCCGGTGCTCTAGCGAATCGGACCTTCGCGCAGCAGCCGTTTCAGCCGTTCCACGGTCGCGACATGCCGCGGGTCCTCCGCGACGTTGCGCGTCTCGTGAGGGTCGCTCTGATGGTCAAACAGGGCCGATCCTCGGCGCCCTTCGTCCCATTCGGTGTAGCGCCAGCGCTCGTCCCGAACGCTCCGGCCGATCGCCCAATGGCGCGCTGCCACTGTGTACGCCGGGCGATCCCAAGCCGCTTGTGGCTGCTGCAGCAGCGGCGCCAGCGAGGTCCCCTGCAGCCACGCCGCCTTCGGCAGGCCGCACAAGTCGACCAGCGTCGGGTACAGATCGAGATATTGCACCACCCGCGGAGAGGCCTGCCCTGCCGTCTGCAATCGAGGGTCGGCGATAATCACCGGCCCCCGCGCCGACACCTCAAACAGAGTGCCTTTCGCCCACATCCCCTTTTCGCTCAGGTGCCAACCGTGATCGCCCCAGAGCACGACGATCGTGTTTCGATCGGCCCCGGTTGCGTTCAATTTGTCCAGCACCCGGCCCAACTGCGCGTCCATGTAGCTGATGCACGCATAGTAGCCGCGCATCGCTTCCCGCGCCTCCAGCGCCGTGAAGGAACGGCCCGCAAACAGGTCGATGTTCTGGCGAAACTCATCCGCCGGCATGCTCTTCAGTTGCCGCGGTTCGGTGTCGAAGTCCGGCGGCAGCGGCATCGCCTGGGTCTCGTAGAGATCGAAAAACTCTTTCGGCGCCAGCAGCGGAACGTGGGGCTTGTGGAACCCGACCGCCAGAAAGAATGGCTTCGCTCCGGTGGCCATCTTCCCGAGTTCGTTGATGGCGTCATCCGCTATTTTGGCGTCCACGCCGCGGTCGCCTTCGGCCAGTGGCGCGACGACATTGGCCCACGCGAAGGTCGTCGGATCGGCGACCCGCGGGTTCCGATACGGCGATTGGTTGTGATCCCAATAGGCCGGGTCTTCCGCCTGCTGGCGCGCGCGTTGGGCGGGCGTGAACCAGGGCTGCGGAGTCTTCGGCAGCGGCTCGTCGGGAGTAAACCCCCGGTTCGGCGGATGCCAAATTTTCCCGAACGTCGCCATGGCATAACCGTTCCGGGCGAAGTATGTTGGCAGCATCGCCTGACCCGGTTCGAGTTGCAGGAAGGTGTTGTTGTCGAGCACGCGCGTACTGGTCGGATAGCGGCCCGACAGCACGGAGGAGCGCGTGGGATTGCACAGTGGATACTGGCAGTACGCCTTCTCGAAACGGACCCCCTGCCGGGCGAGGCGATCGAGATTCGGCGTCTTGGCTACCGGGTCGCCGTAGCAACCAATGCGGCAGTCCAGATCGTCCACGACGACGAACAGAACATTCGGTCGTACGGGCTGCGCTAGGGCGGCGATTTGGCTAAGGAACGATCGGCGGGAGATGGGCATGATGCAGGTACCGAGACCCTTGAGATTATCACCGCCCCGACCAGGTAGCACGCCGCCAGGAAAAAGAGGCAGCCGCTATCGCTGACGCCAGTCTGCTTCATCCAACCGAAGACATGGTTGCCGAGGTAGCCGGCGAGATTCGCGATGAGGTTGATGAAGCCAATGGCCGTGGCCGCGGCCGAGGCGGTAAGCGTGAGCGTCGGCAGCGCCCAGAACGGCGAGGGCCACGAATAGGCGACCATTCCTGTTAGGAAGAGCCAGATCATGACGAGCCAGAACGGTTGGCCCGGCACCGCGCTGGCGGCGAGGAAAACCCCAGTGGCGGCTTGGCCGGCCACGCAGTGCCACTTGCGCTCGCTGTGGCGATCCGACGAGTAACCGGCATATAAAACGCCCACCACGCCGAACAGATAGAACACGCCGCTGAAGAAGAGTGACGCCCGGTCCGAGCCGCCCGAGAGGCTCTTCACCGTGGTCGGCAGCCAGAAGCCGAGGGCGTAGCCGCCGGTGTTGGCCGCGAAAATCCCCAGCGCGAGCAGCCAGACGTTGGGCAGGCGCAGCGCCTGGCTAATCGACACTTTTTGCACCGTCTCTTTCGCGGCCGCTTCGGCGGCCAGGGTCGTTTCCAGGTAGTCCCGCTCCTCAGCCGTGAGCCATTTTGCATCGCGTGGACGGTCGGTGAAGATGAAGAGCGTAACGATGCCCAGCACCACGGCCGGCAAGCCTTCCAGGATGAAGAGCCACTGCCAGCCGAGGAGGCCAAGCCAGTTCACGTCGAGCAGAAGCGCCGACACCGGAGCCCCAAGCGCCATGCTGACCGGGATCGCGACGATGAAGCCGGACATGGCGCGGGCGCGGTCTTTTTCAGGGAACCAATGGGTGAAGTAGACGATGATGCCGGGGAAGAAACCGGCCTCGGCCACCCCGAGAAAGAAGCGGGCGACATTGAATTGAAAGGGCGTTTGGACGAAGGCGGTAGCGGCGGAGATGAGGCCCCACGTGATGAGGATGCGGGCGAACCATTTGCGGGCGCTCCAGCGTTCGACGAGCAGTGCTCCGGGGATCTCGAGCAGTAGATAGCCGAGAAAGAAGATGCCGATGCCGAAACCGAAAACCTCCTCCGAGAAGCCGAGGTCGCGAGCCATGCGGAGCTTGGCGAAGCCAACGTTGGCGCGGTCGAGATACGCCACGAGGTACAACAGAATCGTGAGCGGCAGGATGCGCCAGGCGACCTTGCGGCGGACGGAGATGGGGCTAGGGCTGTTCAAAGAGAGTGCCGCGGCCGAGGCGCCAGTCGGGGTCCAGGCGGCGCTTGACGGCTTTCATGGAGTCGATTTGCTCGGCGGTGTATTGGATCGAAAGGAACTTCGCTTTGCGCTTCCCGAGGCCGTGTTCGGCCGCGACAGAACCGCCCAGGGACGCGGCCTTTTTCGCGAAAATACTCAGCGCTTCGGTCCCGGCGTCGAACTCGGCTTGCGTCGCCGGCAGCATGTTGACGTGCGGATGGGCGTCTCCGACGTGGCCAAAAATACAGTAGTGGCCCGGCATGATCCGTTCCATGTGCTCGCGGTAGAAAGCGAACATCTCCAGGTTCTTTTCCACCGGAACCGAGAAGTCGGTGCCGAGGGAAGGGAAGCCGTTGCGCTGAGAGATCGCCAACGCCGTTTCGGGCAACGCGTGGCGGAACTTGCGGAAGCGTTCGCGGTCGAAGTCAGAGGAGCCGAACCAGCTTTCCGATTCCATCGCGCCGGTCTGTTCGAGGCGATCGGCCCACGCGTCAATGTCGCTCTCCTGCTCGATGATCTGTTCCATGATCAGGGCCGCGCGCGCGCGCTTCGGGACGTCGGGGAACCGCTGCTCGATCATGCGGAGCGCCGGGTCATCGACGTACTCCAGCATCCGCAGCCCGGCCACGGCGCGCCATTGCGCTAGGGCGGCAAGCGAGGCTTCATCCGATGGAAAAAAGATGATGCCGTTGAGCAGTTCCTTGGGGTTCGGCAGCAGTTGCACGTCGGCTTCCAGCACGATGCCGAGGGTGCCCTCCGAGCCGGTGAAGAGGTCGATCCAGTCCATTCCTGGGCGAAGCGCGTAGCCCGCGGAGTGCTTCTTCGTGGGCGGTTGGGGGATCGTGGGGACATCGAAATCGATCGCATCGCCGCGCCGAACATCCATTATCCGGCCGTCGATCAGCGCCACGCGGAGCCGCTGAATCCAGCGCCCCGTGGCCCCATATTTGAAGCTCCGCGAACCGCTGGAATTGGCCGCGATCGTGCCGCCCAGGAAGGCCATCGTTTCGGTCGGATCCGGCGGATAAAACTGGTTGCTGGCCTTGGCCGCGGCGTGGAGTTCGTGCAGGGTGACGCCGGAGCCGACCGTGGCGAAGCCATCGTGAATGTCCAGCCGGCGGAACTTCTCCATCGAGATCTGCCAGCCGCCGTACGGGACCCGGCCCCCGGTCAGGCCGCTGCCCCCGCCAGCGATCGTGATGGCGATTTTGGCCTCGTTCGCCTCCGCCAGGATGGCGAGCAGTGCGGCTTCATTGGCCGGAATCAGGGTCTTTTCGGCGTGGCCCTTGGCGCCGCTAGCGTCTTCTAAATAGCTCCAACTCATGGGACTCCTATTGTATGAGAGCGAGACGCAGCGGTGCCTCGACCAACTCGACGATGGCCTGGAGGAACCGGGCGGCAGCGAGCCCGTCGGCCACGCGATGGTCGACCGAAAGCGAGAGGGGGACGGTGAGTCGGGCGACGACCTGCCCGTCGACGACCACCGGCCGTTGGGCGATGCGACCGATCGCGAGAATGGCGCTCTGTGGCGGATTGAGGATCGCTTGGAATCGGTCGACCCCGAAGGTGCCGAGATTGGTCAAAGTGACGCTGCCGTCGGCCAGGTCCTCGCGGGTGGCCTTCTTCTGGCGGCAACGTTCGACGAGGGCGGCGCGGTCGGCGGCGATCTCGGCGATGGACTTTTGATCGGCGTTGCGGATCACCGGAACGAGCAGCCGGTCGTCGGCATCGACGGCGAGGCCGATGTGGATTTGGGTGCGCTGGACAATGGCGTTGTCGACCCAATGGGCGTTCAAGCGGGGGTGCTGCTTAAGGGCGACGGCGACGGCCTTGATCAGAATGTCGTTGTAGGAAACCCGCGTTGGGAGCAGAGGGAGGAGCTCTTTGCGCAGGCTGGCGAGGGCGGTCGCGTCGGCGTCGGCGTGGAGATAGAAGTGGGGCGCGCGGAAGGCTTCTTCCATGAGCTTGGCGGCCGGCCTTACGACCTTTAGGACGTCGGCCTCGATGATGCGCGGGGCTCCTTCGCGGGGGGCGACGGTGGCGATGTCGATGCCGAGCGCTAGGGCGGTGGCGCGGGCGCGGGGACTGGCTTCGTTGCCCTGGAGAAGGTGGCCGAGGAGCTGGCCGACAACGACGGTGGCGCCGGCGACGGGGGCGTCGTCCGGGATGTGAAGAGTTCCGGCGTCGAGCGCTTCGACGTCCATGGTGACCTTGTCGCTCTCGAGCGAATAGATGGGCTGGCCGACGGCGACCGGGGAGCCGCTGGGCACGAGCCAACCGGCGAAGGTGCCTTCTTCCATGGACCAGCCGAGACGGGGAACGGTGATATCGATAGGCATATTATTCGTGGGCCAGCCTTCTGATGCCGGCGACAAGCTGGTCCAGCGCCGGGATGACGGCTGCTTCCAGCGTCGGGCTATAAGGCGTCGGCGCAAAGGCTCCGTTGATCCGGCGGATCGGCGCGTCAAGGAAGTCGAAGCCCTGGTCGGCGATTTGAGCGGCGATTTCAGCGCCGAGGCTGCACGGGGCGAACGCCTCGTCGACGATCAGGAGCCGCCCCGTTTTACGGACCGATTTCAGGATCGTGGCCGTATCGAGCGGCGAGACCGTTCGGGGGTCGATGACTTCGACCGAGATGCCTTCGACCGCCAGTTGACCGGCCGCGGCGAGCGCCCTTTGCGCCATCAGCGCGATGCCGACAACCGTGATCTGACTGCCCTCCCGCAGGATCCGCGCCTTGCCGAACTCGATCTCATAAGGCTCGGTGGGGACCGGTCCCTTCACGGCCATTAGCTCGCGGGGTTCCAGAAACAGCACCGGATCGTCCGAGCGGAGCGCGTGAAGGAACAGGCCCTTGGCGTCGTACGGCGTGGAGGGGATCACGACGCGAAGGCCGGGAATATGGCTGTAGATCGAGTGATAGCTGCCCGAGTGATGGGTCGCCGCCGCGTGGCCGATGCCGATGCAGCCGCGCAGAAGCACGGGCATTTTCAGCCGACCGCTGCTCATGTACTGCATCTTCGCGATCTGGTTGACGAGCTCTCCGAAAGCGTCATTGATGAAGTCGATGAACATGAAGTCGACCACCGGGCGGGCCCCCGTCATCGCCGCGCCACAGGCCATGCCGACGAAGCCCCGTTCGGCGATGGGCGTATCGCGAAGCCGTTGGGCGCCGTACTTGGCGTACAGCCCGACGGTGGTTCCGAAGTTGCCGCCGCGGATCCCGATGCCTTCACCGAAGACGAAGATGTTGGGGTTGGCCGCCATTTCCTGATCGAGCGCTTCGAGGGTGGCCGCGGCGAACGAGAGCTCTCGGGAGCCGCTAACGCCGGGCTCGACGACGGCGCGGACAGGGGAGTAGACGTGCGTGGTGGCCGCGCTGGGCGAGGGCCAGGGAGCCTGCTCGGCGGCTGCGCTGACCTGACTCACGTGGGTCTGAATCTCGGCATCGATCGCGTCGAGTTCCGCTTCGGTCGCCTCGCCGGAGGCGATCAGAGTTGCCCGCAGCCGCTTGATCGGGCAGCGTTCCCGCCACGCCGCGACGTCTTCCCGCGTTCGATACGTATAGTCGCCCATGCCCTCCGAATGCGGGCGCGTGCGGTAGGTCTTGCACTCGAGCAGAGTCGGCCCAGCACCCGCGCGAGCGCGTTCAACGGCCCGCTGCGCGGCCTCGCTGATGGCCAGCACGTCGTTGCCATCAAGCGGAACACCGGGGAGCCCATAGGCCGCGGCGCGGGAGGCAACCTCCGGGTTGCCGGCGGCGTCGGCGAAAGGAACTTCGGTCGCAAACTGGTTATTTTCACAAACAAATAGGACCGGCAGCTTCCAGATGGAGGCCATATTAAGGCCTTCGTGGAAGGCCCCGTTGTTGGTGGCTCCATCGCCGAAGAAAGCGACGGCCACTTGCTCGGTTTTGCGAAGCGCGAAGCTATACCCAGCGCCGGCGGCTTGCAGGATCGACGGGCCGACAATGCCGCTTGTGCCGATCATGCCGATCTCGGGCGAGAACAGGTGCATCGAGCCGCCGCGACCGCGGGAGCAGCCGGTCTCGCGGCCGAACAGCTCGGCAAACAGTTCGCCAGGGGGCATGCCTTTGGCCAGCGCATGGCCATGACCGCGGTGCGTGCTGAAGATGGCATCGTCCCCGTTGAGATGGGCGCAGACACCGGTGGCAATCGCCTCCTGCCCAACGTAGGTGTGGCAGGCTCCATGCACAAGCCCACGCGCATGACACCGCGCGAGTTGCTCCTCGCTGGCTCGGATCAGTTGCATCGTGCGGTAGAGCGACACGCTCATCGGGGACTCCGCAGAGAGCCGCCGGCGTTCATGGCGAGGTTGCCGCCGTCCATCGGGATGATCGCACCGGTGATCCACCTCGACGCGTCCGAGGCGAGCAGGACGGCCAGGCCCTGGACGTCCGTGGGGTGGCCGAAGCGGCCGGTGGGGATGCCGCTCAGAAACTTTTCGGCGAGCCCGGGCGTCGTGGCGATGCGGGCTTCAAGGCTCGGGTTCAGAACCTGAGCGGGGAGGATGGCGTTGACGCGCACCCCGGCCGAAGACCACTCGGTGCTGAGTTCCCGCGTCATTTGGATGACGGCCGCCATCGCCATGCTGTAGGCGACGTGCCCCCGCCCCAGAGCGGTGACGCCGGCGATGGAGCCGATGTTGACGATGCTGCCTCCCCCGGCGGCGAGCATCCGCCGACCCGCTTCCTGGCACGCGCAGAACCGACCCAGCACGAGGTTACGCCAGACCTGTTCCACATCTTCGAGAGAGATGTCTTCCGGTGCGCCGAGGACCGCTTCTCCCGCGACGTTGCCGAGGAAATCGATTCGGCCGAACTCGGCATCCAGGGTGCCGAATAGCTGACGGACCTGCGCCGGTTCGGAGATATCGTGGACGGCGGCGACCGCGCGGCGACCCAGTTGGGCTATCTCTCCGGCCGTACGACGCACGCCCGGTTCGTTGCGGTCAACCAGCAGCAGGTGGGCTCCGGCCTCGGCCAGCGCGATCGCCATCGCGCGCCCGATGCCTTGCGCGGCACCCGTGACGACGGCGACCTTATCGGTGAGATCAAACAGGGCAGGGAACATGGATAGGAACGATCATTCTATCCAGAACGATCGTTCCGTGGAGGACCCGCCCTGCTATTCCCCCGCCGCTTCCATGAAATAGTAAGCGATCATATGGCACGTCATCATGTGAACGTCTTCAATGCGGCCCATATGTGGATTCGGGACGTGAATATTCACCTGAGCCAGTTCGGCCAATTTGCCACCGTCGCGCCCGGAAAGTCCAATCGTCGTGCAACCAATCTGGTTCGCATACTCCATCGCCTTCACCACATTCGGCGAATTACCGGACCCACTGATGGCCATGAATACGTCGCCCGGCTGCGCAAAGTTCTTCAGTTGTTCGGTAAAGATCGCTTCGTAGCCCACGTCGTTCGAGTAAGCCGTCAGCGTGCCGATGTTCTCGTTCAGCGACAGAATCCGAAAACGGCTTTCCCGTTGGTAGCTGGCACCCTTTACCATGTCGCAAACAAAGTGCGAAGCCGAAGCGGCGCTGCCCCCGTTCCCCCCCAAAAAGATCGTCTTGCCGTTCGCCCGCGCTTCCGACAAAACAGCAACGGCCTTCTCGATTCCGGCAATGTCGAGGGTGTTCAAGCTGGCGATCAGATCGGCGCGGTAGTTCTCAAAAAAGTTCATAAGCTTCATTGTTATCTTCAGGATAGCATCCACACCCGCGTGGCTCCTGCCCCTCAGTTTGTCGTCCGATTCTCGAAGGAACCTTAGCCGGCGAGCGGAAATGGCTTCGAACGTCATTTTTCGTTGTTTTTCGAGGCGTGACTCGCCATAAATAGTAATTAAATCAATGCGTTACGGATTTTTACCGCCCCGCACTAATGGCTTCGTTCGTCGGGGCAGCCTAGCTTTTTACCCCTCTTTCATTTTAAGGCGGGGAAGTGAGCAACTTGGAGCCAGATCGCCGGGCGGAGTTGCGGGAGGCCCGTCCCTATTGGGTTTGGCGCCTTCAACTTTATTTTTTCACCTTGTGAACGGCCAGTTTGATTAGGCCAGGGTCGGCAGAAACGACCTCGCGTAGTCGATGCATTGCTGGTTCAGTTGATCCTCCAGCGCCAGGACGCCCTGGGGGGAGAGTCCGGAAGTCTTGGGTAAGGGACGCTTCGGGGGATTGTTGCGGATCCAAGAAATCAACATCGCCAGATCGCGGGCGGGGGCGGGGCTCTTGTCGTCGAAGACCTTCCAAAACTGCTCGGTGAAGATGGGGACCTTGAGAGGATCGCGGGTCAACATTTCTAACTGGAAAAGCATTTTGGGATCTTTCTTTTGGAAGCGGGCCACGATTCCGGCGAGGTCGAGGTGGCCGTCGCCGAAGGGGACTTCCGAGAGCAGGATTCCGTCGGGGTAGAAATCGACCCCGATGTCTTTGAAGCTGACGAAGATCGTGTAAGGGGCCAGGGTGTCGATGGTCTGCTGCGGGGTTTCGATGAGGGAGACGTTGTTGACGAGATCGAGGGCGACGCCGACGTATTCGCTGCCGGTGGAGCGGACCCAGGCGGCGAGTTCGTCGCTGCGCCAGCCTTTGTGGTTTTCGATGGCGAGGCGGAGTTTGTACTTGCGCAAGATGGGCTCGGCGAGGCGGACGCCGGCTTTGCAGGCGGCGTCAAAAGTGTGAAACTCGGCGGCGGATTTGAACTGTTCGTAACGGCGGCCGGAGAACGGGTCGTGGACGCATTCGACGCGGCCGCCCATTTCAGCGCAGGCTTTGACGGAGGCTTCGTACTTGGGGAGGTCGGCTTCGGTGCGGGGGGTGCGGACGAGCACGACGAGGCGCATGTCGTATTTTTCGATTTGGCCGCGGAGTTTGGCGACGCCGGCGGGGTTTAGATCGGCGGGTAGGGTGGTGTGGGCGTTGCCGAGACCTTTTTCGTGGGCGTATTCGACGATGTCCCAATCTTTACCGAGCGAGCGGGAGCGGGCGGTGAGCCCGGGGCCGGCGGTGCCGAGAAAGCGGAGGCGTTTCGGTTGGGCAGCTAGTAGCCCGACGGCGGCTGCGGATCCGAGGAGAGTTCTTCGTGTCATGCAGACGATACGTTATCACGTCGGGGAGACTTGGGGATGACGAATGGCTTCGTTTTATCGTGTTTTATGTGATGGATGAGGGCGTTTCCGGGGTGTTCATGAATCGTCGCCGCCAAGCCATCGGCGGTGGCAGCGAGGAGATGGAGGAGGGCGTCGAGTTTGGGCACCAAGGGCAGGACCTTTTCCTGGCGTAGTGAAGGCGGCAAATCGCCGGGATCCTCTCGTTGTCTGGAATGCACGGCTCACGAAATAGGGTCCGTCGCTTCCAGTTCCTCGACCAGGGCGGCGAACTCCGCGCGGCTGGAAGTCGCTTCGCATTTGAATTCGACCGCCCATTGCATCGCCTTGATGATCTGGCTGACGATTTGCGCCAGCCATCGCAAGGAATGAGTCTTGTAGAGCGTATTCGGATCGGTCGGCGTGGGTAGAAGAGCAGAACATTTGGATCTATTAATCTCCTCGCCGCGAGGCGGGCCGGTGGCTGTTCTGGTCCGGTTCACGCGGCGGTTCGATCGGTCGGGCCGACGGGAACCCGGCACAACGTTTACGGCGTCAGCGAACCCAGATAAGCGGCGAGGGCCAGCATGTCGCTGTTCTTCATGTACTTCACCACTTTGTCCATCTCAGAGCTTTTGCCGCCATGACGCGCGCCAGACTTCATATCGTAAAGCTGACGCATCACCGATGTCGGAGAACGGCCGGCAATGCTGGGTACCGCGTCCTTGCCTCGATAACCCGGTCCATGGCAACTGGAACACTCGAGCTCCTTCTGCTCTCCCCACGTCTCGGCCAAGCGCTTCCCCAACGCGATGCTTCCTTCGGGTACATACGCGATGTAGGGCGTGGCAGGATCCCGGAGTTCGAACTGCTCGAAATCCTCCGGGCCTTCGAGGATTCGTTCGCCGAGCGACTCCTGACCGCCTTGCCGGTCGAACTTGAAGAGCCAGCCGGCGATCTTCGACTTCGGGACCTGGGACGACTCGACAACGCGGACGAACGAACGGGGGGGCAGAGCGGAGAAATACTTGGCGGCAGCCAGGATCTCTTCGTCCTGGATCGCTTTGGCGGTGTTGGTCATGTTGATCGTTGGCGCTCGGCCGCCCACGAACGAGGCTCGTGTGCCATCGCGAAACGCTTTCATCTGGGCGACGAAGTATTCAACGGGCAAGCCAGCGAGCCGCGCGTTTTCGGGTCGGCCGTTTCCCGTTGGAAGGTGGCAGTAGGCGCAGGCCCGGACCTCCGGCTTCCGGCCGTGAGAGACGATCTCCGGCATGGCAGGATGATCCTCCGGTCGCCAGTCGGGTGCGGAGAACAGATTGGTGAGTTCCGGCCTCGTAAATGAAAGCTTGCTTGTCCCGATCTGGAAGGGCCCCTGGGTGAGGACGGGGGCGGCCTGGCCCGGCGGTGGCGCGGGATTGGTGGGATAAGCCCAGTCGGGGGCCGGCTCAAGGACGAACGGTTTACAGCCGCAGAGGAGCAGACTGAGCAAGAGAGGAAGGCGTAGAGAGCGAATCACGGTGGTAACTATGCTATCAGGGAGTTGCTTTCTCGCTTCTTTAAGGAACCGCGCACAACGGACTCGCTTTGGCCCGGCGGGATGGGCGAGTTCCTCGCCCTTTGGTGCCGGGCCTGCGCGGCCTGTGCGCTATGGCCGCATTAGGATGGAGTGATGACAGCCACGCGCTCTTCCCTGGTCGCTGATCTTTCCCGGTTGGGTATTTCGCCGGGTGCCGTTCTCATGGTTCATGCGAG
>JAPKZA010000504.1 GCA_026394015.1 Acidobacteriota bacterium
GGCGGACTGCTCGAGCGATCGATGGTGATCCCTCCGCTGAGGCTGGCGCGACCGCCGTTATTGGGCAGATCGACAAGACCGGTAACGGTAAACAGTTCGCGCCCTTCAATCAGATTTCTCGAGTTGTAGGTCGTGTTGATCTGGCCCTGGACGTTGGTGGCGGCCAGGAGATTGTTATTGCTGATGGGGATGATCAGAAGGCGATGGTTGCTCGTATCGCAGAGATAAACATCGGTGCCGACTACGGCCGCGGTAGTGGGCCGGAAAAAGGAGACGTCGGTGGCCGAACGTCCCCCGCGGTTCGCCTTGAAGCTCAACAGGTCGGGCTGGCCGAAGACGGCTTTGGCGGGCGGGGACGGGAGCAAAACCGTCTCTTCCGGCCAAGTGTCGAACGGATCGTAGCGGGTAATGCGGTGCGCCGCGGAATCGACGACGAGGAGATTGTTGTTAATGGCAAACAGGCCTTCCGGAGCGGCGAGGGAGAATTCGTTGACCGGAGACCGGGGCGGCTGACCTTGTACATTCACGACGACGCCGACCAAACGGGCGGCGTCCATCCCGTTCCGAAACGGCGGGGCATACGCGAGTACGCGCCCGACTTGGTCGCTCACGAAGAGGCGCCCGGCGGCATCGAGGGTGACCGCTCCAGGAAAAATCATTCCGCCTTTATGCAAGGGGCCGAGGCGAGTGAGATCATAAGCGGCACGAGTGGCGAAATCCGGTTGCCCGATAACCAAATCGGCATTGGGGCCATTGGCGGCACTCTCGCCGAGGACGGACGCCGGGTAACGGAGAACCCGATGATTGCCGGGGTCAGTGACCCAGAGGTTGCCTTGCGGGTCAAAGAACATCGCCACGCGGTAGCTAGAGGAATCGCGGAAAAAGGCGAGTGTTTTTGCCGAGCAGGTGAGCTCGTTTTGATTCGGCACGTTCGAGGTGAAGTTGGTTTGTCCGAGGACGAGGTTCGGCTGGATGAGGTCCCCGGTCTGCGCCGTGGGGCGGGGGAAGCGCAGGATTCGGTTATTGCCGGTGTCTGCGACGTAAAGATTGCCGGAGCGGTCGACAGCCAGACCGGAAGGGGAGCGAAGGCCGATTTGGATTGAGGTTCCGGGGCCACCTGGAAATGTGGTGACAAGGTCGCGCTGACCGATGACGCCGTCGGCGAACTGGCCGTTGGCTCCCTTTGCGTTTCGCCAGAACAGAACGCGATTGTTGCCCGTATCGGCGACATAGGTAACCGGAGCGAACGAGGAGGAATCGATGGCGATTCCGCTCGGAGCATTCAATTCACGTCCCTCAACGAGATTGGCCTCCTGGGTATTCAGCGTCTGGCGGGCGTGACCGTAGGTACGGGCCGGGGTGACGCTGAGCTCGACTGGAATCTGCCCGAAGAGGGGCAAAAGTGCAGTGAGGCTCGTCCCCAAAAGGACCAAACAAAAAGGATGAAGCGGTTTCATAGGATTCTCAAAGGCGAAGTGCGGTCGGCGCCAGAATTGCCAGCGGATGTTCAGGATCGGGGACGGAACAGGTAGACACAAAGACCACGGCCCTGCTCGTATATCGGCAACTTGAGGATAACACTTCAGTGAGATAGTGGGGAATAGGCCGAACTTTTCGCGAGAATTCTTTTACACAGTACACCCGGGGTATCGTTCGCTATCATCTAAGAAGGTAATCATGGAAATCGGCAAACCCCGCGTGGCAGCGGTGAGCTATTTGAACACTATCCCGCTGGTTTGGGGAATGATGCGAGGACCGCAGCGCGACCTCGTCAATTTGACGTTTTGCCTACCAGCCGAGTGTGCCGATCGGATCCGTTCCGGCACCGCCGATATTGGCTTGGTCCCCGTCATTGAAATGGCTCGGCAGAGGCTCGTTTCGGTTCCCGAAACCGGAATTGCGTGCGATGGGGCGGTCCGGAGCATTCTGCTTTTCACCAAGGTCCCGTGGGGACAGATTCGCCGGCTTGCGGTGGACAAGGGATCGCGGACATCAGTCATGCTGGCTCGAATTCTGCTTCGTGAACGCTACGGAGTGGAGCCGGAGATCATCGTAATGCGCCCGCAGTTGACTCCGATGCTGGAAGCGGCTGACGCGGCCTTAATCATCGGCGACCCCGCGCTGCAACTGCAGCCGTCGCAAATATCCTACGAGCATCTGGACCTGGGAGCCGCGTGGAAAGAGTTGACGGGTCTGCCGATGGTTTTCGCCGTTTGGGCGGGTCCGGTGCTGCCTGCGGGAGCGACAGAGTTATTTTCGGGATCTTGGGAGTACGGCCGGGAACGACTGCCCGAGATTATTGACCATCAGGCGGATCGGCGCGGCATCCCGCGGGGATTGGTTCGCGACTATTTGACCCACCACATTCGATTTAACATCGGCGCACGGGAAACGGCTGGGTTAGAAGCCTACCTCTCCCTGGCGACGACCTTGGAGCCGGGGATTGCCCTATGAGTAACCAACTTTCTACTGCCGAAGCGCTCGAGTTGTTCTCTGATCAAGATCTGGTCGGCCTTGGCATGGCCGCCGACGCGATGCGACGCCGGCACCATCCGCACAACGTAGCCACTTACATCATCGACCGGAATATTAACTACACGAACGTCTGTACCGAGTATTGTAGCTTCTGCGCGTTCTACCGGGCGAAGGGTCATAAGGAAGCGTATGTCCACCCTCAAGAGGTGATTTTTTCGAAGATCCAGGAGACGTTGGACATGGGAGGGACGGGAGTTTTGATGCAGGGCGGGCTGCATCCGGATCTACCGATTGAGTGGTACGAGGATCTGTTCCGGGCGATCAAGAAGAAATTCACGATTCACTTACACGTACTTTCGGCGCCGGAAATTTTGAACATCGCCCAGATCAGCGGGATCTCGTTGGCGGATACGATCGCTCGGCTGCGGGATGCCGGAATGGACTCAATCCCGGGGGCGGGAGCCGAGATTCTGCACGATGAGGTGCGGCATCGGATTGCGCGGCTGAAGTGTAACACCGAAGAGTGGCTGGATGTCCACCGGACGGCGCACAAGTTAGGCGTGCGGACGACGGCGACGATGATGTGGGGATGTGGCGAGACGCTGGCCCACCGGGTGCACCACCTCAATGTTTTGCGTCAGTTACAGGAAGAGACGGGCGGGTTTACCGCGTTTATCCCTTGGAGCTTTCAGCGGGACAACACCTCGCTCGGCCGTTTCGTAAAAGAAGAAGCGACGAGCGTCGAGTTCCTGCGAACGTTGGCGGTTTGTCGCTTGTTTCTCGATAACATTGTTAACATTCAGACCTCGTGGGTGACCCAAGGCTTGAAAGTCTGTCAGTTAGGGCTTCGGTTCGGGGGCAATGACGTCGGCAGCATCATGATGGAAGAGAACGTGGTTTCGCAAGCCGGGGCGAATTTCCATGCGTCCGAGGAAGACCTGCGGCGGATCATCCGAGGGGCTGGATTTACTCCGAAACAGCGGGACACCTTGTATCGGACTTACTTCCTGAACTGATCGATCCAGGCTTCGGTGGCCTGCCAATCGAGCAACCCCGGGGTGGCTCCGGCGTGGGTCACGCTGCATGCGGCGACGGCGTTGGCAAACCGGGCGGCGGCAAGGGGAAGTAACCCACGGGCGGTGGCGGCCAGAAACGCTCCGCAGAAGCCATCGCCGGCCCCGGTCGAGTCAACCGCCTGGACAGGGAAACCGGGGACCACCACGCCATCGACGAGACAGCCGTCAGCGCCTCGCTTGATGATGGCGGAGCAGGGGTAGGGACCCGGGACGAACTCGGCTTCGGCCGCATTGGCGAAGAATCGGTCGACGAAGGGCAGACAGGGATCGACGACGGAGCGCCATTCGGCGAGGCGGTCCCAGCCGAGGTCGAGCGAGGTGGTCAGGCCGGCGGCCTTCGCGGTTTGGAGCAGGACCGGGGCATGACGGCGGAGGAAGGGGAGGGCAAAAGGGTTGGCGACGTGGAGGTGGTTGTATCCGGGCGGCAGGGTAAACTTGGCGACGGCACCGGCCCCCGGGGCGTGAAAGAGTTGGCGGCGACCGTCGGGGTGGAAGAGCCCGACGCTGGTGGCGGTGGGTTGCGGCAACGACTGCAGGGCGGCGCAATCGACCCCCGCGGCTACCAGCGTGTTCCGAAGCAGATGGCCGAGGTCATCGGCTCCGCAGGCGCTGAGGAGTCCAACCGAGCCGCCCAGGCGGCCGATCGTAAACGCGGTGGTTCCGCCGTTGCCACCGAGTCCGGCGGCGGCAGAATCGACCCAGGCAGTGGTTTCCCACTCGAGGCGAGCAACGGGGCCGACCAGAGCGTCCCAAACGAGGCTGCCAGCGACGAGAATGCGCATGGAGGGGCGCTGCTAGAGGCGGCCGCCGAGCAGCGTCTCCAGGAAGTCCCGGCCGACTACCCAGCGTCCGGTGACGACCGTTCCCTGCAGCGAAAAAGTGCCGCTGGTCAGAACGCCGCTCAGGTCGCCCGGGTTGGGCTTCTGTTGCACGTTTTCGAGATACTTACGAAAGACCTCGGTGACTCCCTTCAACTGGCTTTCCAGACCTGCGGCCGCGGTTTCGGTCGGGCAATCGGCCACGAGGCGGATTTCGCTTTTTTCGGCCGCCGTGTGGAGTCCAATCGTGACCAGTTTTGCCGCGGAAAGGGCTTGCGCAAAGAGCTTGGTTCCGGCGGGTAAGGCGTCGCCTTTAGCAAGGGTGGCACCGGGAACGCCGATCCAGATGACCGCATCCGGCACCGGCAGCGGCGCCTCGTTCTTGGCCTGCATTTTGGTTACGGCCCACTCGTCGCTCGATACGGCCATTCCGATCATCGAATTGTGCAGAGGGATGTAGGAGATGAAGCGCTTCGGGGTGGAGGCGGCCATGCGACAGAGACCGTTCTTACAAACTCCACCAACTCTGGTTGTATGGTCTTTGATCGCTTTCCAGTCGAACCGTCCGGTGGCTATGATGAAGGACTCCCCGTGCAAGGATCCGACTAGGGCGGAATCGAGATCGTTTCGATAGTCAAAGCCGGTCGAGGAGACGAATTGCCGATAGTCGGCATCTTCGGTGACCTGCTGGCCAGCTATCATCCCGAGTAATCCCGACTGGCGGAGAGCCAAGACGTCAAGATAGACCACCGTACTTCCGGCCGGTAGACGAGCCATCCGCCCCGCGAGCGGAGGAATAGTACGGGAACGATTCCAGATCAGTCCTCCGGCGATCGCCACACAAAGCACGATCACCAGGAGGACGACGCTCCAACCTTGCCAGCGAATTCGCATGCAACCAGCTTACACGGCCACTCGCTTACATGGTGGGTTAGGCGGTGACGGCTTCGCTGACGCGGGATCCTTTCCAAAGCGAGATGTAAGGAGCTAGGTCCTTCATCAGCTTGCGGAACTGATCGAGCGTCAGGCTTTGCGCGCCGTCGCTGACGGCCTTTTCCGGGCAGGGATGGGTTTCGACGATCAGGCCGTCAGCTCCGATGGCGACGCCAGCGCGGCAGAGGGCCGGGACGAGGCTGCGTTTGCCGGTGGCATGCGAGGGATCGAGAATGACGGGCAGATGGGTCAACTCATCGAGTACGGAGACCGCGGTGATGTCGCAGGTGTTGCGGGTGGCCGTTTCAAAGGTTCGGATGCCGCGCTCGCACAGCATGATGTTGGGATTGCCGTGGGCGACAATGTACTCGGCAGACATCAACAATTCCTTGAGCTGAGCGCTGAGGCCGCGCTTGAGCATGATGGGGCGACCGCAGGAGCCGAGCCGCTTCAGCAGCGCGAAGTTCTGCATATTACGGGCACCAATCTGTAGGATGTCGGCGTATTCAGCAACGAGTTCGACGTCGCGTTCGGACATGACCTCGGTAATGATCGCGAGCCCCGTAGCTTCGCGGGCCTTGGCGAGCAGTTTCAGGCCATCGCCTTCCATACCCTGGAAATCGTAGGGCGAAGTGCGGGGCTTGAAGGCTCCGCCGCGGAGAATTTGCGCTCCGGCTTCGGCGACGGCGTAGGCCGATTCCATGATCTGCTCTTCGCTTTCGACCGAGCAGGGGCCAGCCATCATGACGAAATCATCGCCACCGATTTCAATGGGTCCGGTATGGGTTCGAACCGTAATGACGGTGGGGGTGGATTTGTATTCTTTCGAAACGAACTTGTATGGGGCCGAGATCCGGACGGCCTTTTCGACCTGCGGCATGGCTTCCAACGATTCGAGACAGTTGGTGACATCGCCGACACCGACGACCCCGATGACGCAACGTTCTTCTCCTTCGATGGCGTGGATCTTGTAACCGAAGTGGCGGATGCGGTCGCATACGGCTTCGATCTGTTCCCTGGTGCTGTGAATTTTCATAGAGATGATCATGGATTTACTTTGCCTCGAAAGAATGGATCTGCCCAAAAGCGAAAACCCACTCTTTCGAGTGGGTTGGATTTTCGCGTTAAGAAGTTTTAGAGTCTTACCGCTGGCCCAACGCCACTCGCGTGATTTGGTAATACCACCAAAATCGAAACGAAGGGCTGTTGGTCAATGCGGCTGACATCTTTACCCAGTGTATATCCACGTCAAACCGAATGCAAGTGCCCGCAAACGGCTATTTTTTTCAGTACACCTTAGAAAGGTGTTAAAACGGTTACCAAGCCCTCGACCAGCGAGGGCCGGCCAGCCCGTTCAGTTGGCGAAGCGCCGCCTGGGATTTGGCTTCGACCTCGAGTTTGCGGCCAAAAAGCCAGAGAAGGTCGCTGAGACGATTCAGGTAGGCCAAAACGAAAGGCCCGACGTCTTCCCCTTCCTCATGCATCCGAACGACGTGGCGTTCGGCGCGACGGGCGATGGTGCGGGCGAGATCGAAGGACGCCCCGGCGGGGTCGCCCCCAGGTACGGTCCAATCGCTGAGGAGACCGGGGAGGGCTTCGAGGGCGTAGACTTGGGCGGTCAGCGCTTCCACCATCGTTTCCGTGACGGGGGCGTCGCCTTTTCTGCTTTCCGGCGGGGTGGCGAGGGCGGCTCCGACTTTGAACAAATCCTGTTGGATCAAGAGGGTGGCGGCGGCGACGTCGGGGTCGGCGCAGATGGAACGGGCGTAGCCGAGGGCGGCGTTGAGTTCGTCGACGGTGCCGTAGGTTTCGACGCGGAGGGCCCCTTTCGAGACGCGCTTGCCGCCGGCGAGGCTGGTCTGGCCTCTATCGCCAAGTTTGGTTGCAATGGATGACATGAGTTGTGTTTAAGCGGGTTTGATTACGAGAAGAGGCGGGGATGAACTTTGCCCTTGCCATCCTTAGTGACGTAGAAGGGACGCTGTTCGATTTCGTATTTCGTATCGGGGGCGATGCCGAGCGCGGAATAGAGGCTGGCATGGAGATCTTCGATGCCGATGGGGTCCTTAATCGTCTTGCAAGGGCGCTCGGGAGCGGTTTCGCCGTAGACGGAGCCTTTCTTGATGCCGCCACCGAAGGCGAGGACGCTGACGGCGTCGGTGAAGTGGCGGTGCATGCCGTAGTGCTTCGGGTCGGTCATGATGTCCGGGACCGTCACCTGATTTTTCACTTCGAGGCCGGGCTTGCCTTCGGTCATCATGTCGCGGCCGAATTCGGTAGCGACCACGACGAGCGTCTTTTCGAGCAGGCCGCGCTCTTCCAGGTCGCGGATGAGTTGGGCGATGGGCGCGTCGATGGTCCGCTTCATATCGACGACGCGCGAGTGGCCATTTTCATGGGTATCCCAGAAGCGGAACGGGATGTACTCGGTGGTGACTTCGATGAATCGGGCACCAGCTTCGACGAGGCGGCGAGCGAGCAGGCAACCGAGGCCGAAGCGGGAGGTATTGTAAGTGCTATATAACTTTTCCGACTCGAGCGAAAGGTCAAAGGCTTTGGCGGCCGGGGAGGTCAGCAGCCGATGGGCGTTGTCGAGCGAGTTGAGGAAGCTCTCTTTCTGATGGTCGCTACCCTGCTGGACCGGGGAGGCGGCGAGCATTTTGCGATAGAGTTCGCGACGGCTGGCAAACCGGGATTGGCCGAGGAGTTGGTTGGGCCGGGTGACGGCGACGGCATCGCGGGGGTCGACGATGTGGAAGGGGCCGTATTCGGCGCCGAGGAAACCGGCGGTGTGGAAGGCTTTGACGGCGTCGGATTCCCCGCCGATTTCAAGGTTTTGGCCAATGGAAAGAAACGCCGGGATGTCGGGATTCTTCTTTCCTAAAGTCCGCGCGACAAAGGCGCCGAAGTGGGGGCAGGCGACGGATTGGGGCGGGGTGTAGCCGGTGTGCCAGTGGAACTGGTGACGGGAGTGGAGGATGAAGCCGAGGTCGCCGACGCGGTGGGAACGAATCAGGGTGCCGCGGTCGAGGACGCTGGCGACGCGTTCGAGACCTTCCGAGATTTGGACGCCATCGATGGCGGTGGGAATGGGCTTGAAGGTGGAAAGAACGCGGTCGCTGGGGAGGCCAGATTGGTAGGGGGTGTGGCGCTTGGGGTCGAAGGTTTCCGTCTGCGCCATGCCGCCCGCCATCCAGAGGAGGATCATGCTATCCGCGGTGCCGGAGCGGGGGGCGGCGAGGAGGCGGGGGTTGTTGCCCTGCAGGGCGGCGAGGGTGGCCGCGACTCCGTGACGGACGAAGAAACGACGATCAATTGACATACTGAAACTCCGGGTGGTTCAACAGAATCCAGAGCAGGTCTTCGACTTCGGCTGTCTGGGCGAGTTGGCGTTCGGTGGGAACGGGGGCGCGACCGAGGGTCTGCCAGAAGAGGTCGTCGATGAGCGCGGTGGGCTTGCGACGGGCGACAGGCGGGGCGTCCGTGATGCGAGACAGCAGGTTGCGGTCCGGCGCCGCGGGGAAGATGTAGCCGCGGACGGCGCTGTTGATGTCGCTCTGTTTGCCGCTGGGATCGAGTTCGAGGAAGCCGGTAAGGCGGTGGGTGCCGGGGGGGAGGGAGACCTTGACCGGGGTCCCGAGTTTGGCAGCAGGAATGACGAGCGGCTGGCCGTCGAGTTGGACGTTGGACCAGGTGGTGACGGTGCGGTCGGGATCGAAGCTGCCGATATCGTCGACGAGGAAGTAGAGAGTCTCCGCGCTGCTCGAAATGTCGAGGGGCTTCTTCCCTTCCCTGCGCAGGCCGGAGCTATCCCAGAGGCTGGCCGGTGCTTCCGGCAGCATGCCGACGAGGCGCTGGGCACCGCGGCGGAGTTGCTGATGAATGGTCGAGCCGTTGACGAGTTCGAGAGCTTGGAGGGTAGCGCTTTCGGTGTTCCGGGTGGTCACGACTTGATCGCGGATGGGGCGACCGAGGGAGCGGGTAAGTTCGGTCGAACGAAGTTCCCATTCGCGAGCGTACCGGGCAGAGGTATCGGTTTGAATCACACGCCATTCGCCGGTGATGGCGGAGAGGGTATCGACGATCTGTTCCGCGGTGAGGCGGCGCGGAACAGGACCCCGGAACTTCGAAGTGGAATTTTCGACGGCGGGCTGTTGCCAGGCACTACTCGTAAGGACGAGTTTGACGAGGCGATGGATGTCGTAGTCGCGGGCGAAATCGGCGGCGAGCCAGTCGAGCAGGTCGGCGTTGAACGGCTGGGCGTCCATGTCGTCGACGGGTTCGACGATGCCCCGCCCGAAGAGTTTCGCCCAAACGCGGTTGACGAATGTTCGGGCGAGGCGCCCGTTCTTGGGGCTCGTGAAAAGGGCGGCGGCATCGGCGCGGCGATTCGGGCCGACGGGGGGACCGACCGAGGGAAAGAGAAATTCGGGGCCGACCTTCTCACCGGTCTTGATGTCGCAGCGATAGAGTTCGAGTTCGCGCTCCTCACTAAAAAGCGCGGCCATTCCGTAGCTCTGCTTCAACTTGTACTTGTTGATGAAGGAGTCGTGGCAACTGGCGCATTTCAGATTGACGCCGAGGAAGACCTGGGCAGTGTTCTGGGCGGCTTGAATCATGGGGCGTTGGCTGGCGTTGACGTCACCCCGCCAGTTGATGCCGAGCAGGAAGCCTTCGGGGGAATCGGGGCCGACGGGGTTGACGAGCTCGCGGACCATTTGGTCATACGGCATGTTCGCGTTGAGCGCTTTGACGAGCCACGGGCGGATGGTTTTTTCGCCGCCGTGGTAGGCGCGAAGATCGTCGCGGAGGAGATCATTCCAGAAACTGATCCAGTGGCCGGTGACCATTTTGCGATCGGCGAGGAGGGTATCGACGAGTTTGGGCCGATTGCCGTCAAAAGCGCGGAACTGGTCGGGCGTGGGGGTGATGCCCCAGAGGTCGAGATAGACGCGGCGGACAAAGGCGGCGTCGGAGATGTCGGACTGCCAGGTGATGCTCCGATCGAGGAGCTTGTCGATGGGGTTGGGCCGGGGGCTGTTCGGGAGCGCGACCGAGCGAGGTTCGAGCGGAGCCTGCCAGCCGGAGGGAGCTTGTTTAGAGACATCCGTCCAGGGCAGGTCCGCTTTCACCCAAGCTTCCAAAATGGCGATCTGTTTTTCGTCGAGGCCCTTGCCAGACGGGGGCATGGGCAGGCCGAGTTCGCCCTTGATGCGAGGGACGATGTCGGCCTTGGCCCGAAGTGCGCTGGCGCGGGTTTCGAAAGACAACCCGGCCTGCGGGGTCTTGCCGCTGTGGCAGCCAAGGCAGCGGGCCGCGAGGATGGGGTGGACTTCGGTAGCGAAATCCACCGCCATCAACGGCACGGCAACGAAAAACAGAAGCCAACGCATAATTCGACTAAACCTTAACCCATTTCTGCTTTTTGGCGGATTCGGCAACCTTTTCGAGCAGGATCATGCCGCGGAGACCGTCTTCGAAAGTCGGATATTCAACCGGTACGGAGGGGTCGGCCACCTTCTGGTAGAACCGCTTGTAGAGCGCTTTGTGGGAGTCGTCGTAGCCCTCGCTGTGGCCACCGGGGAGTTCGGCGTAGGCGGCGGCTTTGGGATGGAGCAGGGATCCGTCCTTAACGATGAGTTGGTTGGGGGTGTTGCGATGGCCGATCCAGAGGCGGTCCGGTTCTTCCTGATTCCATTGGACGCCGGCTTTGGTGCCGTAGATTTCGAAGGCGAATTTGTTCTTACAGCCGGCGGCGACCTGAGAGACGGTGAAGGCACCGCGGGCGCGATCCCCGAGGTGGAGCATGACGGCGCCCCAGTCGTCGGTCGTGATCGCGACATCCTCGTAATCGCTGGGTTTCAGCTTCTTGCCGGCGAAGGTCTGGACGGCGACCTTCGGCTTTTTGCGGGTCTTATGGAAGGTGGCTAGGTCGGCGCAGACGCTCGTGATGGGCAGCGCGGTGAGGTGCTGAATCATGTCCATCCAATGGGAACCGATATCGCCCATGGCGCGGAGTTCGCCGTTGCGGTCGGCCTCAATGCGCCAGTTAAAATCCGTCTCATAAAGGAGCCAGTCCTGGGAGTAGGTGCCCTGGACGTGGAGGATTTCGCCGAGTTCGCCCGATTCGATGATGCGGCGGACGTGTTGGACGACGGGGTAATAGCGGAGGTTGTGGCAAACGGCGTTGGGCAGGTTCTTTTTGGCAGCGAGGGCGACCATCTTCTTCGCTTCGGCGGATGTAACAGTGAGCGGCTTTTCGCATAGGACGGCCTTGCCGGCTTCGAGGGCCGCCATGGACATGGGGAAGTGGAGCGAGTTCGGGGTGAGGACGTGGACGGCGTCAATGGAAGGGTCCGCCAGGAGCGACTTGTAATCGCCGGTGGAGCGTTCGACGCCCATTTCGTCCGCGAACTTTTTGGCGGAAGCGTCAGAGGAGCCGGCGACGGCAACGACTTCGACGTGGCCCAGGCGGCGGATGCCCTCTATGTGTACCCGGCCCATGAAGCCGGTCCCGATAATCGCGGTGGTCACTTTTTTCATATGATCACTCTATCTTAACTGGGCTATGCTGTTATGAGTTTGTCATGAAGGTTAAGATTCGCTTGGCCCAGGGCCCGCTCGTCAAGCGGGAGGGAACACGGAACCAGCGCCTAGCGCTCGGCACCGCTGCTCTCCTCACTCCATTTTCGCTCATGGCGTTTGTGTTGGGGGTTTGGCGGCTGGCGGCGGATATGAGCTGGGCGAAGGAGTTTGCGTTTTCCGAAGGGCCCCTTTCCCATTGGCAGCTTTGGATGGCGATTGGCTTTGTTTTGCAGGTGGCCGCGGTTTTGTTAAACCGCTACGGAAATCCTTCCGCGGAGTAGGAACCGGATCGGACTTCCCCGCATCTATACACCCATATGCCTGCTGCTATGCTTAGAGGGTAAATGGGCTCCTTTAATCGCTCTTTTTCGTCGGGTCCGTCGTCATCGGGGTTAGTTACCTCGGGCGTGAAGTGGCTGTTGATCAGCAACACCGCTATTTTTGTGTTTACGCTGCTGGCTCGCGCCTTTGCGGGATTGCAGTTTCAACCGCTGAAGCTGATTCCGCAGGACGTGTTTTCCGGTGCGGTGTGGCAACTGGTGACGTACCAGTTTTTGCACGATACCAATGGATTCCAGCATATTTTGTTCAACATGGCGTCGCTGTTTTTCATGGGCCCGATGCTCGAAAGCAGCTGGGGCACGGCGCGTTTTTTGAAGTACTACCTGTTGAGCGGGATCGGCGCGGGGATAATGGTTTGCCTGGCGAGCGTGCCGCTGGGCGCGATGGAATCGGCGACGATCGGCTGCAGCGGCGCGATTTTCGGTCTGATGATCGCTTACGGGGTGCTGTTTCCGAACATTTTGTTTTTCGGGGCAGTGCCGGCAAAATATTTTGTCATGATTTTTGGAGCCATCAGCCTGTTGGGTTCGATCGCGATGGACGGTTCGCGGGTGAGCTACGTGGCGCATCTCGGGGGGCTGGCGACCGGATGGGCGCTGATTCGAACCGGACTGCTAAAGAAATTGGGCGGCAAGCCGGGCGCGGCGTGGGATCCGATGAGCGCGCTCCGCCAGCAGTATAAAGAGTGGAAGTTGCGGCGGGCCCGGAAGAAGTTTCAGGTCTATATGAAGCAGAAGAGTGGCCGCGACCCGTTCGACATCCAATAGGAGTACATTGATCATCATGCGCAATCGGCTAACGCTTCTCGCTTTCCTCTTCTTCCTTTCTTTCTCGGTGATGTGGAGTCAGCAGGGTCCCGGCTCGACCGGCTCGGAGACGAAGGCCAAACCGCGCAAGAAGTCCGGGGACGGGGCTCCGGTGGAAGAGCCGAAGCAGGAGAAGATCCCGTCGAAGTTCTCGAAGAAAGAGGGCGATGCGTTGCCGGACGGGCTGCCGACGTTTAAGAGCGACGTATCGACGGTGAACGTCGATGTGGCGGTGCTCGACAAGAACGGCCGGTTCATCCCGAACATTCCGAAGGGCAATTTTCGCGTGATTGAGGACGGGGTGCCGCAGAACATTGGAGGCTTCAATATGGGCGAAGCACCGATGACGGTCTGCCTGGTGATTGAATTTTCGAATTTGTACCAGCAGTACTGGTCGAGCGGTTGGTATGAAACGCTCCAGGCCTCTTATGGCTTTTTAGAAACATTGAAGCCGGAAGACTACGTGGCCGTGGTCGCCTACGATTTGCGGAGCGAGATTCTGAGCGATTTCTCGACCGATAAGCGGAAGGCGTACGAAGCGATGCAGCGGTTGCGGATTGCGGCCTTCAGCGAAAGTAATCTTTATGACGCGCTTACCGATACCGCCGACCGGATGTCGACCATTGAAGGCCGAAAAGCCATCGTGGTTATTGCCAGCGGTGTCGATACGTTTTCGAAGCTTACGTTCGACAAAACGAGAAAATCGCTGCAGCAGAGCGGCGTGCCGATCTACGCGATTGGGATTATGCAGGCGCTGCGCGAATGGCTCGACGCCCGCGGTGGAATGGGGGCGATTCAGCGCCTCGACTTTTTGCAGGCCGATAATCAGATGCGAACGTTCGCCCGGGAAACCGGTGGGCAATCGTACTTCCCCCGTTTCTTTGGGGAATTCCCGAACATTTATCGGGCGATTCACGAAGCGCTGCGCAGTCAGTACGCGATTACGTACGCTTCGACCAACCAGGCCAAGGACGGCAAATTCCGCAAGATTGCGGTGCAACTCGTCAATCCGGCCACCAACGAACCCTTGCGGATCGTCGATGAAAAGGGCAAACCGATGAAGTACACCGTCATCGCCAAGCCCGGGTACAACGCGCCTAAAGAAGTCGAATAGTCAAGCGAAACAACTAGCGCGTTTTGATGTCGATAGAAGATCGTTGACAGCTGGTTTACAGGTCTGTTACCTTCGCAAGGTTCCTATTCTGCAATGAAGTTGAAAGCTGACAAGATGACGCCGGTGGCAACTCGTTTGCTGCTGGTTGACGATAATCCTTCGGGTTTGGCGGCACGCACGATGGTGCTGACCGAACTCGGGTACGAGATCACTGCCGCGAACAATGCTGAAAGAGCCTTAGCCTTATTTGAAGAGAGTCCTTTCCCGCTGATGGTAACGGACTACAAGATGCCTGGACAGAACGGCGTCGAACTGATTCGAGCAATCCGAGCAGTAGCCCCGCAGACGCGCATTGTGTTGGTTTCTGGCTTCGTGGATGCGATGGGCATCACCGAGGAGAACAGCGGTGCCGATGCGGTGATCATGAAGAGCGCCAACGAGGTTTCTCAGCTCGTGCGGGCGGTGAATCGACTGAGCAAACGGACGGCGGCCAAGCAGCCGGCGCGAGCCGAGGGTGAGCGTAGGAAGCCGGCGGTAAAAAAGAAGGCAGCCGGCAACTGATAGCATGGGCAAGTGACGCCTTTTCGGCTACTTGCCCTTCTGCTCTTGATCGTGATGGCCGGTGCGGGCGCGCCAGCCAGGAAAGTGCCTCCGCCGGCGAACCCCGTGCAGCGGTGGATGACGACGTTGACGCCGCGCGAACGCGTCGCCCAATTGGTGATCATCAAGAGCTTCGGGAACCTGCCGCCGGTGCGCAGCCGGGCGTATCGACAGTTTTTGAAGTCGGTGCAGATCGATGGGGTGGGCGGGATTATCGTCAACAATCGGGTGGGGCCGAGCGGCGCGATCAATGCCGAGCCGTTCGAGATGGCCAGTTTTCTGAATCGCATGCAGAAGCTGGCCAAGGTGCCGCTGCTGATCGGGGGCGACTTCGAGCGCGGCGCATCGATGCGGGTCTCCGGAACGGTGAAGTACCCGCACCAGATGGCGTTTGCGGCGACGGGGTCGGTGGAGTACTCGCGCTACCTGCCGATTATCAATATCCGTTCCTATGGGGAGGATCCGGCGCTGGTGGCGCAGCACGTACGCGCGTACATTGAAGGGGCCAAGAGCGATCCGGCCAACCCGGTGCTGGTGACATTGAAGCACTTTCCCGGGCACGGCGACACGGCGACCGACTCCCACTACGGCATGCCCAAGCTGGAGGTGGATCGGGGGCGCCTCGACAAGATCGAACTGGTGCCGTTTCGGGCGGGGATTGCCGCCGGGGTCGATAGCGTTATGACGGCGCATATTGCAGTGCCGGCGCTGGACGCAACCGGGGTGCCGTCGACGATCTCGAAGCCGATCATCACGGGGCTGCTGCGGGGCGAATTGGGGTTTCAGGGGTTGATTTCGACCGACGCGATGGACATGGCTGGCCTGTCGGCTCAGTATTCGCCCGCCGAAGCGGCCGTACGGGCGCTGGAGGCGGGCGTGGACGTGCTGTTGATCCCGAGCAACCCGGAGGCCGCTATCAACGGCGTGATGGCCGCTATCCGCAGCGGACGCCTCACCCAGGCCCGCGTGGACGCGAGCGTGCGGAAGGTGCTGGCGGCGAAGGTGAAGGTGGGGCTGAACAAGAGCCGGTTCGTGAAGACGGACGAACTCGCCGACGCGCTGGACGCCGAAGGGGCGGCCGAGAAGGCGCAGGAGATCGCCAGCAAGGCGGTGACGTTGATCCGCAACAAAGCGGGGCTGCTGCCGCTGGCCAAGGAAGCCAATGCGTGCGTCCTGCTGCTCGCCGAACGCAAGGGAAACAGCACCGGACAGGCGTTTCTGGACGAGATGGCCGTGCGCGCGCCGAAGATTCCCACGCTGCTCGTCGATCCACAGATGCCGGATGTCCAAGTGCCGTCGGGCTGCCAGACGGTGGTAATTGGCGCCTATGCCCAACTGGGCGGCTACGGGAAAGACAACGCGGCGCTCCCGGGGCAGTATCCGGCGATCGTGAACGATTTGGTGAAGGCGGGAAAGCAGCTCATCCTGATCAGCCTGGGCAATCCGTATCTGATTCGCGCGTTTCCGGAAGTGACGACTTACTTCACGACTTACAGTCCGGCGGCGACGAGTGAGGTGGCGGCGGTGCGGGCGCTGTTCGGCACCGTCCCGATGACAGGTCGAAAAGTGGTAACCGTAGAATAGTGCTACAAATCACCTGGCTTGGCCACTCCACGTTTTCGCTGACGCTCGCTTCCGGTGAGGTCGTCGTCATTGACCCCTTCATCGCCGGGAACCCGAGCTTCCCCGAGGGTTACGATTTTTCGCGGGTCGACATCATCCTGGCGACCCATGGTCACGGGGACCACATCAGCGGCATTCCTGAACTGGCCAGTCGCTTCTCGCCGCACGTGGTAGCCAATTACGAGGTGGCGACTTGGCTCGGCGCGCAGGGCGTGAAGAACACGATCGGCATGAACATCGGCGGCTCGGTGACGGTGGGCAGCCTGAAGGTGACGATGACCCCAGCGGTGCATTCGAGCATGATGGAGGAGCCGGACGGCACGACCGTCTACGGCGGCCTGGCGGGCGGCTACGTGCTGCACTTGGTCGATGGCCGGAACGCTTATTTCGCGGGCGATACGGATGTGTTCGGCGATATGGCGTTGATCCGGGAGCTGCACGCGCCACAACTCGCGGTGCTGCCGATTGGGGATTTTTACACGATGAGCCCGCGCGGGGCGGCGATCGCGACGCGGCTGCTGCAGCCCCACGTGGTCATCCCTTCGCACTACGGGACGTTCCCGGTGTTGACGGGAACGCCGGAGGAGTTACAGGCCCTGGTTAGTTGCAAGGTCCTGACGCTCGAGCCCGGCGTGCCAGTTACTTGGTAGCTTTGACTTCTTTCAGGCGGATGTTACGGAACTCGGCTTTCATGTCCGGGCCCGCGTGGAGTTGAAAGGCCAATACGCCGCTGGCTTTGGAGGTGTCCTTTAGCTCGCTGGTAACGGTGCCGTTGATTTTGATCTGGATGTTCTCGCCGATGGCGGAAAGCTCCATGTCGTTCCATTCGCCCTTTTTGTAGAGCTTTTCGCCTTTGCCCTTCCAGCCGTTGACGATGACGCCGCGTTTGCCTTTTTCGTCGTAAATGGAGCCGGTCCAGTTGTCGAAGGCGATGTCGGCCTGGAGGCCCGCAACGACGAATTCCGGCATCTCCGTGCTGCGGAACTGGATGCCGGAGTTGTGGTTGCGGAGCTTGAACTGGGTCCGGAGGACGAAATTGCCGTATTCCCGCTCGGAGATCAGAAAGGTGTTCTTCGTGATCTTGACGCCGTCGGTGGAGCCGATGACGACGCCTTTTTCGACCTTCCAAAGGCGGTTATCGCCTTTCCAGCCCTTGAGGGACTTATTCAGGATGGGCTTGAAGCCGTCTTTCTTTTCGGCTTTATCGAGTTGGCCGAAGGCCGCGGTGGCAGCGGCGAGGAGAAGCAGGGTTGCGCATTTCACAGCATAAATCCTATCATCAAGGGAGTTGAGCCGTCCTAAAATCTCCCCCTGGGAGATGATCCAAAACCCGCTGCGCTTCTTCGCGCACCTCGCCGATTCGCAGGGATTGCGCGCGCACCTGAAGCTGGGCAACCGGAACTTCTACCTGATCAACGAGCCCGAGTTGATTCGGGACCTGTTGATTACCCAAGGCTCGGCGTTCGAAAAATTCCCGCGGATTGAGCGGACCAAGGGGCTCTTTGGCGAAGGGCTGCTGACGAGCGAGGACCCGACCCATCTGCGGCAGCGGCGGCTGATGCAGCCGGCGTTTCAGCGGGAGCGGATTGCCGAGTACGGCCGGATGATGACGCGCTGCACGCAGACGCTGATGGCGGAGTGGCGGGACGGGCAGGAGATCGAAGCGACCGAGGCGATGAGCCAACTGACGCTGGAGATTGTGGCGCGGAGCCTGTTCACGACCGAGGCGGGCGACAAAGCGGCCACGATCGCCCACGAACTGGAGATCGTGCTGAAGATGCTGAACCAGTTGGTGATGCCGTGGGGGCCGCTGCTGCTGGATCTGCCGTTGCCGGCGAGCCGGCGGTACCGCGCGGCGCTGGCCAAGCTCGATGAGATCGTCTATGGCGTCATTGACGCCCGTCTCCAGAGCGGCCAGGATGGCGACGATCTGCTCGGCATGCTGCTGAGCACCCGGGACGCCGATACGGGCGAGAGGATGGACCGTCTGCAGATCCGCGACGAGGTGATGACCATCTTCGTGGCCGGGCACGAAACGGCGGCGAATGCGCTGGCGTGGACGCTGTACCTGCTGGCGGCGAATCCGGAGGCGCGGGCCGAGATGGAGGCGGAGATCAGCCGGGTGGCGGGGGACCGTCCGCCGGGGCCGGAGGACTATCCGAACCTGCCCTATTGCCAGCGTGTTTTTAGCGAATCGATGCGGATGTTTCCGCCGGTTTGGATCCTGGGGCGACGGGCTTTGGCACCCTATACGTTTGGCGATTTTTCGGCTCCGAAGGGGTCGATTCTGCTGGTTTGCATGGCGGTGCTGCATCGGCGGGCCGAATTTTTCCCGGAGCCGGATCGGTTCTGGCCGGACCGATGGCTGGAATCGGCCACGCCGAAGTTTGCCTATCTGCCGTTTGGGGGCGGGGCCAGACTGTGTATCGGCGAGCGCTACGCGTGGATGGAGGGCGTGCTTTGCCTGGCGAACCTGGCGCAGCGATTCCGGATGGACCTGACGCCGGGCAACAAGGTGGAGCCGTTAGGGATGCTGACGCTACGGCCGAAGCACGGTTTACGCATGCGCCTGAGCGCTCGCAAGGAATAGTACCGGGTGCGCGCTGGTACTTGGAGGCGAGTTCTAGGCCAAGAGTTATCTTGTTGCCGCGCTGGTCGGAACGCTATTCTTGCCCACAGGAGAAGCGCAGTTGATCCAGCAACTTTACCAGTACTCATACCTTCAGGTTCTTGATTTCCTGACCACGATTGCGTTCCTTCTCAACGGAGTGCAGGAAGGAAACCCGATCGTGCGTTGGGCGATCCAAGCCGCGCCGTCTCCGATCATTGGCCTGCTGGTGGTGAAGATGATCGCCGTGGGGTTGGGCGTGTATTGCTGGCATCGCGGGAAGATCGGCTTGCTGATGAAGATGAACGTCGGCTTCGCCGCGCTGATCGCCTGGAACCTGGTTTCGTTGATTCTGAAATCGGCTTATTCGGCGTAGGAGCCCGTGGAAAACGTCGCTGACGGTCGTCCGCGAATTTGCTAGGTTACGAGCAATCCATGACCTTCGGCGCCTGCGGCAAAGGCCTTTTGGTTGACCTCCGACTTGATTTCCGGGGCGGCCGGGGCCGACATTCCGTTTTCCGGGGTGACCGCTTCGGTTTGCACTTGGCTTTGGTTGTCGATCGGCATGTCACTTGGCTCAATTGAATCAGCAGGTTGCAAGTTCACAGATTCTTCGGTCATTTGTGCGAGCGGGGCGGGGGCCTGGGACGGTCCGATGATTCGCGCGTTCTGGCTGAGCGGTGATTTGGGCCTGGGATCCAGTTTTCGGAGCATAGTATACCCTCGATAGCTGGCGGCCATCGATCGCTGCAGGGCTGCTTCTTCGCGACGGAACTCCTTCAGCGTCTTGCCTTCAGACGCGATTTGGAAACTGTTGAGGTAATCGAGGTCCAGCAGACGGTTTTCCGCGACGCCGGGATGGGCTAGCTGGCCGGCCTTGATCATGCACTCTTCGTTGTAGGTGCGTTCCTGATGGGCCAGGCGCATGAGGCGCCAATGGGTATCGGCAAAGCGTTGGCAGACGGCGATTTCGACCTGATCGCGGGGCTGCCATTTGTCGGTGTAGTCGGCGACGACGGCCTTGTAGGCCTCGGGCCCTTCCAAGGGGAGGAGAACGAGACTCTCGATGGCCGACATGTCGATGACGCTCGCGCGGGCACCGGAGCGGAGGCCGTTGAGGCGGACCTTCATTTTCCCCGCGGGTGTCTTCGGGCCGGTGCTTTTCTGGGCATTCTGGCGGTTGATTTCGGCGCGGCGCGCCTTTTTCTGTTCGTCGGTCAATTCTTCCGGCATGGTGAAAACTACTTTATAAATCGGGATAGGGGGAAGCCTCCCGGCTCCTCCCCTCCCACACCA
>JAPKZA010000568.1:0-3090 GCA_026394015.1 Acidobacteriota bacterium
GCAAAGAAAGCTTCAAGGACTTCGCCGGTTTGGGAATCAAGGATAGCGATAGCTGGTCCGCCGCCGAAGCCTGCGCCTGCGATGATGTCTGCCACGCCATCGTTGTTGAAGTCACCCGAAACAACTTTAATAGGGCCGTTAAATCCGGGGAAAGGTACTGCAGTGCCGGAGGGTTGGCCGGTGATAGGGTCATAAAGAGTGACGGTGCTGGAACCGCCAGAGGAAGATGATGGTGTTCCTGTAACCAAAGGCGCCGTAGGAGCCAGCGAAGAGGAAGTCACTTGGCCAGAGCCATTAGCGTAGCCAGTTTGGGTAGTAGTGATGGTAGCAGTGGACGAGGTATTTGGCATTAACCCTGTTACTGTTACCAAACCTGAACCATCAATGGATACCGAACCAGCGGTGGCGGTTCCACCATAAGCGAAGTTCGGATCATAGTTGGTGATCAGCACGATGAAGCCATCTGCGGTTGCAGTTGGTGCGCCAAAGGCTGGTGTGTTCGCAGCTAGTAGCGAAGTTGCAGTTACTGGGGCAGAGCCATTAGCGTAACCAGTTTGAGTGGTAGTAATGGTAGCAGTGGAAGAAGTATTTGCTGCTACTCCGCTTACTGTAACCAAACCGGTGTTGGATATTGCTACGATGCCGTTCGCAGTGGCCGTTGCACCGTACGTGAAGGCTCCGTTGTAGTTGGTTATTTGGACGGTGAAACCATCAGCGGTTGCAGTTGGTGTGCCAAAGGCTGGTGTATTCGCTGTAAGTAATGAAGTTGCAGTTACTGGGGCAGAGCCATTAGCGTAACCAGTTTGAGTAGTAGTTATGGTAGCAGTGGATGAGGTATTTGGCGATACCCCTGTTACCGTTACCAGACCTGTACCATTAATGGATACCGAACCCGCGGTGGCGGTTGCACCGTAAGTGAAGGCTCCGTTGTAGTTAGTGATTTGAACGGTGAATCCATCAGCGGTTGCAGTTGGTGTGCCAAAGGCTGGTGTATTCGCTACGTTCAATCCGGTAGCTGAAATCTGGGCAGAGCCATTAGCGTAGCCAGTTTGGGTAGTAGTGATGGTAGCAGTGGAAGAGGTATTTGGAGGCACCCCTGTTACTGCAACTAAACCGGTTCCACTTATGGTTACGGAACCAACAGTGGCGGTTGCACCATATGTAAAGGCTCCGTTGTAGTTGGTGATTTGAACGGTGAATCCATCAGCGGTTGCAGTTGGTGTTCCAAATGCTGGTGTGTTCGCAGCAAGTAGTGAAGTTGCAGTTACTGGGGCAGAGCCATTTGCGTAACCAGTTTGAGCAGTAGTTATGGTAGCAGTGGATGATGTGTTTGGAGATACCCCTGTTACTGTTACCAGACCTGTACCATTAATGAATACTGAGCCAGCGGTGGCCGTTCCACCATAAGTAAAGGCCCCGTTGTAGTTGGTGATTTGAACAGTGAAACCATCAGCGGTTGCAGTTGGCGTTCCAAATGCTGGTGTGTTCGCTGCAAGTAGTGAAGTTGCCGTCACTGGGGCAGAGCCAGATACATAGTTGGTTTGGGTGGTAGTGATGGTTGCTGTAGACGAAGTATTTGCTGCTACACCGCTTACTGTTACCAAACCGGTGTTGGATATCGCTACGGTTCCACTAGCGGTGGCTGTTCCACCGTAAGTAAAGGATCCGTTGTAGTTGGTGATTTGAACGGTGAATCCGTCTGCGGTTGCAGTTGGTGTGCCAAAGGCTGGCGTGTTAGCTGTATTCAAAGACGTTGCAGTCACTGGAGCAGAACCATTATCGTAACCAGTTTGGGTAGTAGTGATGGTAGCAGTGGAAGAGGTATTTGGAGGCACCCCTGTTACTGTTACCAAACCAGAACCATCAATAGATACTGAACCAGTGGTGGCGGTTCCACCGTAAGTGAAGGCCCCGTTGTAGTTGGTGATTTGAACAGTGAAACCATCAGCGGTTGCAGTTGGTGTGCCAAAGGCTGGTGTATTCGCTGCAAGTAATGAAGTTGCAGTTACTGGGGCAGAGCCATTAGCGTAACCAGTTTGACTAGTAGTGATAGTAGCAGTGGAAGAGGTATTTGGAGGCACCCCTGTTACTGCAACTAAACCGGTTCCACTGATTGATACCGAACCAACCGTGGCTGTTCCACCGTAAGTAAAGGATCCGTTGTAGTTGGTGATTTGAACGGTGAATCCGTCTGCGGTTGCAGTTGGTGTGCCAAAGGTTGGCGTGTTCGCTGCAAGTAGAGAAGTTGCAGTCACTTGACCAGAGCCACTTGCATAGTTAGTTCGGGTGGTGGTAATGGTAGCAGTGGAAGAGGTATTTGGCGATACCCCTGTTACAGATACCAGACCTGTACCATTAATAGATACCGAACCCGCGGTGGCGGTTCCACCGTAAGTAAAGGATCCGTTGTAGTTAGTGATTTGAACAGTGAATCCATCTGCGGTAGCAGTTGGTGTACCAAAGGTTGGGTTGTTCGCTACATTAACAACATTTGCGACTTGCACAGCGCTGCCGCTGCTAAGCCCATTCGTGGTTACCACTGCAGTAAGACTGCCGGTTGTGGTTGGTGGAGTCGTCAAGTTTACAATTAATTGAGTGGCAGTAGCAGAAGTAACATTGCCTACGGCACCATTGTTGAAGGTGACCGTATTGTTGGCAGCAGTGGTATCAAATCCTGTGCCAGCAATGGTCAAAGTGGTTGCATTGATCGCCAGGCTATTTGTGTTCAAAGTAACAGTTGGCACAGTGCCATAAGTGAACAATGTATTGGCTGTATTGGTACCGCTTGGTGTGGTAACTTCAACACTTGCGGTTCCAGCAGTGCCAGCAGGGGTGATGGTGGTAATGGTGGTTGCACTAACCACGGTAAAATTGACAGCAGTGCCACCAATGGTAACAGAAGTTGCGCCGGCCAAATCAGTGCCGGTAATGGTGATGCTAGTGCCACCTGCGGTAGACCCAGCAGAAGGCGAAACGCTAGCTACAATAGGTGCCGCTGGAATTGTGCCATTATATTCGTAGGCACCAATGCTAGGTGTGGTAGAAGAGCGGGTATAGCCACGTTGAAAAAAGAAAAAAATCGGTGCTGCA
>JAPKZA010000568.1:3096-4829 GCA_026394015.1 Acidobacteriota bacterium
CGTTGATCCAAGCCAAAAATCGGTGCTGCATTACTTACAGTTGCATCGCCAGTACCATTAGCAGAGCTTCCAACACCGATGTCCATGGTAAAGGTGGGGCCGCCGTTATCTTGTAGAGCGCCAAGTCCAGGATCAGTAGTTATAGCACCATTTATAGTTCCACCTGGCACCACATTATTTGCTGCAGTTGATGGCGAAACAAAGCCTACATTGCCACCGCCATAGGGGTGGTAATTAGCAGTACCATTAGCTGAAATGTTATTCGAAATAATGACGTTTGCAATATTTAGGATCCCGCCATTTTCAATACCACCGCCGTCAATTGACCCACTATTGGTTGCAATTGTAGAACTGGTTAATGTTATGGTGCCGCCTTCGTTGAATATACCACCGCCATATAAACTCTTATTGTTTGCGATGGTGGTATTGCTGATAGTGGCAACACCTTTGTTACCAATACCACCACCAGCGTATACTGAAGAATTACCGCTCAGAGTGGAATTAGCGACAATAAGAGTCCCACCTGTATTGTTGTAGATAGCGCCACCGCGATTATCACGATCGCTATATGTTTGGTTAGCGGAGATAGTAGAATTAGATACCGTTACCGTGCCACCAAAGTTATGAATCCCGGCACCAGCTTTACCCTTATTGCTTGTGATAGTAGAATTAGAGACCGTGAGAGTTGCACCAGTATTATTAAATATACCACCCGCACCACCACCGTTAGCAGAACTTGAGGATATATTCGAAGATATAAGGGAATTGGAGATTGAAAGGATGCCATTATTATCAAACCCGCCACCATTGCTAGAGGTATTAGCCCCGGTAACAGTCACGCCGGAGATGGTTAAATCACCACCAGTATCAATGGTGAAAATACTAAAGCCACCTAGACTACCATTGCTACCATTGATGGTAAGCGAGGAAGCACTTGGACCGGTAATGGTAAGAGTGCCTGCGGTGCTGGCATTAGCAATATTTTGTAATGCGGATTGTAAAGTGATGGTGTAAGGACTAGAACCAGTAGCGAAATTAAAATCAATGATGTCATTAGCTGGGGAAGCGTTGGCATCAATAATAGCCTGACGAAACGAATTCGCCCCGGTATCACTGGTATTTGTGACCGTTATGGTGGCAGGTACAACTCTTTCTTCTAGGCCTAGGAGTTCAAGTTGACGATGTCTGCTTTTAACATAAGATTTTTTAGATAAATTTAGTTTTAATAACTTACAAAAAAATTGGAACGACATAGTGCGGGAACCTTTCAAAAGTTTGCTAATCGGCGAATAGTATCAAAAGCTATGATTAGAGTGGATTCATTATTAACATAGAGGGCGACTGATTAATAATGAGCGAACGTACCTTCTATCATACTAGTCGGCATATGAGTCGGTAATCAATACTAACAAATATAAAAATTAAATTAAAAACATTAACTTCATTAAACCTTAATATTCATTTAATGTTGGTATTGAAGAAAACGCATAAAACAGTGCGTTTTAATCGCATAAACCGAATTTGTTGACGAAAAGTAAAACATTATTTGTTTTTATAAATATTTCTTAAAGTCGCATGATTAGCATAGGCAAAGCAAAAAATTAACCACGAAGGAAGGCCAAGAAGAAGCAGAAGCATTAGCCACGGACAAACACGGACAAACACTGAAGGAAGAATAAGTAGAAGCAGAAGCAGAAGCATTAGCCACGGAAACAAAACACTGCTTTCAGAGC
>JAPKZA010000298.1 GCA_026394015.1 Acidobacteriota bacterium
ACTTCGGGATGCTCCCGGAGGACCGAGTCGAGATTTCGTTGGACAGCCAGCGTTTCGACGTCGCAGGCTCGTTGATAATCGAACAGTTCGGTGGTCATCTGCCGGACGATGGCGTGCTCGCATTCCGCATGAGGCTTGTACTGCCGGACATGCTTCAAATGGAGCCGGACGAAGGATTCCCGTTCGTCGGTTGAGTACAAGGTGTCGCATTCGGGAAAGACTTCTTTGTGCACTTTGACGTGCTTTCCGGTGGTAATCGCGTTCATTGAGCTGGCATACTTGCCCAAGGGTGAGATGGGGCCTCGGCTCTTGCGACCATTCTCGCGGGCCAATTCGGCGCGCCGATTCTTCTGCTCTTCTGTCATGTTGATCTCCTGGTTTAAGAATGCAGGGGAGAAATGGGGCAATTGAATCGGGCGATTTTGCAAGTATTTGATTAGATTGGAAATATAAACTTGAACACCTCGTGACGGGCGAGTTTGCGGACGAGAAGAACAGGCAAATTGGGAGCCGCGGCGGCGGAATGGTGCTGACGGTGAGGGGTACGCGGCTGTGGGGCGTGGTCGCGGGTGGTTGACGTGCGCCTGGAATTCTTGAAACCGGAATAGGGTCAAATCCGAGTCAGAAACCGCTGACGGTGTGCGCGAAAAACCACCACTCGATTGAGAGCCAAAAAGATACCCGGAAGAGAATGTTGTGGATTACTGCGAGGTAGAGAAAACCGCCACGGTCAAGAACCAAGTCGCCATCAACTCACTGAAAGCTTGACCGGCTTGCCGGCGCGACCCAGCATTTCAACCAGCGCATCGATTGTGAACTTTGCCGTTTTTTTGTTCACAACGTCGGAAATGCGCGGGCGCGATACCATCAGGATCTCTGCGGCGGCAGCCTGCTTCAGGTGATGCTGCGCGATCCAGTGAGAAAGTTCCTGCATCAATTGCTGCTTCAGCAGTCGCGTATCATTGATGTGTTTGCGAGAGGCAGCATGCAGGCGTTTGGCCTCTTCCGGCGCAAAGCCCAATTCCAGGAAGAGGTTCGCTCCCGGCTTTGTCACGTGGCGGATCTCGGTATCTATCGTCATTTTTTGTCCTTCTTCGCGTTGACAATAGCGCGATATCGCGCCTCGGCAATGGCCTTATCCTGCTTGCTTGTTATCTGGGTTTTCTTCTAAAGGAACACGCGCACAACGGACTCGCTTCGGCCCGGCAGGATGGGCGAGTTCCTCGCCCGTTGGTGCCGTGCCTGCGCGGCCTGTGCGCTTCTGAAAACAATGCAAGACATAGATCGCTTCCTCGAACTTGGCTACGTACATGATGCGGTAGATCCCGCTTGGGTCCTTGATGCGAATCTCTTTTGTTCCAACACCCACAATATCGTACGGCTTCCAGTCAGTCGGTTCGAGTCCGGCCTGTACTTTCCCCAACTGGAAGCCAGCTTCCTTGCGGGACTCATCAGGAAATGCCAGTAGATCGTCATATGCAGACCCCACCCAGCGGATCTCTTTTTCATCGTGCACAGAAGGCCTTTGTATAAAATTTCATACGCCTGTTATTTGCAAGTCAAGATACCCGAGGCATCGGGTGGCAGCCCCAACATTAGATCTGGAGGCTCTTCTCGCAATAAACGAGCTTCGAGATGTTAAGGAAGTCCAGAAGTTCAGCTTGGTGCAGAACCATGCTCCGTACGCCCCCCTCGGAGAAGACCAACCGGAATCGAGATATGACCGGAAAGCTACAGATCGGGAAAAGTGAAAAACGTCGCAAGAGTACTGTTTCAAAGGGCGGAAGTTCATTATTCAACAGTGCGATGTCGAAGAGTGTTCCCTCCAATTCTGGCTGGCACGAAATGGTAATCCTTACCTGGGGTGAATGGTCCTTTTCCGAGTTTGCGTTCGACTTGATCGCCCGGCTAAACGGAACCTATCGCGACAAGCAGCGTCTATCGCCCTGCACCGAGGCGCTGCTGCAGCCACAATAGCGACGGATAGGCGGCGAGCCAGATCCAGAAGAAACGGTTGAGGCCGAACAGGCAGGCATTGACGAAGTGAAACAACGCGGCGAGAGTAAGGCCGATGACGAGCGCTTGCGGGGACAGGAGCGCGAGGGGAAAAAACAGCTCGAACAGCATGACCGCCCAGGAGGCGAAGCACACGGAGCGCGACCAGTCCGCCCCTGCCCGGAAGCTCTCGCTCGCCGGATAGGCGGAGAACAGCAATACGTCACGCGAGGCGCGGCCCGTACGCCATTCGGTGTTGGTGATTTTCACCCAGCCGGCGATGAAATACGACAGCAGCACCTGCAGCGCCAGATAGCCGAACGCCGCCTCACGCGCCCGCAGCGACGGCATGAAATGCACCAGACAAAGGCAGCTCAGGATAAGCAACCCCATGCGGTCGCTGCCGCCGTGATAGGGGCCATCAAAACGCTGCAGGATGAACACCGCCTGGATAAGCAGCGCGAGGCACATCCACGGGGCGGCAAAACCCGCCATCAGCAGCAGGCTAAGGGCGATGCGCGGCAGGAACAGGCGGCGCTCTCCCGGAACGCATAGATGCTCGGCGCTTTGCTGCAGGAAGGCGAAGGCGAGCAACATCTCGGTGCAACGCACGGCGTAATCGAGGCTCATACGGCCTCCCGGCGGTAGACGGGCGAAGTGAAGGTGATGTCCTGGCGCGTGCCCTCGCCTTGCCTGCTCACGAAAACCAGACGGAATTGCAGCCAGGGCGCGGACGCATCTGCGTTTTCGGCTTTTATGCGTTCAATAATTTCGCGCTCGCTCTGTGCGGTAGGGTTCGCCATCAGCCGTTCCGCGCAGCTCACCAAATAGAGTGATTCGTTCCAGCGCGGGTTCCAGACCATGCGCAGCAGCAGTTGGCCGAACGAAAGGCGCGCGGGCCGGGGGCGAAATTCCTGCCACGCGGCGACGGCGTGCGGGTCCTGCAGCAACGCATATTCGATACGGGGCGACGGCGCGATCGTGTCGAAGAAACGCCACGAGGGGATGAGAGCAGGCAGGAGCAGCTTTAAACCGTGCAGCATGTCTGATCTCTTATGAAGAACCGTCGGCGGGCGTAATTTATGGCTCTGGTGCAAAATCGGCGTTGTCGGCGAAAGTGATGAATTGTTCGCCGGACGCCATTTCGATGCCGAGATTGTGGTGTTGTGCGTTCGGTGGTACTAGAGTTTCAAGCTGAGCTACCGGGATTTGGTGAGCATGATGAGCGAACGCGGCATTGGGCTGGCCCACACGACGATTCGGCGATGGGTGCAGCATTCCATGCCGGAATCCGAGAAGCGGTGGCAACGCTGCGCGAGCCCGGTGGGCGGCGCTTGGCGGATGGACGAGACCTACGTCAAGGTGCGTGGCGAATGGGGCGGCGTGCACTGAGCCGTCGATAAGGCAGCAGAGACTGTTGATTTATTTTTGAGTCGGCAACAGGATGTAAACGCTGCCAAAGCGTTTCGCGGTAAGGCGATCAAGGGGCAGGGAATATCCGCGAAAGTGACGCTGGATGCATACGGGCCAGGAGGGGCCATTCCGGGACTTTTGTACGCTAAAGTGTCACTTTGCAAAATAGCTGTCGTGAGGCTTCTCTACTTTTGAAGAACAGCGCACAACGGACTCGCTTCAGCACGGCAGGATGGGCGAGTTCCTCGCGCGCTCGAGCCGTGCCTGCGCGGCCTGTGCGCTTTTGAGTGGAAGAAGGCCGCGCCCTTCCCTCCGGCCCAGAATTCACGAACCCTGACTTCTGCAACAAGGTGCTAGGCCGGACTTAGGCAGACGAACGCGAAGATAGCTCGGTGTGGGCAAAGGCTCTCGATTCAATTGCGGATTCGGCCTGCCTGGCCGAGATAGCCGTTGTGGGGTTCGGGCCCCGTTGCGCGGAGAGCTGTTGGCAATACGGGCCCTGCCGCCCGAGGCCTCGCTTGGAGCGGAAAGCGGCTGGCTACGGCCAAGAAACTGTCGGCCACCAGACCGTGTGAATCATCTTGAATCATTGGCACCCCGGTGCGTTCACCGCGAGCGCACAGGCCGTGAGCAGGTGGAATAACCCCAAGAATCGGAAGTCCCAGTTCCGCTTCGATTCGCTCTTGCGGGATGGGGGCACCTTCAGCATCCCGCTTTACCACAAGAGTCGCGATCGAACCGGGCAGTTTCTCCCAGCGTTGAATGCTCTCCAGTAAGAGATTGCCCAATCTTAAACACGCCTGGACCGGCTCCAGAACGAGGACCAGATAATGACAGGCTCCGATAAGCTCGCGGTTAGCCGCCGACAACGATGTTGGCAAATCCAAGACCAAAAAGTCAGCTTCGGCGGCCAGGATACCGAGCAGGTCGGCGGCTGTCGCCGCCGGTATCTCTGCGCAATCCTGTGGAAACTGCGGTCCAAACAACACGTGGAATCCAGCCGTATTGGGTACCGGCCATAATTGCGTTCGAACGGCGCGCGTACTCAGCGCGGCCCCATCTGCCCGGCTCGGAAACCCGCGAATCATTCGGCCGGGATGAAGGCAACTTTGGAGTCCGCCAAATAGGGGGCCGATTTCGCTGAGCACCACTGTGCCCCGGCTGGCCAAGGCGGCACCCAGGTTGACGGCAGCGGTTGTGGTTCCCACTCCCCCTCGTACTCCCATAACCGCCAGGATTGTCGCCTTGGCGGGTGGCCGCTGCTTACTGTTTTGCTCCCGTATATGGGCGTTGTCCTGGGTACAGGCAAGCAAGCGATACATCTCCTGCGGGCTGCTATCGTTCGTCAGCCACCCAAGCGCCCCGGACTCGGAGGTGATCTCATTGCGCCCGGCTGCGTCGGAATCGCACCACAAGATAGTCGGGACGTGGGGCGCAGCTGTACGGAACTCCCGCACGCTCGCCATCATCGCCGCGCGGGTCTGATTCCCGGAGATGTCCAAGATGACGGCGTCGATACCTCCCCCGGAGATGCGCGCCAAAGCCAGGGCCGCCTGATTGACGCGCCGCGTCTCACAGGGGAATCCGCATTTTCTGGCGAAGTCGCAAGCGGTATCGAAAACGGCGAGTTGCGGTGTGACAATCAAAACGATACGACTCATAGAAATCACTACTAGCCTTTTAAGGAAAACGCGCACAACGGACTCGCTTTGGCCCGGCAGGATGGGCGAGTTCCTCGCCCGCTCGAGCCGTTCCTGCGCGGCCTGTGCGCTTAGGAGGCAATCGCGCGGGTGCCTTTCTTGTGAAAGAAACGAGCTCGGAGGTTTGTTAGGGAAAGTGGTGAAAGATTCTGCACTTCTTCCGGAAGTCCAGCCAATTTGCGCGAAAACTCTCGCAAAGCCGACCGGAACGCGCCCGTCACGGCGGGCAGACGTTTTTTCCGATAGGATTCATCCAAGTCCTTGTGCGCCGGGGGCAGCGTTGCCGCAATCGTTACACCGAAGATGTTCTCGAGCTCCTTTCGCGCCACCATCTCGCCCGCGTCCTTCTGGTTCAAGATTAAGCGTAAACGCTCTTCCGCGATTCCCAGATCAAGCAACATACCAATCGTACGCTTGCATTGATGCAGCGCCGGAAGGCTCTCTGTACTGACCAGGAGAACATCCTGCGCGTTCTCCAGCAACTGGACCGACCCTTGATTCAGGCGGCCTAAATCCATCACGATCCAGTGGTAGCGGGCCGCAGCGAAGCGGACGACCGTGTTCAAACGTGCAATGTCTATTCCGTACGTTGCTGTTTTGGAGGATGCGAGAGTATCCAAGCCGCCGGGGCGGCGAGTAATCAACTCTTCCCATATCGCGCTGTCCAACTGGTCGGCCCTTTCCACTGCGTCCTGCAGGCAAAATTCGGGGTCGATACCTAACGTAAAGGAGAGCAGTCCGGGGTTTGAGTCCAGATCCATCAGCAGGGTTGTTTGATCCGTATGGTGACGAAGTTCCGCCGCAAGGACACACGCCACACTGGTGGCCCCGGCGCCGCCGGCGGCGCTGAGCACACCCACGATTCTTGCTTGCGCGGTCGAAGTCTCCAGCCGCGGTCGGTTCACCCCTAGCTGATGCCTCACACGCGCGTGCCGTAGGGTGCGAGTGAGAAGTTCTGCGGTACAGGTCGATTTGACCAAATAGTCCTGCGCGCCTAGTTGGACGGTCTGCACGGCCAGCGCTTCACTCTCCGCGCCGCTGAGAACAATCATGGGCAGATCTCCGGCCCTTCCTCGCAGGGCGGTAAACGTTGCCAGGCCGTCAGAGTCGGGCAGGCCAAGGTCGACAAGGATGAAATCGATGCCCCCTTGCTCCAAACGGGAGAGGGAGGCGGTCAAAGAGTCGGTCCAAACAACCGTGAATTCCGCACTGGCCGCTTGACTTGACAGCCACTTTACGACGAGTGCGGCGTAGTCCGGGCTGTCCTCTATGAGCAGTACGATGATAGGCGGTGTGGAAGGATTCATTTTCACTCTTTTGAGGAACACGCGCACAACGGACTCGCTTCAGCCCGGCAGGATGGGCGAGTTCCTCGCCCGTCGG
>JAPKZA010000227.1:0-15201 GCA_026394015.1 Acidobacteriota bacterium
AGTCACTTAGAATGAAACGGATAGCGCCATCCGAGCGAAAAACGAAAACGTGAAAAATCGCTTTGGCGGCCTGAACTCCGGCCCCGCACTCAGGGGCTGAGCCCACGGCTGGCTCGCAAGCCCAGTCGGAAGCTTCACCGAACACCGCAATCGAATCCGGAAGCGGTCGCCGAAATCCTCAGCCCCGTCGTTCGCGCGAAAAACGAACCCAGCGGAAAAACGAAAAATGACGAATAAGTCACTTGGAATGAAACGGATAGCTCAATCCGAGAGAAAAACGAAAACGTGAAAAATTGCTTTGGCGGGCCGAACTTCGGCCCCGCCCACCCGCTGGGGCGAACCCGTCGATGGCTCACCGTCCTAGGTCGGCCCCAAGCTCAGTCGAAAGCGGCACCGAACACCGGAATCGAACGCCGAGCCTCCCTCTCTCGGACGCCGACCTGCGGCTATTCAGCTACGCAAGAGGGCTGCGGAAGGATAAACTTTGGCTCTCCTTGCATAGGGACAAGAAGGCGTACCAGACCGCCTATGCCCATCTAGCCGCCGATTCGTTACCGGCTCCGGAAGCGGGCTGACCGGTTTGCACGGCATCAAGCGGCGGACCGTTACTCGGCATACCAGAAGACCCGGGGCGGTCCATGGTCTGTCGTGCATCATGCGGGTTGGCGGCGGGAAGGGAACGAACGCTCTGCGGATTAGACGATCGATCCCGCGGTGGGCGTTACCGATTCGTTGCGCCGGCGCCACCGGGTTTGGCTTTCGGGTCCGTTGATGCCGCGTTACTTCAGCGAACTACCCGGGCGGATCTCGTCGCTGCCCCGCCGGAGTATCTTATCGCCAGCGGCGAGCCCCCCGAATACCTCGAGTAAGTCACCTGCCGCAGCCCCCTTCGTTACCGGAACATACTCGGCCTTGCCGTCGGTGTTCCGAATCACGAACACCTTCTCGGTGGTCGTCACCACCGCCGTCGGCGGCACGAGGATCGACAGCTTTGCCCGCCGCGCCGGCCAGACCGCCTCAGCGTACATCCCGGGGCTAAGCGCTCCGTTGGCGTTGGCGACCTCCAACTCTACGGGCATCGTGCGAGTCTTCGGGTCCAGCGAACGGGAGATCCGGGCGATCACTCCGGAACCTGCTATGCCGCCCGCCACCGTGAACGGAACCATGGCTCCGCGAACCATCGTGGCCACTTCTGATTCCGGCAGCGCGACGACCACCCGCAGACGGCTGACCTGCTCCAAACGTAATAAGGCGCCGGTCGCCAACGCCCCAGGATGCACCAAGCGGGCCGTGATCACCCCGTCGAACGGCGCGGTGACCTGCAAGAACCCGATCAACTCGGTAATCGCCGCTGCCGAAGCCCGCGTGGCCTTGGCTTGGCTTTGGATACTCTTGATCTGCGACTTTAGCGCTTCCGCGGCCTTCTGCGCTTGAATCACCTCGATCCCCGCCACCGCCCCAGCCGTCGTCGCCGCCTGCTTCAATCGTTCAAACACCGCCTCGGCGCTGGCCAGCTTTGCCTCCGCCTCCGCCCGTTGACTTTCGATCGCCTGCGCTTTCGCTTCCACCTCGGCCAATTGCGCCTTCATTTCCGGAGCGACGAGCTCCAGCAGAAGCTGCCCCTTTTTGACCACGCTGCCGCGATCGACTTCCACCCTTTCGACAAAGCCCGGAACCCGCGCATGCAGATCCACCGCCTGATACGGCAGAATCTCTGCCGGCAAACGCAGCTTGCGGTCGAGTTGTTGAACGACCACCGCCACCGTCTCTTGGGCGAGAGCAGCGGAAGCGACAAGGAAAAGGAAGCTAGCGGTTTTCAAAATCATGGGGCAATAGGGAGGCGCTGCGGCCGGGGTTGGGTTGCAGGATGGCGTAGAAGAGCGGCACGATCGCCAAGGTCGCGAGCGTCGCCAGGGCGAGACCGCCGATGACCGCACGGCCTAACGGTGCCGTCTGCGCCGCACCCAGCGCAATCGGAGCCATGCCGGCGAGCATCGCAAACGCGGTCATGAGAATGGCGCGAAGCCGGGCGCTGGCCGCCGCCACAATGCCGCCGCCGAGTTCGGCAAACGTGACCAGAAGAATCGAATTGGCCACCGCGATGCCCGTGGCCATGATGGCGCCCATGAAGCTTTGAATGTTCAGCGTCGTCCCGGAAAACTTCAGCGCCAGGGTAACGCCGCACAGAACAGCCGGAACCGTCGACAGCACAACCAGCGCCAGTCTCACGCTTTGGAAGTTCGCCGTCAGCAGCAGGAAAATCGCCACGATCGCAATCCCCAGGCCGAGGCGAAGACCTTCAAACGTTGACTTCAGCGCCGGAACTTGCCCGCGAACGTTCACTGTCACGCCGCGAGCCGGCGCACCCGCTTTCGCGATCGCTTCGTTAATCTGTTGCTCCGCCAAGCCCAGCGGAACCTCGTGGAGGTTGGCCGTGATCGAAACCACCCGTTGCATGTTGTAGCGTTCGACTAAGCCGAACGTCTTGCCCGGCTTAATCGTGGCAACGTCGCCCAGCGACGGTCGCGCCTCGCGATTCTGCATCACAGGCAGGTCCGCCAGGTCAGAGATCGAAGCCATCCGGTGCTGCGGAATTTCAACCTGAATCTGGAACGCGTTACCCGACGCCGGATCCCGCCAGAAGTTCGGGTCGACGAAGCGCGAAGACGACGTCGCCGCCACCAGCGAACGGGCCACGTTCGCCATCGTCAGGCCATACTGCCCGGCGCGTTCGCGGTCGATTTGAACATCGATCGTCGGATAGTCGAGCGGCTGCGCAAACTGCAGGTCCCGCAGGAAGGGAAGCTTTTTGAGCTCAGCGAGCACCTTCTCGGCATGCGCCCGATTCGCCGGCAGGGCCGGGCCCTGGATCGCCACTTCGATCGGCGTCGGGGAACCAAACGACATCACATCGCTGACGATGTCTCCCGCCTCGAACGACACTTGCACTTGCGGCAGCTCCTTCGCGAACACCGCCCGCAGGCGTTCCCTGAGCGGTTCCCCGCGCAGTGTCGCTTCCGGTTTAAGCGCAACCTGGAACACGGCTTCGTGCGGCCCGGAGGTCCAAAGGAAGATCGTGTTGATCGGGTAGCTCGCCGGTTGCACGCCGATAAACGCGGAACTGATTTCCACCGGCACCTCGCGTTGCATCAACTTCAGGGCCTGCAGCGCCAGCTCCTCGGTACGTTCGATCCGGGTGCCCGTCGGAGCCCGCAGACGCAGCTTGAACTGCCCGGCGTCCGCGGCGGGGAACAGTTCCGTGCCGAGCGTCGGAACCAGGAACCAGAGCAAGGCACCGGTCGCCACCAAATATAAACCGGCCACCGGCCAACGGAGCTTCAGCATGCCAGCGAGCAAAGTGCTATAGAACACATTGGAAGGCGCATGCGCGCGCGGCTTGACGAAGTGCGTGGCCAGGATCGGGACCAGCGTGCTCGACAGCACGTAACTGGCGAACATCGCCAGCGCCACCGACAGCGAAAGCGGAACGAAAAGCTGGCGCCCGACGCCCGTCATAAACAGCGCCGGGGCGAAGACGGCCAGGATCGTCAACATCGATAGCAGCCGAGCCGTAGCGGTTTTGCGGCAGGCATCCAACACACTCTGTACGCGCGAAAGCCCGGTCGCCATGTGGGCGTGAATGTTCTCGATCTCCACCGTTGCTTCGTCAACCAGAACACCCACCGCCAGCGCGAGCCCCCCCAGCGTCATAATGTTGATCGTCTGGCCCAGCGCCCAAAGGCCTACGACCGCGGTGAGCAGGGCGATCGGAATGGTCGTAACGACGATCAGCGCGCTGCGCCAATCGCGCAGAAAAATCAGCACCATCAGGCCCGTCAGCAGCGCACCCAGCATCGCCTCGTTCCCCAGCGTGCGCAGCGCTCCGGTGACAACGACCGATTGGTCGAATTCAACACGCACGTCGACGTCTTCCGGGCACGCGGCCTTGAATGCCGGGATCGCGGCGCGGACCCGTTCGATCACGTCCAGCGTCGAGGCGTCGCTCCGCTTGGTGATCTGCATGTAGACCGTCCGCTTGCCGTTGACATGCGCATAAGCGGTCAGGATGTCGGTGCCGTTCTCGACCGTGCCGATATCGCGAAGGAACACCGGCGGGTTCTCGCCGGGGCGCACCGGGGCGTCCATCAGCTCAGAAAGATTAGCCCCCAGTGCGGCGTTCGAGGTCGCGAAATTGTTCAGGTCGCCAATGCGAATGTTGCCGGCCGGTTGCACCGACGACGCCTTATTCACCGCCGCGATCGCCTCTTCCGGAGAGATCCGATAGCTACGCAGCTTGTCCGGATTGAGCCGCACGACGATCGTGCGCTGATTGCCCCCAAACGGCGGCGGAGCCGAAACGCCAGGCAGAGTCGCGAACAAGGGACGAACGCGGTTGATCGCGATATCCTGCATCTCATTCGGTGGCCGCGTGGGGCTGGAGAAAATCAGCTGACCCACCGGGACGCTGCCGCCATCGAAGCGCGTGATGAACGGCCCCACCACCCCTGGCGGCATGAACGCCCGGGAGCGGGTGACGTAGCCGATCACCTGAGCCATCGCCTGAGCCATGTCCGTGCCCGGATGGAAGTACAACTTCATCAGCGAAGCGCCCTGAATATTCTTCGATTCCACGTGCTCGATGCCGGCGATGTAGAGGAAATGATACTCGTAGTAGTAAGTCAGGTAGCCTTCCATTTGCGACGGGTCCATCCCGCCGTACGGTTGGGCTACGAAGATGGCCGGTTGGCCGATCTCGGGGAAAATGTCGACCGCGATCCGTCGGCTGGCCAGATAGGCCGACAACAAAATCGCGAGCACCGCGACGAGAATCGTCACCGGTCGGCGAAGGGCAGAGAGGACGAGGCGCATGGTCTATGGCACCTTGCTCAGGAACGGCGCCAGATCGCCCTGCGTTGCGGCCAACGCGAGTTCAGTGCGCCAAACGTTGAGGATGGCGAGGGCGTCGTCGATTTCGGTTTGCGTCAGCAAGCGCTGCGTGTCGGTCACTTCGGTCAAATTCGCCAATCCTGCGCGATAGCGGGCCGTGATCTGCTCCAGCGTCTGCTTCAGCAGCGTGACTTGTTGCGGTGTGATCAGCGCGAGGCTCCGAGCCCCAGTCACGGCCACCTGCGCGCGCTCGAGCGCGGCGGCGAGTTCGCGCTCCAGTAGGGCTTTACGCGAAGACTCGCGACCGATCCGCTGGTCCTCCAATTGACGTCGCGCCCGCAGCGTCTTGTACTCCAGCAAGGGGAACGTAACCGTGGCTCCCACCGCCCAGTTGCCGACCGTCGGACCCAGGCCATTCGCGCCACCGGGGTAAGGGCCGTTGAGATTGGTGCCCGAGCCGCGGCCGAACACGTTGGCTTGCGTATTGATTCGGGGGTACCAGCTTTTGTCGATAATGGCCTGGCGCGCCTTGATCTCATCGATCGCGGCTTGTTGCTCGCGGATGTGCGGATGCGTGGCCGCGATGCCCGCGGGCGCGGCAACAGGGGGAAGGGAAGTGAACGAATTCTTCAACGCCGCCGGGCCCGTGAACTGGGCGAGCGAAGCGCGCGCCGTCGCGGCGGATTGCTCCGCCCGGACCACCTGCGCTTCGGCCAGCAGCACTTCGGACTGAATCCGCGACAGGTCAGCCCCGGGACGAAGTTCCGATTTCACCAGCGCCTCGGTGAGGCGAACCAGTTCCCGCGAACGGGTAACGGCCGCCTGCGCCGATAGAACCGATTGCTGCGCGGCCAGCGCCGTCAGGTAGGCGTCGGCCGTCGCCGTCGCCACTTCGAGTTGCGTCCGCGCCACGCCGGCTTCCGCCCGCAATTTCGACGACGCGGCGCTCGAAACCTCCGCCTGTCGGCGACCAAAATCAAACGGCTCCCAGTTGATCATCAAGCCGACCGCGGTTCCCCAAACGTTGCTGAAGCCAGCGCCCGTAGGCAGCAGCGGACCGCTGATCGGAGAGACCACCGTTTGCGGCAACAGCATGCCGAAGACGTTATTGGCGGTCGCGCGGTTCACTTGGCCGAGCATCTCGGCGCGCGGAAGGTAAGCGAGCCGGGCAAGATTGATGCCCGCCGCCGCTTCCGAAACTTGGTCCAGCGAGATCTGAACCGAAGGATACTTTGATGTGGCTTGCCGCACGGCCTCTGGCAGCGAAATCTCCTGCGCCAAGGCACCAGAGCACAAAAAGAACGGGATGAAAATTCGGATCAACTAGGGAAGCATACCACCGCCACCCCGCTCCCGCGCGATTCCGCGTTGGGAGCTTCGGATGAACCCGACAAGGTGCTCGGTCAGCGGACTCGACAGCTCCGCTTCGATCCGGGCCAGCGCGTCGGCTTGTTTCAAATGGCTCCGATACAAAAGCCTGTAGGCTTGTTTCAGCGGCGCGACGTCGGAGGCCTTGAACCCAGCCCGGCGCAGCCCGACCAAGTTCAACCCGCAAGGCGTGATGTTGAAATCGGTGTAGAGAAAGAACGGCGGGGCGTCCAGGTTCACCCGCGTATTCCCGCCCACCATCGCCAGGCGGCCGATCTTCGAAAACTGATGGACCACCACCCCGCCCGACAGAAACACCTGGTCTTCCACTGTCACGTAGCCCGCCACCAACGCGCAACTGGCGATCGTGCAGTGGTTGCCGATCGTCGAATTATGGGCGATATGCCCGGACGTCATGATGTAGTTGTGATCCCCGATGCTCGTCACCGACTCGGGCTTGGTGCCGCGCGAAATCGTGTAATGCTCCCGGATTTTGTTGTGATGGCCGATCGTCAGGTAAGAGCGTTCGCCCGTGAACGCGCGGTCGAGCGGGTCGGTGCCCAGTACCGTGTGGGCCGAGATTTCGTTGTGATCGCCAAGAGTGGTCCAGCGCTTGACGAAGACGTAGGGTTCGAGCAAGCAATGGGCGCCGATCGAGACATCCGCCTCAATCAGGCAGAAATCACCGACCACCGTTTGCGGGCCGACGGAAGCGGAAGGGTGAACTTGGGCGGTGGGGGCGATGCGCGCCGAGGGATCAATGGCCATTGAACGTTATCATAGCGTTCAAGCTATGAAAGTACGGGAAATCGCGACGATGCTGGCCGCCTCATGGACGGGCGACGGGGAACGGGAAATTGTGGGGGCCGCGCCCTTGGCCGAAGCCGGCGAGAACGAACTCAGCTTCGTCGGCAACGCGAAAGGAGCCAAGGCGGCTGAAGCCACGCGGGCCGGCTGCTTACTGGTCACCCCAGGCACCGCTCTGGCCGCGACGATGATCTTCGTCCCCCAGCCTCGCGGCGCGTTTGCACGGTGCTTAACCGTGCTCTATCCGCGCCGACGAGCCGCCGCCGGCGTCCATCCCTCGGCGGTCCTCGGCGACGGCGTCGAGCTAGGCGAGGGCGTCAGCGTAGGCCCCCACACGAGCGTCGGAGCCGGAACCAAGATTGGTGCCGGAAGTGAAATCCAAGCCGGCTGCGCGATCGGCGCGGGGGTGACGATTGGCGAAGGCGCTCTTCTCCACGCCCGTGTGACGCTCTATGACGGCGTGAAAATCGGCGCGCGAGCGGTCCTGCACTCCGGCAGCGTCATCGGCGCCGATGGCTTCGGCTTCGTCATGCACGAAGGCCGCTATCAAAAATTCCCGCAAGTCGGAGGCGTCGAAATCGGCGACGATTTTGAACTCGGCGCCAACGCCTGCATCGACCGCGCCGCCCTCGGCATCACCCGGATCGGCGACGGCGTAAAGCTCGACAACATGGTGCATATTGCTCACAACTGCGAGATCGGCAACCATGTCGTCATCGCCGCGCAGACGGGTCTATCGGGCGGCGTCATCGTCGAAGAATACGCCGTCATCGGCGGGCAGGTCGGCATCGGAGACAAGGCGCGCATCGAATCAAAAGCCATCCTCGGATCCGGCTGCGGCGTACTGACCTCAAAAATCGTGCACGGCAACCAAGTCGTTTGGGGCACCCCGGCGCGGCCTCTCAAAGAGTATCTGACGCAACTGGCCAACATCACGAAAGTGGGCGACCTGCGCCAGGAAGTAAAGGCGCTGCGGGCGCGCCTAGACGCTTGGGATCGGGAGCGCGACGCGTAGCTGAAGCTCGCCCGCCGCATCCACCGACAGATCGCACGTGCCACCGTGCACCTCAGCGATGCGCCGAACGCTGGCTAACCCCAACCCTGCCGCCGGTGCCGGATGGTCCTCAAACGGCGCGAACAGGCTGTCGAACGATTGGGCATCCAGCCCGGGTGCTTCGGTCGAAAACAGGATGATGGCGCGGTCCCCCTCGATGCGGGTGGCCACCTCCACCGGGTACGACTGCCGCGCCGTGCGCAGGCAGAAGCGAAGCGCCGTCGTCAGCAAATGCTGCATCTGGGACAGATCCAGGTTCAGCAGCGGAAACGATTCGGCGAGATCGACGAACACCGCATCTTGATCCTCTGTGCTCAACCGGCTCAGCACGACTTCGAGAATCTCATGAACATCGTGCAGCGCCGGCCGGGCCGGGGCGGACTGCAGAAAATGAACGGCGTCAGACAGGATCCAGCCCGCCTGCTCAATCAACTGCCGCAGCTTATCGATCTGTTGCGACGCCTTCGGATCCCGCACCACCGTCAAATGCAGATAGTACGTGATCGCTTCCATCGCGCTCAGCGGCTGGCGGAGTTCATGGGCGAGTTGGCCAACGATGGTGGCGGTGTCGGCGGCGCGGGGATTGGCTTCGGTTAACAACAACGAATCAGTGTAGCGCGGGGCGGGAGTACAATCCGGGGGCAAAATGTTCATGCCCAAAGGTCTCGAAGTGTGATACCAACCAGCACGAGAGTCAGCCCAATCATCGTCACCACGGCCGTCCAGGCGACGCCGTTATACGCCGGCGAGTTCGTCCAATCACGCATGATCGATTTGCGGTTCACAATCAGCACCATAAAGATCAGCACGAACGGCAGCATCACGCCGTTGATCACCTGCGACAACAGAATCATCCGCACCAGCGGAAAGCCCGGGATCAGAATCACCCCGCCCCCAATCACAATCAGCAGCGTAAACAGCCAGTAGAAAATCGGCGCTAGGCGTAGTCGCCAAACGGCTTCAGCCCCAGAGCCGCGTCGGTCGAGTCTTTAATGTCCCGCGGCGCGACCGTCCAAATCGCGCCCGCACAAGCAACGATGATAAAGAACGCGATCACCGTCATCACCACGCAACCGACGATAACTTCGATCCGCGACTCAATATAGTCCTTCGCCGTCACGCCTTTCTCCACGATCGCGGCCTGCAGATAAAACTGCATCCACGGCGCCACCGACGTGCCCACCATGGCGATCAGCAGCGTAATATACGCGGGGTCGAAAAGCAGCACCGGCGTCACGCTATAAATCGCCGCCTCCTTCCAATCCGGCTTCACCAGCACGCCGGAAATGATGTAGGAAACGTACAGCAACGTCGCGAACAGAAAGATCCGCTCCACGCTCGCGTAGTTCCCTTTCACGACCAGCAGCCACACAATCAACGCGCCAATCGGAACCGAGATATAGCGAGACACCCCGAACAGTTCCAGCGAACTGGCGACCCCGGCAAAGTTCGCCATCACGTTCGTCAGATTCGCCGCAATCAAAGCCACCATCATGAAGAACGTGGTCCGCAACCCAAACTCTTCCCGGATCAAATCCGACAGCCCCTTCCCCGTCACCGCCCCCATCCGAGCCGTCATCTCCTGGGTCACAATCAGCAGCGCCATGATCGGCAGCAGCGTCCAGAGCGGCAAATAGCCGTACTTGGCCCCGGCCTGCGAATACGTAAAAATCCCGCCCGCGTCGTTGTCCACAACGGCCGTGATGAAGCCCGGTCCGATCACGGAGAAGAACACCGCGATGTGGTACTTGAGTCGTTGGAACATGGCCTAGAGACTCCTTAATAGAGCGATGATATCGTCCGCATGGATCACCCCGACAAGCCGCTTCTGCTTGTCGAGAACCGGCAGCGTCAGCAAGTTGTACTTGTCGAAAAGTTCCGTAATCCGGTCCTGCTTCTCGGTCACCGGAACCGAAAGCAGTCGCTCGGCCTGCAGCCCGGCGAGCGGCTCCGAACCGGCCACCGTGAACAGCCGCGCCAGCGGCACCGCACCCGTCAGCTTCTCATCCCCATCGATCAGAAGCAGTGTGTTCAAGTTGTCGATGATCTCGGCGTTGGCCGCGATCGCCGCAATCGCGTCGGCCACCGTCGCATCCGTCAGCAGCGTGACGTACTCGGTCGTCATCAGCCGTCCGGCCGAATCCTCCCGATGCTCCAGCAACTCTTGCACCTCGGCCTTGGGTTCGTTTTCCATCTCCTCGAGAATGGCTTCGTAGGTGTCCTGGTCCAGGTCGCCCAGCACGTCCGCCGCTTCGTCCGGCGACATCTCCTCGATGATATCGGCGGCCTTCTCCTCATCGAGCGATTCGAGAATGCTGGATTGAATCTCGGGCGAAATCTCCGACAACGCGTCCGCCGCCACTTCGCTATCGATCGACTCGAAAATCGCCTCCCGATCCTCGGGACCAAGCGCTTCGACGATGTCGGCCAAGTCGGCCGGATGCAGGTGCTCCAGCCGATCGTGCGAGATGTTCAAATGCAGACGCCGCTGCGGATCGCTCTCGACGATGTTGCAAACTTGCCAGTTGATCGAGTTCGGCGGAATCGGCATCATCAGCCGCCGAATCAGCGGACGCGGCAACAGCCCCTGCGTCACCCGCCGGAACATGCTCCGCAAGCCGATGTCGACTTCGAAGATCCGCAATTCGTCATAGCCCAGCGAACTATCCAGGTTGAAGGTCACATCGGAAACCCGAACCACCTTCCGCCCATCGACATCGATGATCTGCTGGTCAAGCAGGTCGCGGCCGATCCGCAGCATGTACTCGTCGCGATGGTACGGCGTCAACAGTTCGTCCCGCAGCCACAGGCCATCCAGGTTGATCCGGTCCACTTGGTCATACCGCACCGTCAGCCAGGCCGGCCCCCCGCCGAGCAGGAAACGGTCGACGCGAATCGCGTCCACTAACGGAACTAACGCCGCGTCACGGATACGCCCCAACTCGCGGCCCTTGAGGTCGTAGACCCGAAGCCCGAGCAGTTCGGTGAAGAACAAATGGTTGATGATCGACATGGGCTGGCGTCCATGGCGGTCTACTTCAGCTTCTCGGCGAACAGCGCGTTCACGGTGCCCGGATTGGCTTGGCCGCGCGATAGCTTCATCACTTGGCCCACCAGGAACCCGATGACCGTCGTCTTGCCGGCCCGGTACTGTTCTACCTGTTTCGGATTCGCGGCCAGAACCTCATCCACGAACTTCTCGAGCGCCCCGGAGTCGCTGATCTGCTTCAGCCCCTCGCGTTCCATGATCACGCCCGGCGCTTCGCCGGTCGCGTACATTTTCGGAAAAATGTCCTTCGCCAGCTTGCCGGACAGTTCGCCCTTGAGAATCAGCCCAATCAGCTCGCCCAAATGCTCGGCCGAAATCGGCGACTCCGCAATCTCCTTGCCGTCCGCTTTCAGCATCCCGGCCAAATCGCCCATCACCCAGTTGGCGGCCTGCTTAGCATCGCCGCACACCTTCGCCGCGCGTTCAAAGTAGTCGGCAATCTCCCGCGTCACCGTCAGCACCTGCGCGTCGTACTCGCTCAGTCCATAGGCCGACGCGAACCGCGCCCGCCGCGCCTGCGGCAACTCCGGCATCGTCGCCGTCACCGCCGCCAGCCACTCCGCGCTAATCCGCAGCGGAATCAAATCCGGCTCCGGGAAGTACCGATAATCGTGGGCCTCTTCCTTCGATCGCATCGAGATCGTCTCGCCCAGGTCGGGGTTGAACAACCGCGTCTCCTGAATCACCCGGCCGCCCGATTCCAGAATCTCCACCTGACGCACCATCTCAAATTCGATCGCCTGCTTCAGAAACCGAAACGAGTTCAAATTCTTCACCTCGGCGCGCGTGCCGAACTTCTCCGCGCCCTTCCGGCGCATCGAAACATTCGCGTCACACCGCAGGTGCCCCTTCTCCATATCGCACGTCGAAACCTCGGCAAACTGCATCGCCTGTTTCACTTCGTTCAAATACTCAACCGCTTCGTCCGAACTGCGAATATCCGGCTCGCTGACGATCTCAATCAACGGCGTGCCCGAACGGTTCAGGTCCACATAAGTAAACCGGTCCGAGTCTTTAAACCCATCGTGGATCGATTTGCCCGCGTCGTCTTCCATGTGGACCCGCGTAATGCCCACCCGCTTGGTTTCCCCATGCACCAGCACGTCCAAATACCCCGCCAACGCAATCGGCTTATCAAACTGCGAAATCTGGTACCCCTTCGGCGAGTCCGGATAAAAGTAATTCTTCCGCGCAAAAACCGACTCCGCCTGCACCGTACAGTTCAATGCCGTCGAACCCTTCATGCCCAACTCCACCGCCCCCCGACTCAGTACCGGCAAAGCACCCGGCAGCCCTAAACAAACCGGGCAGACGTTGGTATTCGGCAGCGCACCAAAGCTCGTGGGGCAAGAGCAGAAGATTTTGGTCCGCGTGCTGAGCTGCACGTGAACCTCAAGGCCGATCACGACCTCGTATTTTTCCATGACTTCCGGGGACATCTTCCTAGTATATTCGCCGAGATCTGGCAGACTGGAAAAAATGAAGCTTCTCTGCTGTTTTCTCGTGGCGCTCGCGGCTTGGTCGGCCGAGTTACTGATTCGTAACGGACGCGTCTGGACCGGCGACGAATCCAAGCCCTGGGCGACCACCGTCCTCATCCGCGACGAAAAGATCGTCGCCGTCGGTACCGAAGCTGAAGTAAAGTCCGGTCCCGGGGCGACGGTGATCGACGCCAAGGGGCGCCTCGTCACCCCCGGCTTCAACGACGCCCACCTCCACTTTCTCGGCGGAGCCCTCGGCCTGCGCGAAATTGACCTCACCGGAATCTGCACCCTCGAAACGATTCAAAAAGCCGTCGGCGCGTTCATCGCCCAAAATCCTGGCACCGGTTGGGTCAAGGGAACCGGCTGGGAATACCTCTGCTTCCCCGGCGGAAAGCTGCCCGTTAAGGAATGGCTCGACGTCGTCGCCAAAGATCGCCCCATCTTTTTGAGCGCTTATGACGGCCACACCGCCTGGGTGAATTCGAAGGCGTTAGCGGTCGCCGGCGTAACCAAAGCGACCGAGTACAAAGGCTTCGGCGAGATCGTTAAGGACGCGGCCGGCGAGCCCACCGGGTCCCTCAAAGAAGGCGCCCAGGGCCTCGTCCGCCGCTTCATGCCGCAACCCGACAAAGCCCGCCATCTCCAGGCCATGGCCGACGGCATGCCGCTGTTGGCCAAGTTAGGCATCACCAGCATGCAAAACGCCAGCGGCGACGCCGAGACCATCGCCCTCTTCGACGAGTTTGCCCAAGCCGGCAAGCTCACCGTCCGCACCGCCATCGCCCCCAGCGTCGGGCCGCTCACGGAGAAGGCGACCCTAGAAGAATGGGCCGGCATGCGTCGAAAATACGCCGGACCCCTCCTCCGCGTGGCCGCCATCAAAATGATGATGGACGGCGTCATCGAATCCTACACCGCCGCCATGGTCGCGCCCTATTCAAACAAGCCCGGCGAAATCGGCAAGGCCGTCTGGACCCAGGAACGCTTCAACGCAACCGCCACCGCCGCCGACAAACTCGGCCTCCAACTCTACACCCACGCCATCGGCGACCGCGCCGTGCGCATGGCCCTCAACGGCTACGAAGCGGCCCTCCAAGCCAACGGGCCCCACGACGCTCGCTTCCGCATCGAACACATCGAAACGATCCAGGACGCCGACATTCCCCGCTTCGCCAAGCTCGGCGTCATGCCCTCGATGGAGCCGATCCACGCCGACCCCGGCACCGTCGAAGTCTGGGCCCACGCCATCGGACCGGAGCGCCTGCCCAACTCCTTCGCCTGGCGCAGCCTCGAAAAGGCTGGCGCCCGTCTCGTCTTTTCCAGCGACTGGCCGGCGTCGATCAGCCTCGATCCCATCCGCGGCATCCACAACGCCGTCAATCGCCAAACCACCACCGGCATGCCCGCCGGCGGCTGGCTACCCGCCCAGCGCGTCAGCGTCGAAACCGCCCTCCGCGCCTACACCGTCAACGGCGCCTACGCCAGTTTCGAAGAAAAGATCAAAGGTCAGCTTAAGGCCGGCATGCTGGCCGACCTCGTGATCCTGTCACAGGACCTTTTTCAAGTCCCGCCCAGCGCCATTCACCAAACCCGCGTCGACGTCACCATCTTCGATGGCCGCGTAATCTACCGCCGCGATGCCCCCGCCACCGCCTTCACCACCGCGCAGGCTGAGGCTGGCCGCATGGCCTACGAGCGAACCTGCGGCGCCTGCCACACGAACACCTTGCGCGGACGCAACGGCAGCGATGGCGAACTGCCGCCCGTCGGCTCGCTCTTGGCCGCGTATCAAAAATTTATCGGAACGCGAGGCTTCGTCCCCCCGTTAGTCGGTACCCAGTTCCTAAAACGCTGGGGAGGGAAAACCGCCGCTGAACTCATCGCTCGTTTTCAGGAAACCGTCGGCGACCCCTTCTTTCAGTTCGAACGCATCGACGACCAGACCACCGTGAACATCACCGCGTACGTCCTCAAAATGAACGGCGCCCAAGCAGGAACGAAACCTTTGACGAGAACCACCAGCGCCGTCGTCAACTCAATTTGTCAATAAAACGAAAGCGGGTTGCGAGATACTCGTTAGGTACCCGTGAATAATACTCTCGAGTTCCTGGTCCGCCACGGCTATGCCCTCCTCTTCGCCGCCGTCCTGGCCGAACAGTTGGGTTTACCCGTCCCCGCCGTGCCCCTGCTCCTGGCCGCCGGCGCGCTCGCCGGACTCGGCCGCCTCGAACTCGCCCCGGTCCTCGGCCTCGCCTTACTCGCCTGCCTCATCGGCGATGTCGTCTGGTTCTACCTTGGCCGCCAGAAAGGCACCGCCATTCTCCGCACGCTCTGTAAAATCTCCCTCGAACCCGATTCCTGCGTCCGCTACACCGAGGCTTCGTACAAAAAATATGGCCTCGCCACGCTCGTCGTCGCCAAGTTCGTCCCCGGCCTCAGTGTCGTCGCCCCGCCCATGGCGGGTCTCTTCCGCATGTCCATCGGCCGCTTCCTCGCCCTCGATGGCCTCGGCTCCGCCCTTTGGGCCGGCCTATACATCCTCCTCGGCTGGC
>JAPKZA010000227.1:15214-42032 GCA_026394015.1 Acidobacteriota bacterium
TCGGCTGGCTCTTCGACTCCCAACTCGAGTACGTGGCCGAACAGTTGAACCAGATGGGCTTCGGGCTTGGTGTCCTCCTCGTCGTCGGCCTCACTGGCTACCTCGGCTTCAAATATGCCCAACGCCGCAAGGTCTTCAAGGCCCTCCGCATGGCCCGCATTATGCCCGAAGACCTAAAGCGCATGATGGATGCCGGCGAACCCCTTGTCGTGGTCGATCTCCGCAACGCCCTCGAACGCGAAGAAGGCTGGATCCCCGGCTCCGTCCTCCTTGCCGATATCGCCCAGCACGAAGGCGCCGAAGTCGTGCTCTACTGCTCCTGCCCCGACGAAGTCTCGAGCGTCCGCGCCGCCCTCCGCCTCAAACGCGACGGCGTCGGACGCGTCCGTCCCCTCGAAGGCGGCTTCCCCGACTGGCGCGAACTCGGCTATCCCGTCGAAACCAAAATCAAACAATGAGTCAACTTTTTGTTTCCGCCGTGCGTCCGGTAAAATAGAAAACTGGAGACTTTGTTGATCGTACTCATACTCACCGCCGTAGGCTCGGCCCCCACTAGTTTATGGAGCATTGTCAGTGCTTCAAAGCCGATTTCGATGGCGGTGCTGGTGCTCCTGGCAGCCGCGTCGGTCTATTCCTGGACCATCGTTTTTCAGAAATTCTCAAAATTGAAAAAGGCGACCGAAGATAACGGCCGCTTTATCCGCGTCTTTCGCAAAGCGCCGGATGTGGCCACCGTCACCGCCGCCTGCGAACAGTTCCCCACCGCCCCGGTCGTCGCCGTCTTCGACGCCGGATGGGCCGAAGTCGATCGCCAACTTCGCCTCAAAGGCAAGCTGACCAACCGGGCCGCCGTCGAGCGCAGCCTGCAAATCGGGATCAGCGAAGAGATCAGCGATCTCGAATCCAGCCTCGGTTGGCTGGCGACCATTGCCGCCATCACCCCCTTCATCGGCCTGTTCGGCACCGTCTGGGGCATCATCGACGCCTTCCAAGCCCTAAGCGCCGCCGGCAGCGCCAGCCTCCGAGCCGTCGGCCCCGGCATCGCCGAAGCGCTCGTCGCTACGGCCATGGGCCTCGCCGCCGCCATCCCCGCGGCGATTTTCTACAACTACTTCGGCGGAGCCGTGCGCGAGATCGGAGCCCGCCTCGAAGACTTCTCCCTCGAATTTCTCAACATGGTCGAAAGAGCGTACGAAGGCTAAACGATGGCTTTTTCTTTAGGAAATCGAGGCGGGCGCGGGTCGCGGTTCCGCGGCTCCACCTCCGCGCTGGCCGAGATCAACATCATCCCCCTCGTCGACGTCGTGCTCGTCCTGCTCATCATCTTCATGCTCACCGCTCACGTCATGGAGTTCGGCCTCGAAGTCGACGTGCCGAAGGTGAAGCAGGTGCGCCAATCCGCCGAAGACTTGCCGGTCGTCACCATCAGCAAGGAAGGCGAAATGCAGCTCAATGAAAAAGCGGTCAACATCAACGAGCTAGGCGACGCGATCAAAAAGCGTTTCCCCAATCAAAAGGCGGTTTACGTCCGCGCCGACAAAGCCACCCCCTGGGACCCCATCGCCCAAGTCGTCTCCGAACTCGGCCAATCGAAGCTCGAGGTCCGCATGGTCACTCAACCTGTCGATGAGGCCGGACGCAAGAAACGATGAAGCCACCGAAGCAGAACAGTGGCGGCGGACCCCTCCTGAGGAGCCTCATTCTGCACGGCACCGTCATCGGTGTCGCCGTCGGCTACGGACTGCTTCCCTCCAGCATGCGCGAAAGCTGGGGCGATCCCAACGCTCTCCCCGGCGGCGGCGTCGCCATCACCCCCGTCAGTAAAATCCCCATGATGGTGCGCCAAACCCGCCCCAACCCCGTCGCGGCCGAAACCGAATCCGAAGTTAAACAAAACGAACCCAAGCCCGAAAAGACCCAGCGCCGCGAAGATCCCGACGCCATCCCCCTCAAAACCGAACGCGAAAAACGCCGCGTCGCCGATGTCGCCGCCGAACAGAATCGCTATCGCCCCAATGAACCCAAACGGCCCAACGAACTGACGACCACCGTCGGCCGTACGCTGACGAACCCCATGTTCGGCGTCCCTGGCGCCGGAGGCGTCGGCATCGGCACCGGCACCCCGCTCGGCAACCGCTTCGGTGCCTACGCCGATCTGATCAAACGCCGCATCGCCGAAAAATGGCGCACGAACGACATCGACCCCAACGTCAGAACCGCCAATCTTGTTTCGGTCACCTTCGACATTTTGCGCGATGGCAGCGTCCGTAATATCAAGTTGTCGCAACGCAGCGGCATCCTTCCGCTCGACTACTCGGCGCAACGCGCGGTCCAGGAAGCCTCCCCTTTCCCGCCCTTGCCCCGAGAGTTTGAGCGCGACTCAGCGACCGTGGAATTTCAATTTCAACTACAGCGATGAAGAAAATAACCCTCCCCTTATTGTTGGCCCTCGCGGCCTCGGTGGGCTTCGCCCAGCAAGGCGCCGACATCGTCGGCCGGATCGTCGGTGGTCAGAAAGCGACCATCGCCATCCCTGATTTTCGGGGTGCCGGCAAGGCCGCAAACTTCGTAGCAACGTTCAATCAAACCTTGTTCCGTGACATCGAAGACGCCGGCGTCTTCAAGATGGCGCCGAAAAGCATGTATCCGCTCGCCATTCCCCAGCGGCCCGAAGATTTCCGCAAACCCCTCAAATACGACCCCAACAACCGCACCCGCGCTCCCTGGCTCCAGGACTGGAGCGAGCCCCCGGTCAGCAGCGATTTCCTCGCCTTCGGCTACACCGCGGAACAGGATAACCAAATCGTGCTCTTCGGTTGGCTGTTCAACGTCAAGCAACCAGAGGTCTCCAGCGCCCAGGTCATCGGCAAAATCTACCACGGCTCGCTCGACGAAGACGGCGCCCGTAAAGTTGCCCATGAGTTCGCCACCGATATCCTGAAACAGTTCGGCGTCGAAAGTTTGGCGGGCTCAAAAATCTATTTCGTCTCCAATCGCTCCGGCTCCAACGAGATCTGGGTGATGGACTACGACGGCTCAAACCAGAAACAGTTCACTTTTTATAAAAATCTGATCACGATGCCGAACGTTTCCCCGGACGGCACCCGCCTCGCCTTTACCAGTTTCACCGGCGGTGCCGGCCCCTCCATCGTCATCCACTCCCTCGAAACCGGTCGCAAGATCCCCTTCTATAACCAGCGCGCTTCCATGAACGCAACCGCCTCGTTTACGCCCAATGGGAAGCAAATCATCTATTCTTCCTCCGCCAGCGGCTGGGCCCAACTGTACATGGCTAACGCCGATGGCAGCAATCTCCAACGACTCACCAACACCCGGTCCATCGAGGTTGAACCCAAGATCAATCCGAAGACAGGAAATGAGATATTGTTCGTATCAGGTCGCGGTGGACCCCAACAAGTATATAAAATGAATATTGACGGGGCAGATGTTACGCGCCTCACAACCGGAGAGGGAGAAGCTTCCAATCCTGCTTGGAATCCGCAGGGGTCACACATGGCCTTCGCTTGGACCAGAGGGTACTCACCGGGGAATTGGAATATATTCATAATGGATGTAGCGACAAGAGACTATGTGCAACTCACGCAAGGGGCCGGCCGGAATGAAAACCCAAGCTGGGCACCCGACGGGCGGCACATCGTGATATCGTCCAATCGTGGCGGATCGACGCAGATCTGGTCGATGCTCGCCGACGGAACACAGCTCAGGCAGTTAACCTCTGCCGGCGTGAATGAAAAGCCGGTTTGGACCAAGTAAACTGGCGAAAAATTTTTACAGCTTTAACAAAACCGCATCGCAGCAGAATCGAGGAGGCAATTTTTAGGATGAACACCAAACGCGCTAGTGCACTCGCACTAGCTCTTACACTGTCGTTTTTTGCGGCGGGTTGTCGAAAGAAGGTGGGCGTACCACCTCCTCCGGCCGCTCCCGCCGCAGTCGCGCCGACTGCCAAGGCTCCCGTAAAGAAGCCGATGGTAGTCTTCTTCACCGTGGAACCGTCGACGATCGAACGCGGTCAAGCCGCGGTCTTGAAGTGGGAGGTCACCGGCGCGCAAACCGTGTCGATCAACCAGGGACTCGGCACCGTCACCGCCGCGGGCAACCGCTCGGTGTTCCCGTCTTCGACCACCAGCTACACCCTGTCCGCCACCAATGAAGGCGGCACCAGCACCGAAACCGTAACCGTCAACGTCAAGGCCCCCGCCGCCGTTGTTCCGCCGTCCACCCCGGCGCCGTCGGACGACTTCGGCAGTATGGTTTCCAAGCTGATCCAGGACATCTACTTCGACTACGACAAGAGCGATGTGCGGGAAGACTCCCGTGCGACCTTAACCAAAAACGCGGACGCGCTGAAGACCATCTTCGGCAAATTCCCGAACAACACCTTGACGATCGAGGGCCATTGCGACGAGCGTGGTTCCGCCGAATACAACCTCGGCCTCGGCGATCGCCGCGCCACCGCGACCAAGGAATTCTTGACCCAACTCGGCGTCTCGGCTGACCGTCTCCGCACCATCTCCTATGGCAAAGAACGGCCGTCTTGCACCGAAAGCAGCGAAGGCTGCTGGTCGAAGAATCGTCGTTCGCACTTCGTAGCGCAGTAGCTCTAACAATCACCAACAACCCGGGGGCGGATGGCAGCATCCGTCCCCGTTTTCCTATACGCGAAAGGTTATGAACTTTATTCTTCGTTTTGCCCTGCTCGTTGTAGTAGCCCTCCCGGCCGTCTACGGGCAGAAGAAAGAAATTATGGAAATGCAGCGCGACATCCTGCAAATGCAGGATCAGTTGCGCTCCCTGCAGCGCTCCCAGGACGAAAAGCTCGCCGGCATCCACGTGCTCCTCCAGCAGACTTTAGAAGTCGCCAACAAGGCCAGCACCGCCACCGCCGTCCTCGAAGCCAGCCTCCGCGACAAGCTCAAAGATCAGGAGAAAAACCTGGTCGTCCCCGTCGCCGGTCTTGGCACCAAAGTCGACCAGATGTCGAACGATTTCTCCAGCGTCCGCGAGTCCATGGCCGACCTCACCTCCCGCGTCGGCAAACTCCAAAACCAAGTCGCTGACCTGTCCAGTGCGATTCGCACTCTCAGCGCTCCCCCCGCCCCGCCCCCGGGCGCCGCTCCCGCCAGTCCCCAAGCCGGTGGTCCGCCCCAAGGCGTCTCCGCCGAGCAACTCTATACTGCCGCCATGCGCGACCGCACCTCCGGCAACGCCGACCTCGCCATCGCCCAGTTCGTCGATTACTTGAAGTACTTCGGCAGCACCGATCTCGCCCCCAACGCCCAATATTACATCGGCGAAATCGAGTACCTCCGCGGCGACTACACCGCCTGCCTCGCCGCCTTCGATAAGCTCCTCGAAGCCTATCCGGACAACTCGAAAACCCCGGACGCCCTCCTCCTTAAAGGTCGCGCCCTCGTCAAGAGCGGCTACAAAGCCGAAGGCCGCAAGGAGTTCGAAGCCTTGATCAAGAAGTACCCCTCGCATGAAAACTCCGCCAAAGCGCGCACGGAATTGCGGGCCCTCGGCACAGCAGCGCCCGCCGCGGTAAATCGAAAGAAAAGGTAATCCGATGCGCTACCTCCTGCTCCTGGCTGTGGCAACGATCGGCTGGGCCGGCGAGTATCCCCGCACTCTCGAAGCCTTCCCCGGAACCACCCCCCAACTCGACGGCGTCCTCCGCCCCGGCGAGTGGGCCGACGCCAACTCGCTCAACGGCGTCAAAGGCTGGGTCTCCACCTTTTCCCCCGTCTCCAACCCCCTCGACCTCGCCGTCAAAGGCTACGTCAAGCACGACGGCAAACGCCTCTACTTCGCCTTCGACGTCTCGGACGACGTCCTCTACGGCATCGATACCCCCCGCTGGTTACCCGACAACAATCCCAAAGCCCACGAACTCACTCGCGACGGCTTCCCTTGGTTCGGCGATGAAATGGAGATCCTCATCAACGCGACCAACCGCTGGGCCACGCCCCAAGAGAACGCCGCCGGCAACGGCCAAAGCTGGCAAATGGTCTGTAATCTCACCAAATCCCGCCTCGGAGGCGTTGGCACCGGCGGCCTAATGGAAGGCGAACCCCGCTCCCAACTCGCCGCCTGGACCACCTACCAACGCTGGATCCAAACCCACGCCATGGACTGCGCCGCCAAGCCCAAGCCCGGCGGCAAGGGCTACATCATCGAATGGGCCATCAGCTTCGACCCCTGCCTCGAAGTAGCCCCCGGCCAGTTCTACTCCACCGCCCTCGGCGACCGCCCCATGGGCCTCAACATCGCCCTCGGCGACCTCGACGAGAAAGAACGCGGCACCGGCAACTTCGGCAACTTCCACCACGAAGATTGGTTCGCCGGAACGCCTAAAGGCCGCACGAATCTGCAAGAATGGGGAACGTTATGGATCAGAACATCGAAGAAGCCCGCCCCGCGCTAGAAACCTACGACGATCTCGCCCGCCTCACCGAGCATTCACTAACCCGGCCCGACCTCTCGGAAGATGAAGTCTCCACCGGCCTCTGGCTCGCCCGCGAATATCGCATCGCCGCCGCCGTCGTCCGTCCCTGTGACGTCGACCTCGCCGTCCGCATTCTCGACGGCTCCGGTGTCGCCGTCGCCAGCGTCGCCGGCTTCCCCCACGGGTCGTCCAACACCGCCACTAAGCTCTACGAAGGCCGCGACCTCCTCCGCCGCGGCGCCAAAGAAATCGCCATCGTCGCCAGCCCGGGGAAGTTGATCTCCCGCCAGTTCCAGCACATCGAAACCGAAATCCTCCAGATGAGCGAAAGCTGCCACCAAGCCGGAGCCCTCTGCAAAGTCATCTTCGAAAACGGCTACCTCGCCGAAGACCTCAAAGTCATCCTCTGCCGCATCTGCAAACGTTGCGACGTCGATTACGCCGAAACCTCCACCTGCTTCGGGCCCTCCGGCTACACCCTCCCCGACCTCGCCCTCATGAAGTCGATCCTCAAGGACCGCGTCAAAATGAAGGCCACCGGCGGGGTCCGTACTCTCGATCGCGCCATTGAGGTATACAATGCAGGCTGCGACCGCTTCGGGACGACCGCCACGGCCACGATCCTCGAAGACTGGAAACGCATCCTGGCCGAACGCGAGGCGGAGAAAAAACGCGCCGCGGCCCAAGCACAAGCCTCATGACAATTATCGATACCCATCACCACTTTTGGAAGTACTCGACAGCCGAATACGGCTGGATCGGCGACGACATGAAAATGATCCGCCGCGACTTCCTCCCGGCCGATCTGAAAAAGACCCTCGACGAAGCCGGCGTCTCCGGTGCCGTCTCCGTCCAAGCCCGCACCATCGTCGAAGAGTCCGACTGGCTTCTGTCGATGGCCGAAAAACACGACTTCCTCCGCGGTGTCGTCGGCTGGGTTCCCCTCACCGAAAAGGACGTCGAAAAGCACCTCGAACGCCTCTCGACCCACAAGAAGTTCAAGGGCGTCCGCCACGTCATCCAAGGCGAACCCGACAACAACTACATCCTCCGGCCCGACTTCAACGCCGGCATCAAGAAGCTGCTCAAGTACAAGCTCCGCTACGACATCCTCATCTTCGAACGCCAGCTTAAGCCCTCCATCAAGTTCGTCGACCAGCACCCGAACCAGATGTTCATCCTCGATCACGTCGCCAAGCCGAAGATCAAGGAACGCATCCTCTCCCCGTGGCGCGAAGATATGATCGCCCTCGGCAAGCGCCCCAACGTCTACTGCAAAATCTCCGGCATGATCACCGAGGCCGACCATAAAAAGTGGACCTCCGCCGACCTCGCCCCCTATCTCGATACCGCCCTCCAGGCCTTCGGCCCCAAGCGCCTCATGTTCGGCTCCGACTGGCCCGTCATGCTCGTCGCCGGTCAGTACAAGTCCTGGGTCGAACTCGTCAAAGAGACGATCAAACGCTACTCCGCCGCCGAGCAGGAACAGATCCTGTCGAAAAACGCGATCACCGCCTACGGCCTATAGCGCGCTCACCAAGCGGTCGATATCGTTCTCGTCGTTGTAGAAATGCAGCGACAAACGCAATCGGCCGCACCGCGCCGAAGTCAGAATCCCGTGTTCGGTCTTCAATCGGCTCGATAGCGCAGCCACGTCCCGATCCGCGAACCGCACGGCCGTAATCGGGCTCGGTGCCGTCGCTGGAAACTCGTCGCTATATAAGCTCGTCCCCGGAATCGCCCGCAGCGCCTGTCGCAACGTCGCGGTCAGGCGCATCACGTACGCCTCCGCCACCTGCGGACCGATTTCGAACAACGTATCCACCGCCGCCTCCAGCGCATACAAGCTCGGGAAGTCCACCATTCCGCCCTCGTAGCGCTCCGCCGCCTCCGCAAACACCGGCGCGCCCGCGTGCAAGTTGTTCACGTTCCGCCAGTCGAAATGCGATCGCCACCCCACCACCTGCGGCTGCAACTGCGCCCGCAACTCCGGCGTAATTGCAAAGAACGCCGCCCCGTTCGGAGCCAGCATCCACTTGTAGCAATTCACGGCCAGCATGTCCGGCCGAATCGCCGCCCAGTCAAACGTCAGCGCCCCCAGGCATTGCGTCGCGTCCACATAAAGCAACGCATTCCGCCGGTCCAACGTCTCCAGCGGAGGCCGAAACCCCGTCGAATAACTCACCTGGCTCACCGCAATCAACCGAGTCCGCGCCGTGATACTCTCCTGCAGCTTCTCCCACGACGACTCCACAAACTTCACCCCCCGCCCCGCCAGCAGCGCCGGAAAATAAAGCTGATTCGGGAACTCGTTTTCGAGCGTCACAATCTCATCGCCCGGCTCCCAACTCATCCCGTTCAGTAGCTGCGAAATCGCTACCGATGCCGAACTCACAAACGCGATGTCACTCCCCCGCGCCCCCACCAACCGCCCCAACTTCTTCCGTAGTCGGTCCATATCCTCGAACCAACTCAGAAAATCGCTACACGCCAACTCGTCCCGCCGATCCAAATGCGCCACCATCGCGGCCCTGCTCCGTAGAGACAGCGCCGCGTAAGTAGCCGTATTCAGATAGGTGTAACGAGCCAGCGCCGGATACTGATCGCGCAGCAACTCGTTACACCCGAATCAACTGCGCCACATGAGCCGCCGCTTCCGAAATCGCCACATCCGCCGAGGTCCGCCCTCGACGCGTCTGTACTTCGACAATCCCATTCGGCAGCTTCTTGCCGATCGTAATCCGATACGGAATCCCGATCAGCTCAGCGTCTTTGAACTTCATTCCCGGGCGTTCGTCGCGGTCGTCCAGCAACGCGTCCAGCCCCAGCGCCTTGCACTCTTTATAAAGCTGCTCCCCCGCGGCCTTCACGGCCGGATCCAGATAGCTCGCCGGCGTAATCACCACTTGGAACGGAGCAATCGAAGCCGGCATCGACATGCCATTTTCGTCATGGAACAATTCAATCGCCGCGCACAGAATCCGCTCCACGCCGATCCCGTAGCTGCCCATGATCACCGTCACTTCCTTGCCGTCCTGGTCCGATACCTTCAGCCCCATCGACTCGGAGTACTTGTAGCCCAGCTTGAAGATGTGGCCAATCTCCACTGTCTTTACGATCTTCAGCGGTGCCCCGGTCTCCAGGTGCGTATCCCCTTCGGCCACCTGCCGCAAATCATGGAACGCCGCCGTAAAGTCTTCCCCGGGCGTCACGTTCCGCAGATGGAAATCGTCCTTATTCGCGCCCGTAATCAGGTTGTGCCGCCCTTCCAACGTCAGGTCCGCCAGAATCGGCATGTTCTTCACGCCCGCCGGACCCAGCGACCCCGGCGCCGCGCCGAACCAGTCCTGAATCTCCGCCGGATGCGCCGGGCGAACTTCCACCGCCCCGGTCGCCGAACTGAACTTGGTCTCGCTCAACTGATGATCGCCGCGCAGCAAGCACAGGTACGGCTTCTCATCACCGACATACACCACCGACTTGATCAAACCGGTCGCCGCCACCCCGGTGAAGGCCACCAACTCCGCAATCGTCTTCTGGTTCGGAGTCGAAAACTCCTCGGGTTCTAGCGCGGTCTCATCGTCCGCCGTCGCCGGGGCCACCGGACGCGACACGGCCTTTTCCAAATTCGCCCCGTAGCCCGCCGATTCGCACACGGCGACCAAGTCCTCGCCCGCGTTCGATTCCACCATGAACTCGTGCGACTGGCTGCCGCCCATCGCGCCCGAATGCGCTTCCACCGCGATAAACTTCAGTCCGCAGCGCTCGAAAATCTTGTTGTACGCCACCCGGTGCTTCTCATAGGAAACGTCCAGCCCCGCCGGCAACAGATCAAACGAGTAGCTGTCTTTCATCAAAAACTGCCGCACCCGCAGCAGTCCCGATTTCGGCCGTGGCTCATCGCGGAACTTCGTCTGAATCTGGTACCAGATCTGCGGAAGCTGCTTATAGCTCCGCACCTCTCCCCGCGCCAACGAAGTCATCACCTCTTCGTGCGTCATGCCTAGGCAAAGCTCGCGCCCGAACCGGTCCTTCAGCCGGAACATGTTGTCGCCCATCACGTCCCAACGGCCCGACTCTTTCCAAACCTCCGCCGGATTCAACGCCGGCAGCAGCATCTCTTGGCCGCCGATCGCGTCCATCTCCTCACGGATAATCTGCTGAATCTTCAGCAAACTGCGCTGCGCCAGCGGCAGGTAGCTATAGATACCGGCCGCAAGCTGGCGAACATAACCAGCGCGCAACAGAAGTTGGTGGCTGACCACTTCAGCCTCCGCGGGGTTTTCCCGCAGAGTAGGGACGTACAATTGGCTCCAAAACATAGGGAAGTATACGATTTTAGCATGCTAAACTTAGATTTCAGCGGTTATGAAGATTGCTATCGGCTCCGACCACGCGGGTTACGTTCTCAAAGAACAGCTTCGCGATAAGCTTCGTGCGGAAGGGCACGACGTCACGGATTTCGGCACCACCTCTACCGAGTCGACCGACTACCCCGACTATGCCGCCGCCGTCGGTCACGCTGTCCGCGATAGCGCCTTCGAAAAAGGCATCCTCGTCTGCTCGAGCGGTGTCGGCATGTCCATCGCCGCCAACAAGATTAAAGGCATCCGCGCCGCCCTCGGCACGAATCCAGAAGAAGTGTCCTTTGTACGTCGTCACAACGACGCCAACGTGCTCGCCATCGGCGCCAACTACACCGCCCCCCCCTTGGCCGAAGAACTCGTCGAAGTCTTTCTCTCCACCGGCTTCGAAGGCGGACGCCACGCCCGGCGGGTTGAAAAAATCAGGATTTTGGAGCAAACGGAATAACGGAATGAGTAACTTTATGAACCGGTCTCTGGCCGAAGTCGATCCCCTTGTCTATCAGGCGATTCAGCATGAAGCCGAGCGGCAAAATAGCCGCCTCGAACTGATCGCCAGCGAAAACTTCGTCTCGGAAGCCATCCTCGAAGCCGTCGGCAGCGTTTTCACCAACAAATACGCCGAAGGATACCCTGGCAAACGTTACTATGGCGGCTGCGAATACGCCGACGTGGTCGAAAACCTGGCCCGCGATCGCGCCAAAGAACTCTTCGGCGCCGAACACGCCAACGTCCAGCCCCACGCCGGCTCCCAAGCCAACGCCGCCGCCTACATGGCCCTGCTCAACCCCGGCGACACCATCCTCGGCATGGACCTCGCCCACGGCGGCCACCTCACCCACGGCCACAAACTCAACTTCTCCGGCAAACTCTATAACGTTGTCAGCTATGGCGTGAAGCAGGAAGACGAACTCATCGACTACGAGCAACTCGCCCGCCTCGCCGCCGAGCACAAACCGAAAATGATCATCGCCGGGGCCAGCGCCTACCCCCGCATCATCGATTTCGCCAAGTTCCGCGAAGTCGCCGACTCCGTCGGTGCCTTCTTCCTCGTCGACATGGCCCACTTCTCCGGGCTCGTCGCCGCCGGCCTCTACCCCAGCCCCGTACCCCACGCCGACATCGTCACCACCACCACGCACAAGACCCTCCGTGGACCCCGCAGCGGACTCATTCTCTGTCGCAGCCAGCACGCCGCCGCCATTGACCGGTGCGTCTTCCCTGGCCAGCAGGGCGGTCCCCTCGTGCACGTCATCGCGGCCAAGGCCACCTGCTTCCTCGAAGCCCTGAAGCCGTCTTTCGTCGACTATCAACGCCAAGTGCTCGAAAACGCCAAGGCCATGGCCTCCGCCATCGCCGCCGGCGGCTACCGCGTCGTCAGCGGTGGCACCGATACCCACCTCGCCCTCATCGACGTCTTCGCCAAAGGCGTCAAGGGCAAGGATGCCGAAAAGGCCCTCGATGAAGCCTTCATCACCGTCAACAAAAACGGCATTCCCTTCGACCTCAATCCGCCCATGAACCCCAGCGGCATTCGCGTCGGCTCGCCCGCCTTAACCACCCGCGGCTTCAACGCCGACGACATGAGCACCGTCGGTGCCCTCATCACCGAAGTTCTCGATGCCGTCGCCGCCCATGGCCTCGACGGCGCGACCCCGGCCATCCATGCCGTCCGTTCTAAAGTAGCGCAGTTGACCGATCGGCATCCCCTTTACGAGTGGATTCTGGCGCGGGCCTAGCGCGCATGCCCGTCATTGCAATTGATGTCCGCCACTGGCGAGATTTCGGATATGGAACCTATATCCGAAATCTCGTCCGCACCATGGCGAAAATCGATTGTGAGTTCCAGTTCCAGCTCATCGCGCGGTCAGAAGACGTGTTGGAATTGGCCAACCTGCCCGCCAATTTCAAAGTCGTCCCGTATGACCGCTCCGATCGCCTTCGCTGGGACAATGTCGCTTTCCCGTGGTTCCTCCGCCAACTCAAGCCGGACCTCGTTCATATCCCCCTCAACACCGTCCCCTGGTTCCTCCAGCGCCCCTACGTCGTCACGATTCACGACCTCTCCAGCCTCGTTTACGGCTTTGGCAACGAGGCCCAGGACCGCCTCCACCGCATGCGCTTCCGCCGCGGCCTCATTCGCGCCGACCGCGTCATCGCCGTCAGCGAGTCCACCCGGCGAGACGTCCAAAATCTCCTGAATATCCCCGCCGCCCGCGTGCGCCGCATCTACAATGCCATCGACGGCGACTTCCCGGAATTCGGCTCCGGCCCAGACTCCCAGGCCACCCTCGACCGCTACCAAATCAACTATCCCTATCTCCTCTACGCCGGTTCGGTCCGGCCGCAGAAGAACGTCGCCCGCATCATTGAAGCGTTTGCCGTCCTCCGCGGCGACCTCGAAAACCACCCTCGCTACAAAGACCTCCGCCTCGTCATCATCGGCGACGAGATGTCCAAGTACCCCAACATCCGCCGCGCCGTCCTCCAAAGCCGAGCCGAAAAACTGGTTCGCTTTCTCGGCTTCCTGCCCGCCGAAGCACTCCAAGCCTTCTACCGCTCGGCCGAGGCCTTCGTATTCCCGTCCCTCTATGAGGGGTTCGGCCTCCCCCCCCTCGAAGCCATGGCCTCCGGCACCCCCGTCGTCACCAGCGGCGTCAGCTCCCTGCCCGAGGTCGTCGGCGACGCCGCCATGATCGTCAAGCCGGAAAACGTCTTCGATATCGCCCGCGGCATCAAAGAAGTCCTCCTCAATGAGGACCTTCGCTGTTCCCTCGTCGAACGCGGCTTTGACCAGGTTCGCCGCTTCAGTTGGTACGATACCGCGCAACAGGTCCTAGACACCTACCGGGCTGTCCTTAAGAAGTAGCCGCCCAATCGCCCCAACGCCGCCGTCGCGTCAGCCACACGACCCGCGCCAGCACCAAGCCCAACAGATCCGCGTGGTCCAGTGACAGCCGCGGTAAACCCTCGAGCGACCCCTCGCGAATCGTGTTCGTCAGCAGCACGAGTTCGTTCGCCTCCCGCCGGATCGCCCGCACCAGCGCCCCCGCCGGCGTGTTCACAATGTAAAAGTTGAGCGGCTGCAGATACGTCCGGAGCGTCTCCGATTGGTCGAGCAACACGTAGTCGCCCGCCTCGAACACCGTGCGCATCTCCGGATCGTCAGCCAGTTGCACCACCACCGGCTGCGTGGTCGCTACCGCTTGCTGATGCGGCACCGTATGCACGAGCGGCGACGGTACCTGACGCGGCAACGGCAAACCGGGCCCGAGCAACCCCTCCAACACAGGAATCGGCACCGCGCGGGCCTCCAGCTTGGCGTTTCGATTCAGAAACGCCACCATCTCCCCCCGCTCCATCAGATCCAGCGTCGTCAAGTTCAGCTTCTGCAGAATCAAATCGGCCAATTCTCCAGAAAGAAGTCGCTGCCCCTTCAGCACATTATGCATATGCGGCTGCGAAATACCAGTAAGCTTGGCCAGCCCCCGCTCGGTCGCCTCGCCGTTTCTGACCTTGCTTCGCAGCACTTCCACGAGACGTTCCTGGAGCGAAGCGAAGGACAAAAAACTCACGGCCGGCGATTCCTCTGAGCAATAGGGGGCTTCATTCTTGTAAATGATAGCAGAGGAATCCTGTAATTAGTGGGGGTATTTCTTTGCGGAATACCCGCAAAGTGATGAAAACAATCGCTCGCAAATGGGGGGATGCGCTCTTCAATAAAATCTCGATATAAGAAACACTTTTTATTGACGGAACGCCGCCCCGCCGTACTCTGAGAAAGGAATTGGAAGCAAGGAGCACTTCTGGGATACACCGGGAGGCTGCTTTTTTGGGAGATCGTACAAAAATGGAATGGACTCGTTCAGAAACAATCGCGCTTGCCGCCTCACAGTGTACCCAGTGTCATGGGCTAGGACTGCGCTTAGGCCGACGCGGTGGCACCTCACCCTGCTCTTGTGTGATGCGCTCGATCTTTCGCGCCTGCTACCGGCGCTTTCGCGAATGTGCCAGCAAAGAAAAAAGCCTGACTCAGGTGAACCTCGAACACTCCAGCGGCGCCGGCCGAAGGAATAGCTGGGGCCGAAAAGATGAGGAGTACATGGCCGACTTCTTACTCGTCAGTAAGAGGACGCTCACCGAGGAGGAGCATCGGATCTTTCGATTTCACTTCCTCTTAGGTGCAGACCACGCCCTGTGCTGCGCAATGCTGAAGATGGACAAAGGAATCTTTTTCCACCACATCTACCGGATCGAAGCGACCCTCGGACGCGTCTTCCGCGAATTGCAACCGTTTGCCCTCTTTCCCCTCGACGAGTATTTCCAGGGCTCGAAACCCGAAGACGTCAATGAATTGCGCCTCAAGAAGGTAGTCCAGATGGAACGGACCCATCAGCCCCTCTCCACTTTGGTCCCCTTGGCCAAAGCGGCCTGATCGGCTAACGCCGACCAGCAAAAAACTTCTGGAGCAGTGCCGTGCAGGGCCCGCCCAGAATGCCCTCGACGATAGTGACCCGGTGGTTCAACAGGTCACTATCGGCGAGGGCAAACTTGCTTCTGACCCCTCCAAAACGCAGATCGCGGGACCCGAAAACAAGCGTCCCAATCCGCGCGTTCACAATCGCCCCCGCGCACATCACGCAAGGCTCCATCGTGACGTACAGCGTCGCCCCCGCCAATCGATAATTCGCCTTTTGTTCGCCCGCTGCCCGCAGCGCCAGGATTTCCGCATGAGCTGTCGGGTCGTGTCGACCCACCGGACAGTTGTGCGCCGCCGCCACAACTTCCCCGTCTTGTACCACCACCGCCCCCACCGGCACCTCGCCCGCCTCCTCGGCCAAACGCGCCTGCTCCAGCGCCAGCAGCATAAACTTTTCGTGGTCCGAAATGGGCACTCCCCTCCTTTGACTTGGGCCGATAATTCAGATAGCTTAATGATACTGGATAAGGTGCTCCCAATTGATGATCGTGACCCGTATCGTAACGCTGACCGTGACCCTCGGCTCCCTAGCATTATGCCAAGTTCCGAAGCCGGATCAAACCGAGTTCTTCGAGAAAAACGTCCGCCCCGTCCTGGCCCAAAAATGCCAGATGTGCCACAACGCCAACGTCAAAACCTCGGGTCTTGACATGTCCAGCGCCGCGGCCTTCATGGCTGGCGGAGGCAGCGGTTCCCTCGTCAACGTCGAAAGCCCAGAGCAGAGCTTGCTCCTCCAGGTCACGAGCTACGAAGGCAAACTCAAGATGCCTCCGATGGGCAAGCTGAAGGATCACGAAGTCGCCGCCCTGCGCGAGTGGGTCACCATGGGTGCCGCCTGGCCCGGCTATGATCCCAAGGTCGGCGTCGCCGCCACCAACCCCAGCGGAACCCGCAAACACGGCAATAAACTCAGCCAGGAAGATCGGCAGTTCTGGGCTTTCCAGAAGGTCCAACCGCAAGCCGTCCCCAGCGTAAAAAACAAGGCTTGGGGCAAGTCCCCCGTCGATGCGTTTCTCCTCGCTAAGCTCGAAGAAAAAGGGGTGACCCCGGCCCCGCCCGCCGACCGCTTGACTCTCCTCCGTCGCGCCACCTTCGACCTCACCGGCCTCGCCCCCACTGAAGCCGAGATGAAAGAGTTCCTCGCCGACCGCTCGCCGCAAGCCTTCGACAAGGTGGTCGAGCGCCTCCTCGCCTCCCCGCGCTACGGCGAAAAATGGGGCCGCAATTGGCTCGATGTCGCCCGCTTCGCCGACTCCACCGGCAACGACGAAGACCACCGCTATCCCTACGCCTACAAGTACCGCGACTACGTCATCGACGCCTTCAACAAGGACCTGCCCTATCACCAGTTCGTCAAGGAACAGATCGCCGGTGACCTCCTCCCCGCCCGTGACGGCAAGCCCGGCCTGAACCGCGAAGGCATCATCGCCACCGGCTTTCTGGCGCTCGGCGCGAAGGCGGTCGCTCAGCAGGATAAAGAGAAGATGCTCTCCGACATCTACGACGAGCAGGTCGACGTGGTGTCGAAAACCTTCCTCGGCGTCACCCTCGCCTGCGCCCGTTGTCACGACCACAAATTCGACCCGCTCTACGCCAAAGACTACTACGGTATGGTCGGGATGTTCGCCTCCACCAAGAATTTCAAGGACGACCGAAGCCACGTCTCGAAGCTCCTCTTCACCCCCTTGGTTCCCAAGGAAGAGTACGAGAAATACGAGGCTGGCCAGGCGCTCGTCGAGCACAAGAAGATCGACCTCGAGATCGCGATCGAGAGGGAGCGCCGTCGCCTCCAGGAAGAGTTGGTCCCCCAGATTCCCGCGTATCTCATGGCCTCGCGTGAGGTAGAGCTCAAGAAGGCGAAGGTCGCCGACGTCGCCGCCGCCCGCAAGCTCGACGAGAAAATGCTCGGCCGCTGGGTGAAGTATTTTGCAGCCAAGGAAGTCCCCCGCGCTTGGCTCGCCGACTGGGATAAAGCAACCGATGACGCCGCGGCTGAAGCGATCGCCCAAGGGTTTGCGACCTCGTCCGCAGCCAGCCTGGCTGCTTGGCATAAGAAGCTGGAGGGCTATCGGAAGCCCCAGCGCCGCCAGATCGACGAAAAGAATATGCTCTCGGAGAAGCCGAAACTCATCAACGAGAAGGATCGGTTCTTCGGCGAGATCTTCGAGAACGCGGGGCCGATGGGTGTCTCCGATCTCATGGTGAACAACAAGGCCAGCGCCGCCGCCAAAGCGGAGTTCGCTGCGCTGAAGGCCGAGCAAGCGAAACTGAAGGAAGGCCTGCCCCCCGAGCCCGAGATGGCCTGCGCGGTGCAGGAAGGCGACGTCGTCCAGCAGAAGGTCTTCCTGCGCGGCGACTACGGCTCGCTCGGCGAAGCGGCTCCCAAGCTCTTCCCCGTCGTCATGGCGGACGGTGCCCAACCCAACGTCCAGAAAGGCAGCGGCCGGCTCGAGTTGGCCGAGTGGCTCGCCAGTCCCGAGAATCCGCTTTCGGCCCGCGTCATGGTGAACCGGATTTGGCAGTGGCACTTCGGCGAAGGCATCGTCCGGACCCCCGATAACTTCGGGAAGATGGGCGAGCGCCCGACCCATCCCGAGCTGCTCGACTACCTTTCCGCCGAGTTCGTCAAGTCCGGCTGGAGCGTGAAGGCGATGCATCGCAAACTGATGCTGACGAGCGCCTACCAGATGGCGAGCACGACCACCGAAGCCCAGGCCAAGGCGGATCCGGAAAACCGGCTCTTCTCTCGGGCGGTGCGCCGACGGCTCCAGGTGGAAGAGATGCGCGATGCCCTGCTCGGCATCTCCGGCAAGCTCGATACGAAGATGGGCGGGACGCTGCAAAGCGGCTTCGGCACCGACGGCGAAAACTCGAACGGCCGGCTCAGCATCAACCCTGAGACGCAGACCCGTCGGATGGTCTACCTGCCGCTGCGGCGGGCGAATCTCCCGGCACTTTTGAACTTGTTCGATTTCGGCGATGCGACCACGCCGCAAGGCAAGCGCATCTCCACCAACGTCGCCCCGCAAGCCCTGTTCATGATGAACAGCAAGTTCGTCGCCGACCAAGCGCAGGCGGTAGCTGAGAGTCTGGTGAAGGATCGGCCCACCGGACGCGAACGCGTCGACTGGGCGATTAAGCGCATCCTGAATCGGGAAGCCACGGCCGCCGAAGCCGACGGCATTCTCAGCTACGTGGACAGCTTCCAGAAGAAGTTCGCGGGCAAAATGACGGAAGCGGATGCCTGGCAGAGCGCCTGCCGGGTGTTGATCGCTTCGAACGAATTCATGTACGTCGACTAGAGGGTAGAGCCATGGACCAAGTGAAGAAAGACCCGATTCAAGAGCTCTTTTCGAAGCGCGTAAAGCCGATGTCGCGCCGCGCTGCTCTGCGCGCCGCCGGCGGCGGCATCGGCTATCTCGGCTTCCTGAAGATGATGGCCGAGGCCGCGACGGCCGACTCGAACCCGCTTCTCCCCCGCAAGCCGCATTTTGCGCCGCGGGCGAAGAAGGTGATTTTCCTGTTCATGCACGGCGGGCCGTCGAGCATCGACACGTTCGACTTCAAGGAACGGCTGGTCCGCGATCACGGCAAGCCGCTGCCGATCAAACGCCCGCTGGCGTTTGCGGATGAAGCGCCGGGGCCGCTGATGAAGTCGCCGTGGGAGTTTCGTCCGGGCGGCAAAAGCGGCATTCTGGTCAGCGACCTGTTCCCGCACATCCGGACCTGTGTCGATGATCTCTGCATCGTCAAGTCGCTGGTCGGCGAGGGCGTCGACCATGGCGCGGCGCTGTTGCAGTCCTTCACTGGGAGTTCGACCTTCGTCCGGCCGAGTATGGGCGCGTGGACCGTCTATGGCCTCGGAACAGAGAATCAGGACCTGCCCGGTTACATCACGATCAAGCCGACGCTGTCCCACGGTGGAGCCAAAAACTTTGGTGCCGCGTTCCTGCCCGGCGCGTTTCAAGGCACCCCCATCGGCCACTCGGGCATGAAGGTGGACGAGATCAAGAACGAGCCGATTCAGTACCTCGTCAACAAAGGGCTGACGCCGGAACAGCAGCGCTACGAACTGGACATGATCCAGAACGTGAACCGCCGCCATGCCGAGATGCGCCAGTTCGACCCGAACATGGAAGCCCGGATTCAGGCCTTCGAGCTCGCGTTCCGGATGCAGACGCAGGCCCCGGAAATCTTCGCCGTCGAGAAGGAAAGCGAGGCCACCAAGAAGCTCTACGGCATGGACGATCCGAAGACCGCCGACTTCGGTTGGCAGTGTTTGTTGGCCCGGCGGTTGAGCGAAAAGAACGTCCGTTTCGTGCAGGCGACGCACAGCTACAAGTGGGACCAGCACTCCGATTTGTTCAACAAACACACCGAAAATGCTTACGAAGTCGACAAGCCGATCGCGGGCTTGTTGAAGGATCTGAAGGCTCGCGGGATGTTCGACGATACGCTTGTGATCTGGGCTGGCGAGTTCGGCCGGACGCCGATTTCGCAAGGCGGCAACGGACGCGATCACAACCCCTACGGCTACACGATTTGGATGGCCGGCGCGGGCGTCAAGCCGGGATTTGTTTATGGTTCGACCGATGAGATTGGATATCACGCGGCGGAAGATCGGATGCATATTCATGACTTCCACGCGACCGTGATGCATCTAATGGGTATGGACCATGAAAAGCTGACGTACCGATACAGCGGGCGGGATTTCCGGTTGACCGACATTGCCGGGGTCGTACACAAGAAGATTCTCTCCTAGCCGCCATGCGCAAACTAGCTTGGTTCTACGTCGCCTACTTGGTGGCGGTGATCCTGTTCGGCGCGTGGGTCAGGATTGCCGGGGCCGGAGCGGGATGCGGCGATCATTGGCCGCTGTGCGACGGCGAAGTGATTCCGCAGGCGGCCGGCGCGAAGAAGGTGATTGAGTTTACCCACCGGGTGACAAGTGGCCTATGCGGCTTCATCGCGTTGGCGCTGGTCGGTTGGATCTGGCGCAAACGCGGCCGTGGTCCGGCTCTGTACTGCGCCTTGGCGGCGTTGTTCTTCCTTCTCGTGGAAGGGTTCATCGGGGCCGTGCTCGTGAAGAAGCAGTTGGTGGTGAACGATGCGTCGGTGAGCCGGGCGGTGGTGATCTCGATCCATCTGACGAACACGCTGCTGCTTGTGGCGACGGCGACGGCATCGGCCTGGCTATTGGACGCTCGTCGCGTGTTGGCTCCGTCGAGGATCGGCTTTCGGCTGTTGGGGATCGCGCTGGGTGCTCTGATCTTGACGAACATCACCGGGGCGATCACGGCGCTTGGCGATACGCTGTTCCCGGTTCCCCCGACGCTCGGGGCGGGGCTGTTTGCTCGGATCCGCGAAGATCTGACGGCCGGACAGCACTTTCTCGTCCAGTTGCGGATTGTCCATCCGTTCGTGGCGGGGACGACGGCGCTGTTTCTGTTTGGGGTGTTGGCCGCGGTGCGGCGACTCTATTGGGCGGCAGGTCTGGTGGGGGTGCAAGTGGCGCTTGGCTTCCTGAACATCCTGCTGGCGGCCCCGGGCTGGATGCAGATTGTCCACCTGTTGGTTTCGCAGGGGATCTGGATCTTGACGGTCGTGGCTTGGCTGGCCGCATGGCCTCACAGGCATGATCGACCTTAGGGAAGCCCAGTCCATTGCCGTGCTAACCGGCGCGGGGATCTCCGCCGAAAGCGGCATTCCCACGTTTCGGGGGCCCGGCGGGCTGTGGCGGAATTTTCGACCGGAGGAGTTGGCGACGCCGGAGGCGTTCGCGCGGGATCCGCAACTGGTGTGGGAGTGGTATCTCTGGCGGCGGCGGTTGATTGCGGCGGCGGAGCCGAACGCGGGTCACCGGGCGCTGGTCGAGCTGGAGCGGCGAACGCCCCGCTTTACGCTGATCACGCAGAACGTGGATGGACTGCACGACCTGGCGGGTTCGCAGAGGATCCTGAAGATCCACGGGGACATTTGGCATAGCCGTTGTAGCGCCTGCAGCTACCAGCGGCGCGACCGGTCGACCGAGGAGATGCCTCCGCCTTGCCCCGAGTGCGGCGCGATGCTGCGGCCCGGCGTGGTTTGGTTCGGGGAGAGCTTGCCGCGGATCGTATGGGACGAAGCTGAGCGGGCGGTGTCGCAGGCCGATGTGTTGCTGGTAGCGGGGACTTCGGCGACGGTGTATCCGGCGGCTGGTTTGTTGCACTTGGCCCGGTATGTGATCGAGGTGAATCAGGAGGAGACGCCGTTTTCGGATCGGGTGGCGGTCTCGTTGCGGGGGAGTTGTGGCGAGGTGCTGCCGCGGTTGTAGTGAGGGTTCCACGATAAGATGAGGGCGTGCGGAACCCTTTTGTCTCGGCGCCGGATCTGGTGTGGCTGCTGTTCTTTGCCGCGCTGGCGGCGGCGAGTCCGTTCCACGACGTGCCGTCGGTGTCCTGCATCATTGCCCTAGCGCTGTTGCAAGTCGCCGAGCCGCGGGTGGCGGTGTTTCAGACCGAGCGGGGCAAGCTGTTGCCGATCGCGATCAAATTGATTCTGTGCTGGCTGGTGATCGGCTATACGGCCTCGATCAACTCGAGCTACTACCCGATTCTGATGCTGCCCGTCGTGAGCGCGGCGACGACCACGGGGCCGCTGGCGACGGCTGTCGTGACGGCGCTGGCTTGCGTGGCCTACATGTCGTTTCTGCTGTTCGTCGATTGGTCGGACCTGGGCCGGTACCTCGTCGAATGGGAGGAGCTGCTGCTGCGGATCATCTTCCTGCCGCTCGTGGGCTATTTGACGTATCAGCTCGCCCGGGCGAATCGGGCGGAGGCGCAGCGGTATCAAGCGGCGGCGGAGGACCTGGCGCGGGCCAATCAGAGCTTGGTCGCGGCGGAAGACGCGGTGCGGCGATCGGAGCGGCTGGCGGCGTTAGGCCAGTTGACGGCGGGGTTGGCGCACGAGTTGCGGAACCCGATCGGGACGATTCGCGCGTCGGCGGAGATGCTGCAGAAGCAGTTGCCGGCGGGCAATGAGATGGCGCAGGAGATGGCCGGGTTCATCACGACCGAAGTGGACCGGGCGAGCTCGCTGATCGGCCGGTTTTTGGAGTTCGCCCGACCGGTGGCGCTGCACCGGGTGCCGACCGAGTTGCATGCCGTGCTGGACCGGGCGGTGCAGCAGTTCGAGCGGATGAGCCCGGCGCCGACGGCGACGGTCTACAAGAACTACGACCCGGCGATTCGCCCGGTGCCGCTGGACGGGGAATGGATGGAGCGGGTGATCTATAACCTGGTCGTGAACGCGGCGCAGGCGAGCCCGGCGGGCGCGATTGTGACGCTGCGGACGCGCCTCGTGGATGACGCCGTGGAGATCGCGGTGATCGACCGGGGCGAGGGGATTGCGCCGGAGCATCGGGAGTCGATCTTCAACCCGTTCTTTACGACCAAGCGCGACGGCGTCGGGCTGGGGTTGCCCATTGTGGCCAAGATTGTGAGTGAACATGGCGGGCGGATCGACCTCGAAAGCGAGGCGGGGAAGGGCAGCATTTTTCGGGTCCTGCTGCCGGTGAGTCTGGGGGAATGAGTATGCGGATTTTGGTGATTGAGGACGAGGATCGGCTGCGGCGGGTGGTGCAGTTGCACTTGAGCACGGCGGGCTACGAAGTGGAGACGGCGGGCTCGGCCGAGGACGCGATGCCGCGCCTGGAACGGGCCGATGTGATTCTGACGGACCTGCGGCTGCCGGGCGAGGATGGGCTGACGCTGCTGGGGCGGATCCATGCTTTGCGGCCGGGGATTCCGGTGGTGGTGATGACCGCTTTCGGCAGCGTGGAGACGGCGGTGGCGGCGATGAAGGCGGGGGCGGTGGACTTCGTACAGAAGCCATTTTCGCTGGACCACTTGCAGGCGGTCGTCGAGAAGGCCTTGGAGGTAAAGGCGCTGCGGGAGGAGAACCAGCGGCTGCGGGAGGAGCTGGGCGGGCGGTACCAGATCGAGAACATCATTGGCCGGAGCGCCCGGATGCAGGAGGTTTTTGCGACGGTGCTGCGGGCCGCGCCGAGCCGGGCGACGGTGCTGCTGGCGGGCGAGAGCGGGGTAGGGAAGGACATGATTGCGCGGGCGATTCACCAGTATTCGCCGCGGCGGGACAAGCCGTTTGTGAAGATCAACTGCACGGCGATTCCGGAGAACCTGATGGAGAGCGAGCTGTTCGGCTACGAGAAGGGCGCCTTCACGGGGGCGGGCACGACGAAGCCGGGTAAGTTCGAGCTGGCGGATACGGGGACGGTTTTCCTGGACGAGATCGGGGATGTGGCACCGGCGATTCAGGTGAAGCTGCTGCGGATTTTACAGGAGCGGGAGTTCGAACGGCTGGGGAGCAACAAGACCCGGCACATTGATGTGCGGGTGATCGCGGCGACGAATGTGGACCTGCGGGCGGCGCTGGAGCAGGGGACTTTCCGGCAGGATTTGTACTACCGGCTGAACGTGCTGCCGATCAACATTCCGCCGCTGCGGGATCGGCGGGAGGACATTCCGTACCTGGCGGAATTCTTCGTGAAGAAGCATGCGGCGGAGCTGGATTCGCCGGTGCGGACGCTTTCGACCGGGGCGGTGGAGAAGCTGGCGGCGTACCATTGGCCGGGGAATGTGCGGGAGTTGGAGAACGTGATGGAGCGGAGTTTGGTGCTGGCCAGCGGCAGCGTGCTGGAGGCCGGAGAGGTACGGCTCGACATGTCTCCGGGGCGGCAAACCTTGGCCAGCGGGGAGGCTCCGTTCCTGCCTCCGGGGATGACGCTGGAGGAGTTCGAGCATTCGCTGATCCGGGAAGGGCTGCGGCGGGCAGGGGGGAATAAGAGCCAGGCGGCGCGGCTGCTGGGGTTGACGCGGAACGCGTTGCGATACCGGCTGACGCAGATGGGAGTGGCGGATCCGGAGTCTGGCGGCTGAGCGTAGCGGCGGGGGCGGCGGGTATGACACAATATGGGGGTATCCGTAACCCGCATGAATCCTGCAAACCCCGTTGATCAGCCGTTAGAAGAGCCGGTAGCCAATCCGGACGAATCGAATTTCGGCGACATCCTCCAACAATTCGAGCTCCAGCAGACCGCGCCCGTGGAGTCGCAACCCGTCGAAGGTGGCGTCCTGAAAGGGACCATTGCCGCGATCAATGACGACTCGATCTTTATCGATCTGGGAGGCAAGTCGGAAGGCGTGCTTCTGAAGTCAGCCTTCGTCAATGGATTGCCGGACATGCAGGTAGGGGACCTTATTCAGGTTTCCGTGACCGGCCGGACGGAGGAGGGAACGCTTGAGCTTTCCCCGTTGAAGGTGGAGCGGCCGAAGGACTGGAGCGAGCTGCAGGCGGCGTTTGAGGACAAGCGCAACATTGGCGGTCGCGTGGTGGAAGCCGTGAAGGGCGGCTTGCGTGTGGAAGTGGCTGGTTCGCGGGCATTCATGCCGGCATCGCGCAGCGGTACGCGCGACGCGATCGAACTGGCGAAGCTGGTGGGGCAAGAGATCGAGTGCCGGATCATCAACCTGGACACGGTGAAGGAAGACGTCGTCGTCGACCGTCGGGTGATTCTGGAAGAAGAGGCGGCCAAGAACAAGGAAGCCGCGTTCCTGCTGTTGCAGGAAGGGTCGGTGGTGAAGGGCAAGGTTCGCAGCGTGACCGACTTCGGGGCGTTCCTGGATTTGGGCGGTGTGGACGGCCTGCTGCACGTGACCGATATGAGTTGGCATCGGGTGGGCAAGCCTTCCGACGTCGTGACGATTGGGGACGAGCTGGAAGTTAAGATCCTCAAGATCAACAAGAACTCGAAGAAGGTCTCGCTGGGCCTGAAGCAGTTGATTCCGGATCCGTGGGCCGCGGCGGCTGATCAGTTCAAAGTGGGCGACCGGTTCACGGGAACCGTGGCGCGGTTGACCGACTTTGGCGCGTTTGTGGAGTTGACCCCGGGCGTGGATGGATTGGTCCATGTGTCCGAGATGTCGTGGGCGAAGAAGGTTCGGAAGCCCTCGGACATGGTGAACGTCGGCGACCAAGTAGAGGTCGTGATTCTCGACTTCAAGCCCGCGGATAAGAAGATCCAGCTGAGCTTGAAGCAGACCCTGGGCGATCCGTTCGGCGAGGCCGTGAAGAAGTATCCGGTGGGCTCGATTGTGGAAGCTCCGATCACGAGCATCCAGGCTTTCGGCGCGTTTGTGGACCTGGGCGACGGCGTGGACGGCATGATCCATATCGGCGACATGGTGAACGAGAAGCGGATCGATCACCCGAAGGACGTGGTGAAGGTGGCCGAGGTGGTGCGGGCGATCGTGCTGGAAGTGGACCAGGATCGGCGGCGGATCCGGTTGGGCTTGAAGCAGTTGCAGCCGACCAAGACGGACGACTTTATTGGCGAGCATAACGTGGGCGATACGCTGACGGCGCGGGTGGCCGATGTGCGGTCGAACCTGCTGAAGGTTGAGGTCGCTGAGGGCGTGCTGGGCGAGTGTCGCTTGGCCGAAGAGAAGAAGGACGAGGCTGCGCCGGGCAAGAAGTCTTCTGGTGGCGGCGGTTCGGTGGACGTGAGCGCCTTGACGGCGATGCTGACGGCCAAGTGGAAAGAAGGAAAGGGCGGCGAGCCGGCCCCGAAGACGACCAACACGATCAAGATTGGCCAGGTGCGGAGCTTCCGGATCACCAATTTGGACGTGGCGGCCAAGAAGATCACGCTCGAACTGATCGGCTAGGATTTGATTTTGGGCAGAGCTTCGCCGTACCGGTGAGGCTCTGGACTGTTTTGATCGCCCGGAAACGGCGCGCCGGGCCGAGTTTGGGCTAGTAAGGCGGCTCCGGCTGGTCAGAGAACGCATTGCCTTCGACGCTGGAGCCGACGGCGCGGACTAACGGCTTGGCGGGGCGCTCCAGAACGGGGCTCCAGGCGGTTTCGAGTTGGCTTCGCTCGTTGTCGACGGGGGCAGTTTCCTGTTTGTTTTCTTGCCCTTCCGGTTGCTCATCGCGGAAGAGATTGTCGACGGGGCCGGCGTCTGGCCCGAGGTATTCGGTACGGGGCCGAACCGGCGATTTGGGCATGGGATTGAGCTTCCGGAGCATGTTTAGTTCTCGGAGGCTGGCATTGATGAGCCGGACGAGGGCCGCCTCTTCCCGCTGGAGTCGCTGGGGTATCTTTGCATCGAAGGCCATCCGGCTGGCCATCAAGAGATCGATGGCGCCGACCAGTTGGGGTGCCACCCCGGGGTACTCGGTTTCGCGCACGTCGGCCAGGCAGCTTTCCAGTTCGAGCGTTTGGAGCCGGGAGTTGCGTAACTGGCGCCACTGGGCATCGACGATTCTTTGGACGATGCCGGTTTCGACACGATCCCGGGGAGATAGGTAGCGCGAGTATTCGGCGACCATGGCGCGATATTCGGCGATGTCTTCGCCGGAGAGCAAGGCGAGCCCGGGGGCCCCGGTGTGGTCGACGATGACGGTTCGGCTGCCGTTTCTGAGGCTGTTGATGCGGGAGTTCAT
>JAPKZA010000318.1 GCA_026394015.1 Acidobacteriota bacterium
ATCTTTGGCTGTGGACGGACCTGAGGAAGTTGAGTGGGCCGCCGCCGCGGGTCAACTAAGAGGGGAAACGGCCGGAAAGGGAGAGGGAAAGAGGGGACTCGAAGGGGAGTGCCTGGGCGTTTCAACGGGAATCGATGCTGGCTGCGGAAGAGGCAGGAGAGGGCGGCGGTCGCTCCCTTACGCAAAGTACTTTTCAAAAAGAGGCGGTTCGGTGTCGAAAATGAGGTAATTCTGGACGGGCTATATTTATGCCTTGTTGGTAACGCCGGATCTGTCGCCGTCGATTACGGTGGATCAGCCGGGGGCGACGAACATCGCCATCGTTGATGTGAACCGGGATGGGAGGATGGATTTTCTGGCGACGCGGGGGCACGGGACGGGGGTGGTTTGGTATGAGGGGCCGACGTGGAAAGCGCATGAGATCGATTCGACGCTGGTGGGGCCGCATGACTTGGCGGTGGGGGATATTGACGGGGATGGGAGCGTGGACGCGGTGACCTGCGCGAAGGATTCGATGGTTTGTGCGTGGTTTGAGAACGATGGGAAGGGGGAGTTCTTTACTCGCGTGATCCATTTGGACCAGGCGGCTTATGACATCCGCCTGGTGGATATGGATGGGGACGGGGACTTGGACGTGTTAGTCGCCGGGCAGAATTCGAAGAACGTGGTTTGGTATGAGAATCGGTTGAAGCGGCGGAAGTAGGCTACAGCGAAAGCAGAAAGCGTTCGACGGCGTCGATGCCCTGATGGAAATTCGGCAGATGGAACTTCTCGTTGGGGGAGTGGCAGTTGTCGTCGGGGAGGCCGAAACCCATCAGGATGCTAGGGATGCCGAGCGAACGCAGGAAGAGGCCGACGATAGGGATGGAGCCGCCGGAACGGATATAGACGGTCTGGCGGCCGAAGGTTTCGGTGAGCGCTGCGGCGGCTTTGGCGATGAGCGGGTGACTGGGGTCGACGACGGAGGGCGGGGCGGCGTGGTGGAGGCGGAACTCGGCGGTGACGCCGGCCGGGGTGGCGGCGGCGATGGCGGCGCGGAGTTGGTCGACGGATTTCAGGGGGTCTTGGTCGGGGACTAGGCGGGTGCTGATTTTGGCGTAGGCGTGGGCAGGGATGACGGTTTTGCCGCCTTCGCCGATGAAGCCACCGACGATGCCGTGGACTTCGAGAGTGGGGCGGGCCCAAGTGCGTAGGAAGACGTCGAAGCCGGGTTCACCGGTGAGGGCGGGGGAGCCGACTTCGGTGACGCGATAGTGCTCTTCGTCAAAAGGGAGGCTGGCCCAGGCGGCGAGTTCTTCGGGGGAAGGGGTGCGGACGTCGTCGTAGAAACCGGGGATCAGCAGGTGGCCGTCGCGGGATTTGAGGGCCGTTAGGATCTCGGCGATGGCCATGAGCGGGTTGGGGGCGGCGCCGCCGTAGGAGCCGCTGTGGAGATCCTGCGCCGGGCCGTGGACGTGGATTTCGCCGTAGATGATGCCGCGGAGGCCGGTGCAGAGGGCGGGCAGGCCGGGGGCGAACATTTCGGTATCGCAGATGACCGCGGCGTCGGCGGCGAGTTTTTCGACGTGGGCGGGGACGTAGGCTTCGATGTGCTCGCCGCCGGATTCTTCTTCGCCTTCGATGAGGACCTTGATGTTGCAGGGGAGGCGGCCGTCGCGTTCGATGAGTCGACGGAGGGCGGCGAGGAGGATGAGCGTTTGGCCTTTATCGTCGCAGGCACCGCGGGCGTAGATGTTGTCGTTTTTGATGACGGGTTCGAAGGGGGGGGGGGTTGGCCGGGGGCGAGGAGGGATTCGGCGTAGACAAGGGGGTGGCGGCCGGGGGCTTCGATGAGCTCGACGTGGGGGAGGATCGAGAGTTCGGCGGCGACCCATTCGGCGGCGCGGCGGACGTCGGGGGCGTGGGTGGGGTCGGCGGCGACGGTGGGGATGCGGAGGAATTCGATTAGCTTGTCGAGTGGGGTCATCGTTGACACTGTACCCTGAATGAATATGCCTACGAATCGCCTAGTTGACGAACAGAGCCCGTACCTTTTGCAGCACGCTCATAATCCGGTGGAATGGTTGCCGTGGGGGGAGGAGGCGTTTGAGAAAGCGCGCCGGGAAGACAAGCCGATTTTTCTGTCGGTGGGGTATTCGACCTGCCACTGGTGCCACGTCATGGAACGGGAGTCGTTTGAGAACGAGACGACGGCGGCGATTTTGAATGCGCACTTTGTGCCGGTGAAGGTGGACCGGGAGGAGCGGCCAGACGTGGACCGCGTCTATATGGCGTTTGTGCAGGCGACGACGGGGGGAGGCGGTTGGCCGATGTCGGTGTGGCTGACGCCGCAGTTGAAGCCGTTCTATGGGGGGACGTATTTTCCTCCGGAGAACAAGTATGGGCGGCCGAGTTTTCGCACGCTGTTGACGCATTTGGCGGAGTCGTGGAGGAAGGACCGGGCGAAGATTGAAGAGTCGGGCCGGAGCGTGGTGGAGGAGTTGGAGCGACATGCGGTGGTGGAGGCGAGTGGGGCGGTGGACCCGAAGGTGATCGAGACGGGGTTCGACCAGTTCCGGCGGAGCTACGACGCCAAGGTGGGCGGGTTCGGCAAGGCACCGAAGTTTCCGCGGCCGGTGGTGTTTAACTTTCTGCTGCGGTACTTCAAGCAGACGGGGAACGAAGAGGCGTTGGCGATGGCGGTGAAGACGCTGGACGAAATGTCGCAGGGCGGCATGAACGACCAGTTGGGCGGGGGCTTCCATCGGTATTCGGTGGACGCGCGTTGGTTCGTTCCGCATTTCGAGAAGATGCTGTACGACCAGGCGCAGTTGGCGGTTTCGTATCTGGAGGCTTTTCAGATAACGGGCGAGAACAATTTCGCGATTGAGGCGCGGGACATTTTCGACTACGTGCTGCGGGACATGACCGATGATTCGGGAGGGTTCCATTCGGCCGAGGACGCCGATAGCGCGGCGGACCCGGAGCAGCCGGGGGAAAAGAGCGAGGGGGCGTTTTATATTTGGAGCCAGGAGGAGTTGGAGGCGACGCTGGGGCAGCTGCAGGCGGCTTGGTTCTGCGACCACTTTGGGGTTAAGCCGGAGGGCAATGTGGACGAAGATCCGCATCGCGAGTTTACGGGTCGGAATATCTTGTTCGTCGACAAATCGATCCGGCATACGGCGGAGCATTTCGATGTCCCGGTGGGCGAGGTGAGCGACGCGATTGCGGAGGCGACCGAGAAGCTTATGGCCGCGCGCGGGGAGCGGCCCCGGCCCCATCTGGACGATAAAGTTCTGACGGGTTGGAACGGGCTGATGATTTCGGCGTTGGCGAAGGGGGCGCAGGTTTTGAACGAGCCGCGCTATGCCGAGGCGGCGCGAAACGCGGCGGATGCGATTGTCGCGAACCTTTGGAAAGACGGGTTGTTACTGCGGCGGTATCGGGATGGGAACGCGGCGATTCCCGGGTTTTTGGATGATTACGCGTTCTTCGGCTTGGCGTTGGTGGACCTCTACGAGACGCTCTTTTCGCTGGAGGATTTGCGGCTGGCTGAGCAAATCGCCGTGCAGATGGTCGAGCGGTTTGCGGATCCGGCGGGTGGCTTCTATTCGACGACGGCGGACGATTCGACGTTGATTTTGCGATTGAAAGAAGACTACGACGGGGCGGAGCCGGGTGGGAATTCGATGGCAACGATGTTGCTGTTGCGGTTGGCGGCGATGTTGGGGCGGGAGGATTTTCAGCAGCAGGCCGAGCGGACGATTGCAGCGTTCGGAGACCGGATGGCACAGCAGACGATGGCGGTGCCGCAGATGCTGTGCGCTTATCTATTCGCCCAGAGCAAGCCGCGGCAGATAGTTTTGGCGGGAGAGGAGATCGGGGCGTTGGCGGAAGTAGTCCGTCGGGGGTTTGCGCCGCATCAAGTCGTGATGCGGGCGGATGTGGACTACCCGTTGGAGGTGGTCCGTGCGATGGTGACGGAGACGGCGACGGCTTATATTTGCGAAAACTTTACGTGCCAATTGCCGGCGACGACCCCGGAACAGCTGGCTTCGAAGATACAATAACAATTTGTCATGGAACCGAAACTCCGTATCGCATCAATCACCGACGAATTTTCCCCCACCGATTTTGGGTTGGCCCTGGACTCGATGGCTGCTATTGGCATGACCGGGGCTGAACTCCGGGTGGTGTTCGGCAAGAATATTATGGACCTGACGACTGAGGAGCTAAACCAGGCAAAAGCAATGCTGGACGAGCGAGGGATCGAAGTGATTTCGATCGCCTCGCCGATTCTGAAGTGTACGCTCGAGAACGGTCCGGAGGTGGATACCCGCTTTCAACAGGACATGTTCAACGCCAAGTACACGATGGCCGATCAGGCGGCGCTGGCGCAGCATGCCTTCGAGATTGCGAAGCTCATGGGTGCGAAGATCATCCGCGTGTTCTCGTATTGGCGGACCGTGGCCCCGGAGCAATGTTTTGACGCGGTGGTGGCGGCGCTGAAAGAGTTGGCCGATCAGGCGGCCGAGCACGATTTGATCATTGGGTTGGAAAACGAGCATGCTTGCAATATCGCCACGGCGGCAGAGTCGGCGAAGCTGTTGCACGCGTTGCCGCATCCGAACTTGAAGTTGGTGTGGGACCCGGCAAACGCGTTGGTTTCCGGCGAGAATCCGTACCCCGGTGGCTATGGGTTGTTGCCGAAGGATCGGGTGGTTCACGTGCATGCCAAAGACTGCCACATGGAAGGGCACACGCCGCATTGGGGCCCGGTCGGTACGCGGGACGTGGATTGGAAAGGCCAAGTGGCCGGGTTGTGGAACGATGGCTATCGCGGTTGGTTGTCGCTGGAAACGCACTGGGCGGGACCGGCGGGCGATAAGCGGCAGGGAAGTACGATTTGTGGGTGGAATTTGCGTGGTTTGGCTGCGATGTAAAGCCTTGTAAACTTAAGTCTAGATTTTCGATACCTCCGTCCTCGCATATGCGTCTATAGGTGATACTGTGATGCGCAAGTTTCGGCCGTTGATCATCGCGCTGCTCCTGGGCCTTACGGTCTGGACCGCTCTCTACGCCCAGCGGCGGATGCGGCGCGGCATGGATTTTCCGTTTCAAGAATCGGAAGATCAGCCGACGCCGAATGATGCGGACGAGAAGACGGAGTTCGCTTTTGCAAGGTTGAAGTATCCGAACTGGAAGAGCAACGACCGGATGTGGTCGATGCGGGGATCGTGGTCGATCGACTACCCGAAGGCGGACCGGCAGTTTGTGCAGGGCGTGCGGCGGCTGAGCCGGTTGCACGTGCGGTCGGTCGAGCAGGTGGTGGATTTAGAGTCGGACGAGATTTTCAACTGGCCGTGGATTTATGCCGTGGAAGCCGGGCATTGGGACTTGACCGACGCGCAGTGTAAGAAGCTGCGGGAGTATCTCTTGAAGGGCGGCTTCATCATGACGGATGACTTCCACGGCTCGATGGAGTGGGACATTTTCATGTTGTCCATGAAGCGGGTGTTTCCGGATCGAGAGATGGTGGATATCCCGAATAAGGACCCGATCTTCCAGGTTGTCTATGATCTCGACAAGCGGTTTCAGGTGCCGGGAATCGTGAACTACCCGTTTGATCAGACTTACGAGTATGACGGGGTGAAGGATACTTGGCGGGGGATTTACGACGACAAGGGCCGGTTGATGGTAGGAGCCTGCCACAACATGGATTTAGGCGATGCTTGGGAGTGGGCCGACTCTCCGCAATATCCGGAGCGCTACGCTTCGCTGGCTTATCGGATCGGTATTAACTACATCATTTATGCGATGTCCCACTAATGTTTGAACTCCTGTTCAAGTACCCATATACGGTTTACCAGAAAGGCAGCTTAGTGCTGCAGACGGGTTGGAGTGTGTGGTGGTGGGTGGCGGCGACGGTGCTGGCGGCGGCCGTGGTGGGCTGGCTGTTGTTTACGAAGTGGAATAACGGGAAGCGCGCGAAGGCGATCGTGCTTTGGACGTTGCAATCGACGATGATCGCGATCGTGCTGCTGCTGCTGTGGCAGCCGGGGATGAGCATTGCGACGCTCAAGCCACAGCAGAATATTGTGGCGGTGTTGCTCGACGATTCGAAGTCGATGGGCTTGGCCGAGGACGGTTCGACGCGGCGCGAGGAGATGATCAAGACGCTGGAAGGCGGGCTGGCGGACGGGCTGAAGAAGAAGTTTCAGGTTCGTTATTACAAGATGGGTGCGCGCTTGGAGCGGACCGCGGATTGGAAGGGATTGACGGCGCAGGCGCCAGTAAGCCGGTTAAGCGATGGCTTGGCGCAGATTGCGGCCGAGTCGGCGAGCTTGCCGATTGGGGCGCTGATCGTGATGAGCGACGGGGGCGATACGGCCGGGGGCGTGGACCGGCAGACGCTGGCAACGCTGCGGAGTCGGCGCTTTCCGGTGCATACGATCGGCTACGGGCGTGAGAGGGCCGAGAAGGATATTGCGCTGATGGACGTGCAGACGCCGGCGCGGGCGCTAGCGGATTCGCGGTTGGGCGTGACGGTGAGCTTTCAGCAACGCGGTTTCGCCGGGCAGAAGGCGAAGATTGTGGTGAGTGAGAACGGCAAAACGCTGACGGCTCGCGATGTGACGCTGGCGGCCGATGGGGCGCCGCAAGTGGAGAATTTGCTCTTCAACGCCGGCAATGCCGGGCCGAAAACGGTGCAGGTGGCCGTGCAGACTTTGAACGGCGAGACGAACACGGGCAACAACGCCTTGACGCGGCTGGTGCAAGTCGATAGCCGGAAACCGCGGGTTCTGTACATCGAAGGCGAGCCGCGATGGGAGTTTAAGTTTATTCGCCGGGCGCTCGAAGAGGATCGGTCGATTAATCTCGTGACGCTGCTGCGGACGACGCAGAACAAGATTTATCGGCAGGGGATTAATACGCCGACGGAGCTGGAAGGCGGTTTCCCGTCGACTTTGGATGAGTTGTTTGCGTTTGAAGGGGTGATTATCGGGAACGTGGAAGCCAACTACTTCACGCCGACGCAGGTGGAGTTGCTGCAGCAGTTTGTCGACCGGCGGGGCGGGGGCTTGCTGTTTCTGGGTGGTCGGACGACGTTGGCGGATGGGGGCTACGGGGCGAGTCCCTTGGCGGAGTTGCTGCCGGTGAACCCGGGCGAGCGGCGGACGACGTTTCAGCGGGACCGGGCGACGGTGGAGCTGACGACGGCGGGGAGGGAGAGCATCTACGCGCGCCTGGAAGAAGACCCGACGAAGAATGTGGAACGGTGGAAGAAGCTGCCGTATTTGGCCGATTTTCAGGCCGCCGGGACGTTGAAGCCGGGCGCTGTGGTGCTGGCCGAGGCGATTACGGAGAAGAAGGGTCGGTTGCCGCTGTGGATCATTCAGAACTACGGGCGGGGGCGGACGGCGGTGCTGGCGACGTCGGGGACTTGGCGGTGGCAGATGTCGCAGCCGCTCGAAGATAAGTCGCACGAAGTTTTTTGGCAGCAGCTTTCGCGGTGGTTGGTGGGGGCGACGCCCGGGCGCGTCGTGGCGGCGATGACGCGGACGGTGTTCAGCGATGAACGGACGATTCCGCTGCGGGCCGAGGTACGGAATAAGCAGTATTTGCCGTTGACGGATGCGAAGGTGGAAGCGCGGATCAGCGGGCCCGGGGGCGTGGCGGCGACGGTGGAGTTGCAGCCGGATCCGGTGTCACCGGGCGTGTTTTTGGGCGAATGGGGGGCGGAGAAGCCGGGTTCGTATTTGGTGGAAATGTACGCGACACGGGCGGGCGAAGAGGTCGGCCGGGATACGGTGAGCTTCCGGCGGGAAGACGGGGTGAGCGAGGCGTTCCATTCCGAGCAGGATAAAGAGACGTTGGAGCGGCTGAGCACGCAGACCGGCGGGCGGTATTGGAAGCCCGACGAAGTGAAGAAGTTGCCAGAGGAGATTACTTACTCCGAGGCCGGAATCACGACTCGCGAAGTAAAGGACCTTTGGAACATTCCGATCGTCTTTCTCGTGTTGGCTTTACTGCGGGGCAGCGAATGGATGTTGCGGCGGAAATGGGGTGCGGTTTGAGGGTTTTACTTCTGGGTTCGTTTTGCGCGACGGTGCTGCAGGCGACGACTTGGTACATTACGGTGGCCGGTTTGGGCGGGGAGCCGGAGTATGAGACCCGGTTCACGAGCTTGGCGATGGAGCTGGATAAGGCGGTGCGTTCGACGCCGAATGTGAAGGTGACGACGCTGACGGGTTCGATTGCGACGAAGGCTCGGATTGAGGCCGTGATCGATGAGGCGGTGAAGGGTGCCAAGGCCGATGATGTTCTGGTGGTGACGTTGATCGGGCATGGGACCTTTGACGGGCAGGATTACAAGTTCAATATTCCGGGGCCGGATTTGACGGCCGGAGAGCTCGCGGGAAAGTTGGAGTTTGTGCCTTCGCGACGGCAGGTGGTGATCAACACGACTTCGGCGAGCGGGGCTTCGATTGAGGCCTTGCGGCGAGAGTATCGCACGGTGATTACGGCGACGCGGGCGGGTACGGAGAAGAACGCGACGGTTTTTGGGCGGTTTCTCGTCGAGGCGTTTCGAGACCCAAGCGCGGATTCGGATAAGAACGAGTCGGTGAGTGCGCTGGAGGCTTACGTTTACGCCGACCAGAAAACGACGGCTTTTTACGAGACGCAGAAGCGGTTGGCGACCGAGCATCCACTGCTCGAAGATACCGGGAAGGGCGGTGGGGTGCGGGCACCGGGGCCGGATAACGGCGAGGGTTTGCTCGCGCGGCAGTTGCCTTTGTTGCGGTTTGGTTCGCTGCAGCAGGCGGCGCGGAGCCCGGAAAAGCAGAACCTGCTGGCGCAGCGCGAAGTGATTGAAGGGCAGATCGATAAGTTGAAGTACGAGAAGGCCGCGACGCCGGCCGATGAGTATCGGAAGCAGTTGGGGGCGTTGTTGCTGCAACTGGCGCGGGTGCAAGAGGAGATCGATAAGTGAAACTTCTTGTGCTCGGGATGTTCGTCTTGACGGCCTGGGCACAGGATTGCCGGAGCTTGCACCGGCACGGGAAATTGACCGAGGCGAAGGCGTGCTTTGCGAAGCTGACGCAGAGCGGGAACGCGCTGCAGATGGCCGAAGGGTATTGGTACCAGAACAACTCGGAGCAGGCCAATAACTTCTTTCGGGCGGCGGTGAAGGCGCAGCCGAAGAATCCGGAGCCGCGGGTGCGGTGGGGCCGGTTCTATATGGAGCGGAACAAACGGGAAGACGCCGCGGCGCTGTTTGAAGAGGCGCTGGAGGTGCAGAAGGATTATGCGCCGGCGTTGATCGGGATGGCGCTGGTAATGGCCGGTGGCTTCGATCCGAAATCGGTGGAGTTCGCCGAAAGGGCGCTGAAGCAGGATCCAAAGGCTTACGAGGCGCATGAGGTGTTGGCGCGGTTTGCGATGGAAGACGGCAATCAGACCGAGGCGGCGTTGCAGGCGGATAAAGCTTTGGCGATTTCGCCGGAGGCGCTGGACGCGCTGATGATCCGGGCGACAATTGACTGGATGGAAGGCAAGCCGGGGACGGAGTGGACGGATCGGCTGAACAAGGTGAACCCGGCCTACGCCGAGGGCTATACGCTTTCGGCGCGGATTTTCGTGATCAATCGGCGTTATGAAGAGGGCATCAAGCTGTATCGGAAGGCGCTCGAGATGAACCCGCAGTACTTGCCGGCGCGGAGCGAACTCGGCGTGAACCTGATGCGGTTGGGCGAAGAGGACGAGGCGAAGCCGATGCTGGAAGCGGCGTACGAAGCGGGCTTTCGCGATGCGGCGACCGTGAACACGCTGAAGCTGATGGACACGTATAAGAACTTCGTCACGCTGAAGACGGGGAAGATTATCCTGCGGCTGGAGAAGAAAGAAGCCGATTTGCTGCGGCCGTATTTTCAGGCGGAGCTTGAGCGGGCGGTGAACGTTTTTGAGAAGAAGTATGAGTTGGTGCTCGATCGACCGGTGCAGTTGGAAGTGTATCCGAACCACGAAGACTTCGCGGTGCGGACGATGGGGCTGCCGGGATTGGGGGCGTTGGGGGTGACGTTTGGGAACGTGGTGGCGATGGATTCGCCGTCGGGTCGGAAGCCGGGGTCGTTCCATTGGGCGAGCACGTTGTGGCACGAATTGAGCCATGTGTATGCGCTATCGGCGACCAAGCATCGGGTGCCGCGGTGGTTTACCGAGGGGTTGGCGGTACATGAGGAGACGGCGGTGGACCCGGAGTGGGGTGACCGGTTGGACCCCGGGGCGATTCGGGCGTTGAAAGATAAGAAGCTGTTGCCGATTGCGACGCTCGATAAGGGCTTTACGCGGCCGAGTTATCCGAATCAAGTCATCGTTAGTTACTTCCAGGCCGGTAAGATCTGCGATTACATCAACGAGAAATGGGGCTGGCAGACGTTGCTGGCGATGCTGCGGGACTTCGGCACCGGGGCGAGTACGCCGGTCGTGGTCGAGCGGCATTTGAAGAGGAAGCCCGAGGCGTTTGACGTTGAGTTTATGGCTTGGCTGGATAAGGCGACCGAGTCGCAGGTGAAGGGCTTTGACGAATGGTCGAAGCGGTTGCGGGCTTTGAGTGCCGAAGTGAAGGCCAAGAACTTCGATAAGATCATTGCCGAAGCGGAAGCCCTGAAGAAGATTTACCCGGACTATGTGGAGCCCGGATGCCCGTACGAGTTGCTCGCCGATGCTTTTGTTGAAAAGAAGAATACCGTTGGTGCGATGGCGAGTTTGAGCGAGTACGCAAAGGTGGGGGGCCGCCGGCCTTCGACGCTGAAGCAGTTGGCGAAGTTGCTCGATGAGGCAGGTAAGCCCGGCGAAGCCGCCCGGGCGCTCGAACGGATTAATTTCATCTACCCGGTGCAGGACGAAGAGATGCATCGGTTGCAGGGCGACCTGTGGCTGAAGGCTGGGAACACGGATAAAGCGATCCGTGAGTTTCAAGCCGCCACGTTTTCGAAGCCGATTGATGCGGCTACGTCTTATTACAATTTGGCCCGGGCTTACCGGGCCGCTGGGCAGCTTGACCAAGCCCGCGAAAATTTGCTTTCCGCTTTAGAAGCCGCGCCCAGTTTTCGCCCGGCCCAGAAACTTCTCCTGGAGCTTTCCAAATAAATGTCGACTACCCTTTCTTCCCTCGATACCGCCGAGCTACGGGCTCGCGTCGAGCGATTTCAACAAGCCGAAGCGCGCATCGTCGAACAGGTTCGACGGGTGATTGTCGGCCAGAACGAAGTGATTGATCAGGTGCTGATCGCGCTTTTCGTAGGCGGCCACTGCCTGATTACCGGTATGCCGGGGACGGCGAAGACGCTGCTCGTGCGCACCATCGCGACGACCCTGGGGCTGACCTTCAAGCGCATTCAGTTCACGCCAGACCTGATGCCGACCGACATCACCGGCACGGACATCATCGAGGAGGACTCGACGACCGGACGCCGGATCTGGACGTTTGTGCAAGGCCCGA
>JAPKZA010000154.1 GCA_026394015.1 Acidobacteriota bacterium
TTTGAAAAGGTTCCGGCGGCGGATATGCCGGTGCACGTTCATTTACTCTTCGAAAAGGGGATCCATCTCATTGAGGCGCTCCAGCTCGAAGAGTTGGCGGAGGCGGGGGTGAAAGAGTTCCTGTTCGTCGGCGCGCCGTTGAAGTTGGAGGGGGCGACAGGGGCTCCGATGCGTCCGCTCGCCATTTTGTAACCTCGGCGTCGTGCCGGGCATCTAAAGGACATGGGGAAGCCAACAATCACCGAGACCGAGCAGGGCCAGTACACGGGCTTAACGGGCCCAAAGATTCGCTGCCCTTTGTGCGCTTGGGAGCCGCAGGCTTCCGATACCTGGGCGTGCACGTGTGGACACGCGTGGCATACGTTCGACACCGGCGGCGTTTGCCCGGCCTGCATCCAGGAATGGACGTCGACAGAATGCTTGTCCTGCCACGGCTGGTCGGCCCATTCTGCCTGGTACGAGTACTAGTCAACAAATCGTAACTCGCATTTGATATTGTCTCTGCATGCGAGCTCTACTTGGATTGCTGTTCTTAACGACGGCTGTTAACGCCCAGGAGTTTCGGGCGGTAATTTCCGGAGACGTAAATGATGCGTCGGGGGCGTCGATCCCGGGCGTGCGTGTTACGGCGCAAAGCGTGGATAGAAAGGTCGAGTACGCGGCCGTGACCAACGAGTCCGGCCGGTACGTGACCCCGTTCCTGCCGCCGGGTGCGTATGCGATCCGGTTTGAGAAAGACGGCTTTCGGCCGTTACTCCGGGAAGGGCTTCAATTGAGCGCGGTGGACCGCGTAAATCTGAATGTGCAGATGCAGGTGGGTTCGCTATCGGAGCGGGTTACCGTCACCGCTGCGTCCCCTTTGCTGCAGACGGAAACGGCGGTTCGATCGGGAACCATTGATCAGAAGCTGATCGCCGATATGTCGACGGCGGGACGGAACCTGTTTCAATTCCAGTACACCCTGCCCGGCGTGACGAAGACGAGTAACTACTGGGGCAACTTCGAACTCTACGCCTTCGGCAACATGAACAGTGTTTCGATCAACGGCGGACGGAGCGGAGAAAACGAAGTCTTGCTCGATGGCCTGACTTCCACCCGTGGGAACCGGGGGGCCTCCTTTGCGCCCGCCTTGCAGGCGATCGAAGAAGTCAACGTGATTACCAATACTTACGACGCCCAGTATGGCCGGGTAGGCGGAGGGACGACCTCGATCAACATCCGCAGCGGAACGAACCAGTTTCACGGGGAGCTGTTTGAATTCTTCAAGAACGAGAAGTTGGTTTCAAACGGCTACTCTCGGAATTCGGCGGGGGTTCGGAAGCCGGCTTACAAGAACAACACGTTTGGCTTCCGGGTCGATGGTCCGGTGCTGATTCCGAAAGTGTTCAACGGAAAGAATAAGCTGTTCTGGATGCTGTCGCTGGAAGGTTTGCGGGAGCGGAATCCGCAGACGCAGATCTGGACCGTGCCGACGGCTGCACAAAAAACCGGTGACTTCTCCCGACTGGTGACCAACGCGAACCAGCAGATTGCGATCTTCGATCCGTTGACCTCGCCGCGCGTCCCGTTTGCGGGGAACGTGATTCCGCGGAACCGGATCAACCCGGTAGCGGCGAAGACGATCGACTTTTATCCGGCCCCGAACCGGATCAGCGAAAGCCCGGACGGGCAGAACAACTACTTGTTTGTGAATAGTTCGCGGAACGATTATGACCAGTGGCTGGGCAAGATGGATTGGTCGGCCTCGGATCGGAGCCGGGTGAGCTTCCGTTACGGGCAGACGCCGTGGAACAATTTTGCGCGGGTGCAGTGGGGCACAAATGCGGCGGAGCCATCGACCGAAGCCCCGTCGACGCGGATTTCGCGGAACTGGGGGGCGGACTGGACCTATACCCTGAGCCCTTCCATGGTGTTCAACCTGCGCGGCGGCTTGGCGCGGTACGAAGGGTTCTCAGGAAATATCTTCGGGCGGGACTTTAATCCGACCGAGTTGGGCCTGCCCGAACGGCTGGTGAGCCAGTTCGATGTGCGCCAGTTTCCGCGTTTTAACTTTACTGGGAACAACATCTCACCGCTGGGTTCGACGCGGACAGCAAACTACGAGACCACCGATACTTACTCCGTACAGCCGAATCTGACGGTGATTCGCGGACGGCAGACCTGGAAGATGGGGGCGGAGTTGCGACGGTACAACGCGAATACCCATAACCCCGGCGCCTCCAGCGGGACGTTCAACTTTGGACGGAATTGGACCCAGCGGAACGCGCAGCAGGCGGACGCGACGAGCGGGAATGAGTTGGCTACCTTCCTGGTCGGGGCGATCACGTCGGGGAATGTGGAGAAGAACGTTTGGCCGGCGTATCGGAACAACTACGCGGCGTTCTTCTTCCAAGATGATTGGAAGATCACGAAGACGCTGACCTTGAACTTCGGTCTCCGTTGGGACTATGAAAGCCCGATCGTCGAGCGCTTCAATCGCCAGGTGCGAGGCTTTGCTTCCGACCAAGCGAGCCCGCTGCAAAGCCGGGTGAACGGATTAACGCTAAAGGGCGGCTTGTTCTACGCCGGCACGAGCGGCGCGGCGCGGGAGGCGTTCACGCGGGATCTGAACAATTGGCAGCCGCGCGTTGGATTGGCTTGGCAGTTTTTGCCGAAGTGGGTATTCCGCGGCGGATACGGGCTGAGCTATCTGGGGCAGAACGCGGCCGGGCCGGATACGGGATTCAGCCAGCCGACGACAGTGATTGCGAGCACGGATAACAACCTGACGCCAGCGAGTTTCTTGAACGATCCGTTTCCGCAGGCGCTGTTTCCGAATGGCCTCTTGCAGCCGATTGGGTCGAGCCAAGGGTTGTCGACCAACTTGGGGTTGGGCGTGGCGGCACAGTATCTGGACCGTCCCATGCCCTATTCCCAGCAGTTTTCGGCCGGTTTTCAGCGAACGATTGGGAATACTTGGTTGACCGACGTCAGTTACTCAGGCAATCTAAGCTCGAAACTGCCGGTGAATCTCGCCCAGAACTTCATTCCGACCGCGGATCTGACGCGACTGCCCGTCGGGGAACGTGCCGCGTTCTTCAACGGCCAGGTGCCCAATCCGCTCGCCGGACTATTGCCGGGCTCGGGCATCAACGGTGCCACGGTGCCGCGGTCGGCGTTGCTGAACCCGTATCCGCACTTCAGCCAGGTTACCCTGACGAATGTCCCGGTCGGGAGCCAGAGTTACCACTCGCTACAGACTCGAGCCTCCCGGCGCTTCGCCAACGGGTTGGCTTCGACACTTTCCTACACTTGGTCGAAGACGCTGGAGCGGGTTTCGATCTTGAACGCGCAAGACGTGAACGTGACCAACCTCCTAGGCTCCGGCCTCGAACAGCGCCTTCAGAATTTCGATATTCCGCACACGTTTACCGCCATGGTGGCCTATGAGTTGCCGTTCGGCAAGGGCCGAAAGTTTATGAGCGGGGCCCACGGGGTGACGCAGGCGGTCCTCGGCGGGTGGGGCTTGAACGTGCAATACATGACCCGGAGCGGGGTGCCGTTTGACTTCCCGAACGCCGGTCCACTGGCGGCGCGGAGTGCGCAGTTGAGCGATTCGCAGCGGGATAGTTTGGCGGTGACGGCGGGTCGGCCGAGTTTCAATCCGTTCTTTGATAAGTACTTCGACACGACGCTGTTTCCGCGTTCGGCGCAGGCCCCGTTTACGCTGCGGGACTTCCCAACGCGGTTCCCGGACGTGCGAAGCCCGCACTTGGAGAGCTGGGAGATTTCGGCATACAAAGAGTTCCAGTTCTTTGAACGGGTGAAGTGGCAGATCCGGGCGGACTTCCAAAATGCGTTTGACTATGCGTATTTTGGACAGTTAGCCAGCACGAACGTCACGGATCCCCGGTTCGGCCAGTTGAATCCGGCGCAGAACAACAGCACAAGGACCGTGGTCTTGGTAATGAAGGTCCTTTTCTAGCCTAACAAAGGAGGCCCCCCGGCTCTGCCGGGGAGGCATGCGCAGTTTGACAATTCCGGGAGTCCATCGGGCAAACTTCGAAGCGTGAGCCGCCAAGCACACGAAAAGGAGAAAACCCGATGGACGAGAATAAAAGTTTAAGCCATACCAAGTGGGACTGCAAATATCACGTGGTATTCATCCCGAAATGCCGCCGGAAAGTCTTATATGGGCAGTTGAGGCGAAACTTGGGAGAAGTGTTCCGGCGATTAGCCGCGCAGCGAGAATGCCGGAATGGGCAGTTGAGGCGAAACTTGGGAGAAGTGTTCCGGCGATTAGCCGCGCAGCGAGAATGCCGGATCGAAGAAGGGCACTTGATGAGTGACCACGTTCACATGATGATCGCGATACCGCCTAAGTATTCTGTATCGCAGGTTGTGGGGTACATCAAAGGGAAGAGCGCGATTCATGTCGCGCGAGTCTACGGAGAGCGGAAGCGCAACTTCGTAGGGCAACACTTCTGGGCGCGCGCCTACTTCGTGTCGACCGTAGGTCGGGACGAAGCGGTGATCCGCGAGTATATTCGGAACCAGGAGAAGGAAGATGAACGAATGGACCAGTTGAAACTGGACTATTGAAGCGCCACCGTAACGGTGGCTAAACCCAACCGGTGGCCGCGTTAGCGGCCCCGCATAGCCGCTTTGAGCGGCTCACGAAATAAAGCCCCCGGCTTTGCCGGGGGATACTTACGCGTGGTTGATGTCGCTGAGCTCTCCGGGTGGTAACGCCATCCGGAGAGCGTTCAGCACGGCGACCAAATCAATGAACTCCTGGGCGATCGCCCCAGCTACCGGCGGCAGGTAGCCGGCGGCGGCGGCGAGCATACCGATGAGACTCAGAGCCATGCCGCCCACCGCGCATTGCAGCGCGATGCGGCGCAGACGCTGGCCGATGTGGATCAGCTCGTCCACCTTCTGCAGCGAGGCCTCCAGCACGACGGCACCGGCGGCCTCGGCCGTCACGTCGCTGTGCTGGCCAAACGCGATGCCGACCGTGGCGGCTTGCATGGCGGGAGCGTCGTTGATGCCGTCTCCGACGAAGAGCGTCGGGGCCAAGGCGGTTTCGGCGCGAACGATCGCGACCTTCTCTTCCGGGCTTTTGCTATAAAGCACTTCCGTAATGCCGACTTGCGCGGCAAGGTAGCGGACTTCGGCTTCGCGGTCGCCCGAGAGCAGCATGATTTTGGTCACGCCGTGGCGGGGCTTCAGGTGTTCGATGAACGGGTGGGATTCCGCGCGGGGAGCGTCCTGGAAGCGCAGCGCGGCGAAGAACTTGCCATCGGCGAGCAGGATGGCCTCCATGCCGGGCGCGGTGGGGGGCAGGTCGGGGATGTTAACCTTGGCGCGACCCGTGATCGCGATCAGCAGGGGGCCGATGTGGCCGGTAAGTCCCTCCCCGGGCTTTTCGCTCACGTCTAAGATCGGCGCGTGGGGAACGCCTTCGGCTTCGGCCGCGGCCACTACCGCCCCAGCAAGCGGGTGTTTCGAGAACTGCTCCAGACTCGCGGCAAAGGCGAGCGCTTGGCGACGGTCGACGCCGGGAGCGGTGATGATTTCGGTGAGATTCGGGCGGCCGTAGGTGAGGGTTCCGGTCTTGTCGAAGATGAACGTGCGGCAGGTATCGATGCGTTCGAGCAGGGCGGGATCCTTGATGATGATCGCGCGGCGGGCGGCGAGAGAGATGGCGCCGAGGATGGCGACCGGGATCGCGATCAGGAGAGGGCAGGGGGTGGCGATGACAAGCACGGCCAGGAAGCGACTGGAGTCCCCGCTCAGGGCCCAGCCGAGACCGGCGACGGCGAGGGCAAGCGGCGTGTACCAACTGCCCAACCGATCGGCGATGCGGCGCATGGCCGGCCGGGACTCTTCGGCTTGCTGCATCACCTTCATGATCTGGGCGTAGCGCGAATCGATCGGGAGTTTGGCTGCCTTGATTTCCAACACCGAGTCGCCGTTGATGGCACCCGAGATCACCGAGGCACCGGGGAGTTTCGCGATCCGGAACGGCTCGCCGGTCAGGAAGGATTCGTCCATCGTGCTGCGGCCATCGAGCACCGCGCCGTCGACCGGACAGGTTTCGTGGGGCAGGACGACCAGGACATCGCCGATAGCGACTTGGTCGAGGGGAATATCGACAATATCGGGCCCCGAGCGGCGATGCGCAACGCGGGGCATGCGTTTGACGAGCGCCGCCAGCACGGCGGAGGCGCGCTGCATCGCGAAGTCCTCAAGCGCCGCGCCGCCGGATAACATCAGGACAACAATGGACCCGACCAGATACTGCTCCAATAAGATCGAAGTAATAATGGACATCCCGGCGAGTAAGTCGGAGCCGAAATCGAGCGCAAAGAGTTTCTTGAGCAGCTCCCAGAGCAGAGGAATACCGCCGAGGGCGAGGACGGTCCAGAGCGGCCAGGGGGAGCCAGTAACGAGGTGGGCGACGATCCCGGCGGCGGCGAGGAAAGCGATGAGAGCGTTCGGGGACAGGAGAGGGTGCATGGACTTCTTGAGTATACTGGCTGAGTAGGAACCGAGTGGTGATGGAATGTGCGGAGGAAATCCGCGTCTAGCTAGAGCCCGTCCAGAAATTGCCATCATGCTTGTAGCGTTGAGCTCGGTTTCCTTAGTGTTTTCATCATAATAGCCTTAAATGACTAGAAATGGCAAAAGAGACCGCTTATAATTGGAAGTGTCCCTCGCCCTCCCCC
>JAPKZA010000449.1:0-17366 GCA_026394015.1 Acidobacteriota bacterium
CTGGCGTCGCCGATGCCAAGGGCCTCCCCGTCCACTTCGGGCCCACCAAAAACGTCGCCTGGAAGGTCGATGTCCCCTTTGGACGATCCTCGCCCGTCGTCGTCAGCAACCGCGTCTTCCTCACCGCCACCGAAAACAACCCCGTTCTCACCCTAGCCTACGACCTCGCCACCGGCCGCGAACTCTCGCGCCGCGCCCTCAAACCCGCCCAAATCCAACCCACCCACAAGGCCAACGACCCCGCCTCTCCCACCCCCGTCGCCGACCCCAAAAACCTTTACGCCTTCTTCCCCGATTTCGGCCTCATCGCCTACTCCCACGCCGGCAAGGAACGCTGGCGCCACCCCCTCGGTCCCTTCGATAACTTCTACGGCATGTCCAGCTCCCCCATTCTCGCCGGCGGCCAACTCCTCCTCCTCTGCGATCACGCCAAAGGCTCCTTCCTCCTCTCCCTCGACCCCGCCACCGGTAAACAACGCTGGCGCACCGAACGCCCCGAAAGCGCCGAAGGTTGGTCCGTCCCCTTCGCCCACCAGGACCAACTTATCGCCGTCGGCTCCACCCGCGTCGATTCCTACCATCTCTCCACCGGCGAAAAGCGCTGGTGGCTCCCCCTCCCCTCCAACGGTTCCATGGGCACCCCCGTCGTCTTCGGCGACTCCGTCCTCGTCACCGCCTCCGGCGACGACCAACCCTGGCTCCCCACCTTCGCCGCCACCCTCGCCGAGTACGACAAGAACGCCGACCAGAAAGTCTCCCTCGCCGAAGGCGCCAAAAACGAAGCCATCGCCGAAAACTTCGGCTGGCTCGACCAGAACAAGGACGGCGAAATCGACACCGCCGAATGGGAAGGCGCCCGCCAAATGGGCCTCGGCGAATACGGTGCCGTCGCCATCCCCCTCAACGGCAAAGGCAAGCTCGAATCCTCCGCCGTCCGCTGGCGCGTCAAACGCAACCTCCCCTACATCCCCTCTTCCATCCTCTTCGATGGCGTCTTCTACATGGTCAAGGATGGCGGCATCCTTACCTCCCTCGACCCCGCTACCGGTGCCACCCTCAAACAAGGCCGCGCCACCGGGGCCCTCGGTGCCTACTTTGCCTCCCCCGTCGCCGCCGATGGCAAGCTCTACACCGTCAACTCCGAAGGCAAAATGACCGTCCTCAAGGCCGGCCCACAATGGGAAATCCTCGCCCTCAACGACCTCGGCGACGAAGCCTTCTCCACCCCCGCGATCGTCGGCAACCGCCTCCTCGTCCGCACCCGAAACACCCTCTTCAACTTCACCCAAAACGATACCAAGTGACCCCACCCGACATCCTGGAACGCCTCCGCAACACCCTCGAACTCCTCGAGCAGCTCGACTCCGACCGTGAACTCCTGGCCAGCCTCCCGCAGCCCGAACGCGGTCGCCTCCAATACCTCATCGCCCAACACTTCAACCCCGACCCCGTCGCCCGCCGCGCCCGCCTCAAAGCTCTCGAACGCGAGCGCAGCGAAGCCAAGACCCAGCGCGTCGAAGCCGCCCGCGAAGATACCGGCATCCGCGCCCTCCGCCGCAAGCCCGTCTTCACGACGCCCAACGTCTTCCCCCCTTCCAGCTTCTCCCCTCAGGATGTCCACGCCGACGAGCCCGAACCCCGCGAGTCCGTCGAACCCCAGCACTGCTACGTCTGCAAGCAGAAGTTCACCCTCATCCACCACTTCTACGACCAGATGTGCCCCCCCTGCGCCGAGTTGAACTTCTTCAAGCGCACCGAACTCGCCGACCTCCATGGCCGCGTCGCCCTCCTCACCGGCGGACGCGTCAAAATCGGCTACCAAACCGGCCTCAAACTCCTCCGCGCCGGCGCCCATCTCATCGTCACCACCCGCTTCCCCCGCGATTCCGCCAACCGCTACGCCCAGGAACCGGACTTCCCCGTCTGGGGCCATCGCCTCGAAATCTTCGGCCTAGACCTCCGCCATACCCCCAGCGTCGAAGCCTTCTGTCGCGAACTCCTGTCGACGCGCACCCACCTCGATTTCATCATCAATAACGCCTGCCAAACCGTCCGCCGCCCCCCTGAATTCTACGCCCACATGATGGAAGGCGAACGCGCCGCCCTCGCCCAATTGTCCGCCCCCGCCCACCAACTCCTTCACCGCTCCCATCTCAAACCCGCCACCTCCGCCGAACTCTCCCAAGTCCCCCTCCTCCCCGAAGAGCTCCTCAGCCAGAAGCATCTTTTCCCGGAGGGCCGCCTCGACCAGGACCTCCAACAGGTCGACCTCCGCGGCCGCAACTCCTGGCGCCTCCTCCTCGACGAAGTCTCCTCCGTCGAACTCCTCGAAGTCCAACTCATCAACGCCGTCGCCCCCTTCATCCTCAACGCCCGCCTCAAGCCCCTCATGCTTCGCACCCCCACCCGCGACAAGCATATCGTCAACGTCTCCGCCGTCGAGGGCCAGTTCTATCGCAATTCCAAGACCACCCGCCATCCCCACACCAACATGGCCAAAGCGGCCCTCAACATGATGACCCGCACCGCCGCCACCGACTATTACTCCGACGGCATCCATATGAACAGCGTCGATACCGGCTGGGTCACCGACGAAGACCCCCACGAAATCGCCGCCCGCAAGACCGTCGAACAGCGCTTCCACCCCCCCCTCGATATCGTCGACGGCGCCGCCCGCATCCTCGATCCCATCATTGACGGAATCAATACCGGAACCCACCTTTGGGGACAGTTTTTGAAAGACTATCAGGTCACCGACTGGTAGAATAGAGGTGTGACCATGCTCCCAGAGTCCCCGTTGTCCTCCGTCCCTTTCCTCGTTCTTTAATGGCTGATTCGTGTACAGCAAGGGCGACCATCCAGGAACTGCTCGACGCTCTGGAAACAGAAGTGGAGGCTTTGCGTTCCCTCGCGGCTTTGGCGGTCCAATTCGCCAATGTCTCCCCTGCCGACATCGAGGATTGGTTGGCCAACCGGGCTCCTACCCCAGCATGGGTACTGATCGCCCTGCATCGGACCGTTCAGTTGACGCCTTCGGCTCGCCGGAAACTCTCCCGTCAACCGCTCGGTCTCACCATCATACCCGTTCAAAACATTCACCCATTCTCTCGTATCGAGGACCTTTAACCGTAATGAGTACTGTAACCATCTCTGAGAAATCGAAGACTGCCGCGGCCACCGCCAAACCCCGTCTCATCTTGACCCACGGGGAAAAGGGCGGCGTCGGCAAGACCACCGTCGCCCGACTCGTCGCCGATTTCCTTGCCTCTCGGGACGCCTCCTTCCGCGCCTTCGACGCCGAAGGACCCACCGGACAACTCCTCCGTTTCCACTCCGCCCAGACCTCGGCGGTCGAAGTCGATAAGGCCTCCGCCATCGCGCCCGTCCTCGACTTTCTCATGGACGGCACCCCCAAACGTCTCGCCCTCGTCGACCTCGGAGCCCGCTCCGGCGAAGACCTTAAAGAGTGGCTCTATAAGGGCGGAGCCCTCGAAGAAGCCGAAGGCGGCCACCTCGGCATCACCATCGTTTATGTCGTCGGCGGAGCCGTCGATAGCGTCGGCCACTTGAAGGAATGCTTCGCTGCCCTCGGCAACGCCGTCGAATACGTCATCGTTAAGAACCTCGGCGTCGCCGCCAAGTTCGACGTCTACGACGCCTCCAACATCCGCAAGGATATCCTCGCCGCCGGAGCCAAGGAAATCACCATCCCTGACCTCGACGGAACCGTTTACCAATCCGTTGATAAAGCCAGCGTCGCCTTCTCCGCCTTCTGCGAAGGCCAAGGCACCGAAGCCGGCTTCACCGAACGTCGCTACTGCCGCACCTGGCTCCGCGAGTGCTTCGTCGCCCTCGATACCGTCGCCCCTGCGCTCCTCTAAATCAACTCGGGTTGGGTTTCACCGGCGAAACCCAACCCGCCGTTTCACTCGCCTTCATCACGTCCTTCGCAATCGCCAACCCCAACGGCACCCCCCCAATATTCCGGCTCAGATCCATCGAATGGTCGGCCTTCTCGATAAACGCATCAAACACCCAGTGCACCCCGAGATACACCCGGCTCCGCCCATTTTCCTCAATCATTCCCCATAATCCCTTCTCAAACCGCCGCGTGTGCTTCGGCCGCACCGTCCCCCTGTTATCCTGAGTAACCCCGTTCAACTCGTCCGAAACGATCCCCAGCTCCGCGAACTCGCTATCCCCTTTGCTCGGCCCCTCATCCAAACAATAGAACAACCGCGTCACCTGCAACGCCGCCGCCCCAAACGTCGCATGGCCCGAAGGATAAGCCGGAAACGCGGGAGTGCCGTTCTTCCGCGTCGAGTTCGAAGCCGGTGCCCCCAAAGGCAACCATGCCGGGTCGCATTCACTCCCAATCGTTGTAGCCGCCGTCCCGACCGGACCCATCGAACCGTCCGCCTCACGAATCCCCACCACCGGCCGCCAGAAGTTATGGATGTACTTCTGCTCCCAGGCCAGAATCCCCGCATCCCCCATCGCCGCATTCACAAGGGCGAATAGCCGGGCGTTCTGCGCCGGCGAGTTCCCCTTCATCTCGGCCACCTTCCGCACAATCTGGTTATAAAGCCGCGGCGGCGTCCCTAATTCCGCCGCCCCATCGTACCCCCAAAAAGTGCCTATCAGCGTCTGCTCCGCCGTCCGCGCCGTCAACAGCAATCCCCTTCCCCCGAACTTCCCGCAGCGCCGCCAGCATCTCGGCACTCGTCACGGTGCTCACCGCGGCCAACCCATGCCGCACGGTGATCGCAAACCCGGGCGACTTTTTCCCGTAAAACGGCGCGTGAAAGCCCTGCGTGGGATTACCCGGATCCGGCCGATGCGCCCCCGGTGCCATCGACGCGTTCCAACCTTTGTCACTCGCATCCGGGTCGCCTTTGCGAAGCTTCAGAATCGCGGCCGCCACCTCCTGTCCGTAACGAAGACCATCGTCCAGCCCGCTCCCGCTTAGCCCAGCCGTTAGATGCTTCGAGTCGAAAAACGCCTGCTGTTTTGGGAAAAGAGAGCCTAAGGTCGAATGCGCCGCAGCAGCCACGGCGGCATCCACCGAAGCCCCGGACACCGCCACCAGCGCTGGCTTCAAGTACGGCGGAAGCCCCGCCCCCGGACTCGTGCCCCCAAACGCGTCATACATCGCCAAGTGCACAATCGCCAGCGCTCGGGAGCTCAGCGTGGGTCCGTCTTGCTCCTTGAAGCTCGTAATGTCAATTCGATTCGCCTCAAGGGCGACTTCGTTCCAGTAGAGGATTGGATCGGTCATCGTACCCAATCAAGCGCAATCCACCGCCAAAAGAGGACACCCTTTCTTACTCGTTCACCCGCAATTGCGGAATAAAGACCTTCTTCGCCCTCTCCTCCAGCAACTCGTCCACCCGCAGCAGCGTCGCCACCTCCACCCCGCTCCGTATCGCCTTCGCAATCTTCTCCTCCGCCCCCACGATCCGCTCGGCCTTCTCCATCGTCTCCTCCAACTGCCCCACCGGAATCACCACCACCCCGTCATCATCCCCCACCAACCAATCCCCAGGATGCACCACCATCCCGCCGCAAGCCACCGGAACTTGTAACTTCCCCACATACTCCGCCCCGCCCGCGTTTGGTACCACCGCCCGTGCAAACACCGGCAACTGGCTCCCCCGTATGTCCGCCAAGTCCCGGATCGCTCCATCGATCACCACCCCCGCCAGCCCCTTCAACTGCGCCGACAATGTCGTCAATCCGCCCCACAACGCCGTATTCCGTTCCCCATGCCCGTCGATCACCAGCACATGCCCCGCCGGGCACTCCGCCAGCGCCTTGCTCACCATCAGAATATCCGCCGTATGCACCTGCACCGTATACGCCGGCCCCGCCATCTTCGCGTTTCCCGACCACGGTCGCATCCCATGATCCATCGCCCCGCCCTTCCCCAAGGCATCCGAAATCGGCCCCGTGCCGCACTTCATCAGCCGCTTCTGTTCACTCATATCGCGATCCTCACTTGGGCCGGATTAATGGCCTTGTACTTGCCCTTATTGGCCGTAATCTCAAATGCCTGCGCCACGTTCTCAATCCCGTCCAGCACGTGCGTAATCGTCGGCTTCATCCTTACCCGCCCCGACGCCACCAGATTCACCGTATGCTGTAAGTGCTCCAGCGTACTAATATCTGGAAACACATACCGCAAGCTCCGCTCCCGCAGTAAGTCAACGTCCAGCTCAAACGGCGAACCGAACCACGATACCCCGACAATCTTCCCGCCCGACCGCACCGCGTCCACCGCCTGCGTCACGCTCTTCACCCCCGCCAACCCCTGCGTCGGGCTCCCTCCCGCACACTCGAAAACAATGTCCGCCCCGTTGCCCTGCGTCAACGCCCGAATCGCCGCCACCGGATCCTCCCGCGTCGCGTTGATCGCATAATCGGCCCCTAACTCGAGCGACATCGCGCAAGCCTCGTCCCGCACGTCCACCGTGATAATCCGCCCCGCCCCACTTACCCGCGCCACCTGCAAACACTCCAGGCCCATACTTCCCTGCCCCAGAATCGCCACCGAATTCCCAATCTTCAACTCCGCCGTCTCCACCGACGCCACGCTATCGCTCAGCGACTGCAAACACGCCGCCTCGTTGTCCGAAATCCGGTCGTCCACCAGCGTCAAAGCGATCTCCGGCAGCACCGCATACTCGCAGAAGCAGCCCGGCAGTTGAAACCCGATAATCGGCCCCTTCCGACACAGATGCCCCCGGCCCGACTCGCACAACGGGCACGCCTCGCAAGGCAGTTTCGCCCGCGCCGCCACCCGGTCGCCCACCTTGAACCGCGTTACCCCCTCCCCCAGTTCCACGATCCGCACGCAGAACTCGTGCCCGAAAAGCTGCACCGGCGCTTCGGTCTCCAGCCGCTGTTTGATCTTGTCATAAGCCAACGTCCGCACCCCGGCGGCCAACTGCGCCTCCGTCACGCTCGGCTGCACCACCAGCACCTGCGCCAGCACATGCCGTGGACGCAGCACCGGCATCGGCACCTCGTCCAACCGCAAATCTCGAAACCCGTAGAACCGCCATGCCTTCATAAAATAGCCCCCCGTGATAATATCGCACCCACATGCGAACCTCCATACTCCTCCTCTTCTCGACCGTCCAACTGGCCGCGCAAATCTTCGCCCCCGGCGCCAAACTCGAAAAGCTCTTCACCGGCGGCCATCTCACCGAAGGCGTCGCCGTCGCCCCCGACGGAACCGTCTTCTTCAGCGACATCACCTTCACCACCGAAACCGGCATGCAAGCCGGCCACATCATGCGCTACGACCCCCGCACGAACAAGACCACCGTCTATCGCTCCCCCAGCGGCATGTCTAACGGCCTCAAATTCGATTCCCAAGGCCGCATGATTGCCGCCGAAGGCGCCGACTACGGCGGTCGCCGCATTACCCGCACGGACCTCTCGACCGGCAAAAGCGTCATCCTCGCCGGACTGTTCGAAGGCAAGCCCTTCAACTCGCCCAACGACCTCGCCATCGACCAACAAGGCCGCATCTACTTCAGCGACCCCCGCTACCTCGGCCACGAACCCATCGAACAGCCCGTCATGGCCGTCTACCGTCTCGACCCCAACGGCAAGGTCCATCGCATCATCACCGACGCCTCCAAGCCCAACGGAGTCGCGATCTCCCCCGACCAGAAGACCCTCTACGTCGTCACCAACGACGACGGCCTGCTGGGCTTCGACCAGATGCCCAAAGGAACCCCCGCGCGCAAAGGCCGCATGGAACTCAACGCCTACTCGCTTCACCCGGACGGCACCGCCACCTTCCGCGCTCTCCTCGTCAACTACGCTCCCGAAGATGGCCCCGACGGCCTCGTTTGCGACGCCGCCGGTAACATCTTCGCCGCCCTCCGTAACGAAAAACGGTTCGGCGTCGGCGTCTATTCGCCGATGGGTAAGGAACTCGCCTATCTTCCCACCCCCGAACGCCCCACAAACGTTGGCTTCGGCCGGGGCACCGAAGCCAACACGCTCTACATCACCGCCGGTGGCAGCCTCTATCGCATCAAAACGGTAAAGTAACTCCCGCCCGCTTCTTTAGCTGGCTCCAGATATCGCCGGCATTCGCATCGGGGTGGACGGGAATCGCGCCTCCGGCCGCATTGATCAGGAAGAGCATCGCGGCCACATTCCCATGATCGGATTGCACCTCCAGCGTCCCCGGCTTTCCCGCGAGGCAAGGCAGAGTATCACTGATGGCCACTTTGTACCATCTGGCGGGCTGTATCTGGAAGCTCGCTCGACAAACCTCCCCGCCGGTGCGAGACCGTCCAATCAGAGTCACCCGGTCGGCCTCTGAGCTATTGTTGGCGATCAGGTATTGGTCCTGCGAAGCGTTGTCAAACGGCCCAATGGTGAAGCTCTGCTGGTTAGGAATCGGCTGCAGGGAGAACAGATGAGCCGACGTCCCATTGCTATCGCGGGAGCGCGAATGGACGGTCACCGCGATAGCGCCGGCCGGCCGACTCACGATCCGCATCCAACCCTTTTGATAACTCGTCCCTCGCGCGTTCGTCGCGACGGCTCCGGAGCCATGGGCCGAGAGCTCCTGAGTAACTCGTCGAAGCCGGGCTACACCGTTGTTGTCAGCCAGGTACGGAACCTCCATCAGCCTCCCCTCGTAGTCATAGACCTCCAGGGTCAAGGCAGCGGGCGCGTCCGTCGTGTTTCGATACGCCACAACCATCTCCCGGCTGGACGCTCCGTCGGTCCCGAAGCTAAAGTACAGGACCGCTTGGCCGCTCGCACTCGCAGCGCCCAGGGTCAAGCCCAGGGCCATCATCATCATGTTTCTCATTGCATTCACCTCTGCCTATGGAGCGAGGCGGCGCGCCCAGAATGCGCAAGAAAGTTTAGACCTGTTCCAAATGATGGTGCAGCCAGGCGCGGGCGAACTCCCAATCGCGGCGGACCTTGGCGATGTTAATGCCGATAATGTTCGCCGTCTCCTGGTCCGTATACCCGCCAAAGAAGCGGAGTTCCACCACCCGGGCCGCTTCCGGATCAAGTTCCTGCAACTCCGTCAACGCCTCGTCCACCTGCACCAGATCCCCGTCCGGCTCGCTCGAAATCTGGTAGATCTCATCGAGCGAAATCTTGATCCCACCCCGCTTGTTCGCATGTTTGGCCCGGGCGTGGTCGACGAGAATACGCCGCATCTGTTGGGCCGCCAGCGCAAAGAAGTGGTGGCTGTCGTTGGCCTTCACCGCCTGCCCGCCGAACAGGCGTAGATACGCCTCGCTGACGAGCGCGGTCGCCTGCAAAGTATGCCCTTCGCTTTCGCCCCGAATTACCCGGGACGCCAGGCGATGCCGCTCTCTATAGACGAGCGATATCGCTTGGTCACGGGCGGATTGGTCGCCGCCGTTGGCTTGCTGCAGAAGCATCGTGATGTCGCCAGGCAACTCTTCCGGCACGAAGAGAATTATTGCATGCTCGTGGCCGTCTCGTGTTCGGCGATCACCCGCAGTAAGTCCAGATCATCCGTCAACCCCTTGGCCTTGGCGTAGAGCCGCAACGCTCCCGCCTTGTCGCCCAGATTCGGCTGGCGCGGATAGCCCCGGAGATCGGCCAGCAAAATGTACCCCGCCGCAATCTCCCGACTGAACGCGCCGCCCATCAGAAGCCCAACCTTGGCCAGAAACGCCTCGGCCCGGCCCACCAGTTCGTCGCGACGCGCCGTCCAGCCGGGCACCAGCCGCAACGACTCCGTAAACGACTCCCTGTAAACCGCAGCCAGTCGCACGAGAAGAGGAATTGGCGGCTCGCTCTGAAGCCGGCGTTCGGCCGAGGCGACCTGGCTGCCAATGCTGTTCTCGAGTTCATCGACTTGCCTCCGGAGCCGGACGTTCTTCACGCGCTCGTTGACGGCCAATCCAGAAGCAGCGACCCCGAACACCGAGACCGCCGAGACGAGCCAATTGCGGCGGAGGAACTTACCGCCACGATAGGCGATCGTATCGCCCCGCGCGGCGACAGGCTGGCCGAGTAAATGGCGTTCCACGTCGGCGGCGAAGGCGCCGGCTTCCGGGTAACGCCGCTCCGGCTCCGGACGCAGGGCCATCAGTAACATCGTGTCGAGGTCGCCGACCAACCGCCGGCGCAACTGGCTCGGATTCTCCGGCGTCACATGCTGCGCATTCGTGCCGGCGGCCTGGCTGGGTGGCACCGACGACGCCGGGCGAACCCCGGTCAAGAGTTCGTAGAGGACAACCCCGAGCGAATACACGTCGCTGGCGGGGCCGCAGGGCTCGTTCCGCAGTTGCTCCGGGCTGGCGTAGCCCGGCGTCAGCAGAGGCGCTGTACGAGTGATCTCGGGGTCTTCCGCCAACAACTTGGCGATCCCGAAATCGACGAGCTTCACCTGTCCTTCATTCGTCACGAGGATATTGGCGGGCTTCAGGTCGCGATGCACAATCCGGTTGGCGTGCAGGTACGCGACGGCCCGGCAGACTACGGCAAAGAGTTGCAGCCGAGTCTCCACGTTCAAACGGCGCTGGAGGCAGAACTTGTGTAGGTGCTGCCCGTCAATGTAATCCATGACGAAGTAGGGAAGACCCGCCGAGGTCGTGCCGCCATCCACAATCCGGGCGATGTTGGGATGGTCAAGCTGCGCCAGAATCTGGCGTTCCTGGTGGAAGCGCCGGACGAGGCCTTCGGTTAGGCAATCGGGACGGATCAGCTTCAGCGCCGCTTGCCGCTGGTAGGCATCGTCGGCCCGCGCGACCAGATACACCGCCCCCATCCCCCCTTCGCTCAAGCGCCGGACCATGCGATATGGCCCGAACCACGTTCCGGTTTCCAGCGGAGCGGCCACCGGCGGGCGCTGCCACGCCGGTTCGGCCAGGAAGCCGTCCTGCTTCGCGCTTTCCACCGCAGCCAACAACTTCCCCACTTCCAGCTCCATCGCCCCATCGCCGGCCGAATGCTCGCGGACGTAAGCGGCCCGCTGCTCGACCGGCAGCGCCGACGCGCCGTCGAACACCGCGCGGATGCGCCGGAATCGTTCCGCCTTGCTTTCCATGACTCTATCTACCGTAGCGAAAAGGTCCGTGCCAAATGCGCATCTTTCTTGCGCATCCGTTCCCCGGCTTATCGCTATGGAGGTTAGCATGATCCTCGAACTCCTTACCCTGATCACCCAGATTGCCGAACCGCCGGCGCGCCTTGAACTCGCTCGCGTCGAGTGGACGGAGTTCCACCTCGACCGGGTGGCGCTGCGCCTCCACCTGCGAGCCTTCACGAAGATCGGGACGACGCTGCATGACGTCCGCTTCGACCAGATGTCGATCGGCGGAGTGCCGTTCCAAGTGGCTCGCCTTCCCGGCCCTATCACGCTCCCGGCCGGGGAGTGGGTGGACCTTCCGCCGCTCTCGGTGACCGCCTACCACAGCGATGTGCTCTCGCTCGCGGCCCTCCAGCGAATGATCGCCAGGGGCTCTGTCGCCGTCAAAGGCACCACCCGCTGCGAGGTCGAACTGCCGCTATTGGCCCGGATTCTGCTCCTGTCGTCGAGGTTGAGCGTGGTCTATCCGATCGACCAGGAACTGGCGCTCCCGGCTTGGCTAGGGCACCGTGATGAAACCCGGTTTCTGACCACTGAGGAGTGGCTCCCGAAAAATCTTGCGCAGATCCGCTGAGCTGCCCCGCTACCTACACCAGAGAGGAAACAACCCATGATCAACACCCGCCGCACCTTCCTGAGTTTCGCAGCAGCCGCCGTAGTAGCAAAGGCCGCCGAACCCCAACCGACCATCCCGGCTTACAACACCCTGAGCGACGCCGAAGAGGTTGCGCTGGGACGCCAACTGGCGGCCGCCACCGAAAAGGACTTGCCGGTTCTGCAGATTGGCGCACTCGACAGCTATGTGAATTCGTTGGTAGCCGAACTCGGTCGCCGCAGTCGACGGCCCAATCTCCGCTACGCCGCGAAGGTGATCAACACCGTGGATATCAACGCGGTTTCGCTGCCGGGCGGCTACATGTACGTCTTCCGCGGGTTACTCGAATCGGTGCGGAACGAAAGCGAGTTGGTGGGGGTGCTGGCGCACGAGGTGGGGCACATCGCAGGCCGGCACTCGGCAAACACAATCATGCTCAACTTCAAAGCCCGCCAGGTCTACGAGATCGTCCGGAAGAACCTGGCGTTGGACAACAAAGTGATGTCGCAGGTGGTCGAAATGCTGGGCGGCGCGGCCGTCGTCCTGGCGAGCCTGCGCTACGGCAGAGAGCAGGAGTTCGAAGCCGACCTACTCGGCTTCTACAACATGATCCGCGCCGGCTGGGACGCCGACGGGCTGACCTCGTTCTTCCGCCGGACCGACCTCTCCAAACGGGGCGAAGCGAACTGGCTGGACGACGCGCTGGCGACGCACCCGAGTTCGCAAGAGCGGATCCAGCGGATCCAGGCCGAAGCCGCACGACTCCGTATGCCCACCGACTTACGCACGAATAGCTATAGCTTCCAGACGATGAAACTCGGCTTGCGCCTGCTGCCCGCCCCGGTGCGGCCGCGCGCCAAACGGTAGGTGATGCCATGAGATACTCCCTGATTCTATTGGCTGTTGCGGCACTGGCCCAGGACCGCGGTACGTTCCGCGTCGGTCCGGTCTACACCAAGAACTTTCCCGATTTCGAGATGGTGGTCGAAGCCGCTCCACCGGCGGGAACGGCGTCGACGGCGCTGCGGGCCGCGGACCTCACCCTGCTGGAAGACGACACGCAAGGCGGCAAGGCCACCTCCATGCGGCGATTCGAAGAGACCGGAGAAGGCGTGGCCGTCATCATAAATATCGATGCCAGCGGCAGCATGCGAGGGCGGCCAATGCAGGCGATTCGCGAAGGCTTGGCGGGGTTCGTCGGACGGGCCCGCGACTTCGACAAAATCGCGGTAGCGACCGTGGCCAACGATACCCGCTGGGAGGCCACTTGGGCGACTCCCCGGGCGGAGCTGAAGCGGCGGCTGGAAGCGATTGACGTCCGCGGCACGAAGACCTTGTTGTGGGACGCCCTCGACGAGTCGCTGACGCTGCTCGAACACCCCGGACTGCCGGCGCGCCGCCGATTGGTGGTGATCTCCGACGGCCACGACGAGGGATCGCAATTGTCCTTGAGCGCCGTGATCGAACACGCCGCCCGGCTGCGTATCCCGGTCGACACGATCGGTATCACGGGCGCTGGCGCGGAGTATCTCCAATTTCTGGAGTCGCTCTCCCGCGCAACCCAGGGCACATTCCGAGCGGTCTCGACCACCGAGGCGTTGCAGGAGAGCATCGCGGGCGGCATTCAAAAGTTACTGGCGACCCCGGTGATCACCGTCAGCGCGGACCGGCTGCGCGCCGATGGTTTGACGCACAATGTTGGCCTGCGGTGGGAACCCAACGGGCTCGCGGACCAGGACCGGGTCGTGCTGCCGAAGTCGTCGCTATCGTTTCTGCCCAACTGGCTTCGCTGGTGGTTCGCGCTGCCGATCGTCGGCCTGGCGCTGCTTCCTTTGGTGTTCCGCCGACGGCGTACCGGCGCTTTGCCGCCACCCATGAACATCCCGTACGTGCCACCACCGGCGGCACCCGTCGTCGTCCCGGTGACTCCTCCGCCGCCGATGGCGCCCGCTCCGAAGAGAACCCAATTTGCGGCCTCGTTTCCGGCTCCCTCGCCGGAGCGGCCTGCCGCTTACCTGCGCGGCGTAGAAGGGCCCGGGGCGAGTTGGCTGGTCGCCATTGACCGCGCCGAATTCTGGATCGGCGCGGTGGCCAACAACCACTGTCAGCTGGGGATGGACGAGACCGTCAGCGGCAATCACGCCTCCGTGCAGTTCGAAGGCGGTAGCCTACGGATCTTCGACAACGATTCGACCAACAAGACCTGGGTGAATGGCGAGGCGCTGGCCAGGGGTGCGCGATTACTCAACCCGGGCGACCGGGTGCGGATCGGCCGTTCCACCTTCGTACTCGAGCTCAGCGGGAAATGACCATGCAACTTACCGCTCCTCACTCGATCGGTCCCTACCAACTCACCGCCCGCATCGGCAACGCAAACATGGGCGAAGTCTGGTGCGCATCGCGGCCATCGGATCCGCATCGCATCGTGGCCATCAAGTCGCTGAGCCCGAGCCTCCGGCGGTCGGCCGCGATGCGGACGCGGTTCACCGAAGAGTGCACCCTGCACCAATCGTTAACCCATCCGGGAATCGTGCCGGTCCTCGACTGCCTGGAGCAGGACGACGAGCGCTACCTCGTCATGCCGTATCTTCGCGGCGGGTCGCTGGAGGACCTGCTGAGCCGGGGGCCGCTCGATCCTTCCCGGGCGATCGCGATCGCCGTGCAGATTCTGGACGCGTTGAACTTCGCCCATCAATCCGGGGTGCTGCATCGGGACGTGAAACCGTCGAACATTCTGCTGGACGGGGACCGGGCGTTCCTCAGCGACTTCGGGGTCGCCTGTCGACTGGGAGTCCCGGGGCCGCTGCGCGGAGAATCGAGCGGTACGATCGCCTACATGAGTCCGGAGCAGATTCAAAATCCGCACACGGCCGATCAGCGCAGCGACGTCTATGGCTTCGGGTGCGTGCTGTACGAGATGCTCAGCGGCCGGCCACCGTTTCCGCTGCTGGCCGATCAAGCCTGCTCGGATGATCAGCTCAAGCTGATGCAAGTTTGGGCGACGCCGATTCCGCTGCGCCAACTCAACGCGGCGATTCACCCTCGCTTGGCGGAGCTGGTGATGGCCGCGCTGGCCAAGGCGCCGGCGAGCCGGTTCGCCGGCTGCGGGGCGTTCGCGTTGGCGCTACGAGAGGCTCGGGGAGAATCACGATGAATCAGAATCAGCCAAACCTTTGGGGCGTTGGAGCCGCGAGCGAGCAGGGCCGACGGGAAGAGAATCAAGACCGGATGACGCGATTCACATCCGCGTTTGGCGAGCTCGTGGTGGTCGCCGACGGGATGGGCGGGGCGCGGGGAGGGGCGACGGCGGCGACGGCCGTGGTCCGGCGGCTGCCAGAACTTCTGGCCGCGATGACCCCGGAGACGCCTCCGGTGAGCGCGCTGCGGAGCGCCCTGCAGTCGATCAATGCGGAGGTGTTTCGCGAGGGCCACTCGGGCGACGCGAGCGTGGCAAAGATGGGCACGACGATCGTGCTGGCTTTGATCGGCAACGATGACGAGGCGACCATCGCGCACATCGGAGATAGCCGGGCGTACCTGTTTCGCGGCGGCAAACTGCAACAACTGACGAAGGACCATTCGGCGGTCCAGCGGCTGGTGGATTTGGGGGCGATCACGCCGGAGCAGGCGCGGGTGCATCCGGAATCGTCGGTGATCACCCGGGCGATCGGGCAACAGCCGGACGTCGAACTGGAGGTGAGCCAGCCGATGCGGCTGCTGCCCGGCGATGGGCTGCTGCTGTGCTCGGACGGGCTTTCGGGCTACACGAGCGCGGAAGCGATCGCGGGCGTCCTCCGTCAGTCGCTGGAGCCCGCGGCGGCGGTCGCGGCGCTGGGCCAACTGGCTCTCGATGGCGGCAGCGATGACAACATCACGATCCAATATCTGCTTCGTCGGATGCCGGTGCCGATGGTGTTGCCGCGGGCGAACCGGGCGCCGATGCTTGCCGCTGCCGCGATGGCGCTGGTGGCGGCGGTAGGGGTAGGCGTTTGGTTGCGGCCGGTGCCCGTTGTGACCGTCGAACTTCGCTTGGCGAACTCGACCGTCGAGCCGCTGTCACCCGTCGCCGACGTGCCCAAGCGGGCGGAACCGAAGGGCGTGGTGCTGGTTCAAGTGTCGGGCGAGAAGCCCGAATGGCTTGCGCGCCTGGCGAAACTGGGCTGTGTCGACTATCGCGAAAAGCCGCGGGAACAGGTCGACGGCAAGTTCGCCGAACTGGACCCGACGCAGACGCATATCTTGTTTCTACGGGGAGCGAAGCCGACCAAAGACTGCGTCCTGAAGCAGATCAAGGAATTGGCAGGGGCTAAGATGCATGAGGTCAAAACTCTCCCGAAGAATGTTAGTGTTCTCATCCTACTTCCCACCCCGGACTTAACTCTATGATGCCCATTCGCACGTGGCTGGCCGGCAGCGCGCCAGACGCCTCCATACGCCTCGAAAACACCGCTGTTTCGGCCCTTCACTGCCGCCTGGTCGAATACGAAAGCGGCTTCGCCATCGAGGATCTCGGTTCGACCAACGGCACCTACGTCAACGGCGCTCGACTTACTCCGGGCAGTCCGGTTTGGGTCAAGGCGCAGGATACGATTACGCTGGGCCAGTCGCAGCCCTTTCCGTGGCCGTCAAACCAGCGGCGGCCGACCGAGGCGCAAGCCGGCAAGTGGCGCCGGCAGATCACCATCGGCCGAGCCCCCGATTCCGGGCAACTGCTCGACTTCCCCGTGATTTCCTGGCAGCACGCCCTGTTGTTGGAGGACGAAACACGACAGCTCTTTGTCGTCGATCTGGGCTCGGCGAACGGTACCGCCGTTGGTACCATCGACGGGCGGATTCCGCCACAGCAGGCGATTCCGATTCGCGCGAGCGACGACCTGTTTTTCGGCTCGCTGAAGGTTCCCGTGGCTCGATTGGCCGGGGCCGGCAAGCTGACCCTGGGCGCGGCTTCCGGCGGACAGGTGACGCTGCAAAGCAGCCGCATGACGATCGGTCGAGACCCGTCGTGCGAGTGCGTGCTGGACTATCCGATGATCTCGTGGCGCCACGCCGAGGTGACGCGCGATGCCGGGGGAATCTACGTTGCCGACCTCGGTTCGCGGAACGGGACCTACGTCAATGGAGTCCGCATTACCGGCCGAACGCCGCTGGGGGCCGGGGCGGAAATCGGCCTGGGCAGCTATCGGTTCACGCTGCTCGATTCCGGCACCTTTGCGCGGCGAGAAGACAACGGGAACGTCTGCATTGAAGCCGTGGCGCTGACCGTGGACATCACGAGCGGCGGCCAGGGCCACCGACTGCTGAACCCGGTTTCGATGACGCTTTTTCCGTCCGAGATGACCGCGGTGATGGGACCGGCGGGGGCCGGAAAGACGACGTTTCTGAAGGTTTTGAATGGGTATTCGGCACCGAGCTACGGGCGGGTTTTGTTCAACGGGGCCGACCTTTACGAGCACTATGATCAGTTCCGCCTGCAACTCGGCTACGTTCCGCAGGACGACATCATGCACGCCCTGCTGACGGTGGAGGAGGCGCTGTACTATACGGCCCGTTTGCGCACCGATCTGACCGACGAGGAGATTGCGGGGCGCATCCAGAAAGTGCTCAGCGACCTGGGCATTGAAGATATCGCCAAGCGGCAGATTGGGTCTCCGGAGCTGAAGG
>JAPKZA010000449.1:17385-19000 GCA_026394015.1 Acidobacteriota bacterium
GCGGCCAGCGCAAACGGGTGAACATTGCGATGGAGTTGCTGAGCGATCCGAACGTTCTGTTCCTGGATGAACCGACTTCGGGCCTGTCGTCTTATGACGCGTTGCAGGTGGTGCGCCTGCTGCGGCGTTTGGCGAACGAAGGCAAGACGATCGTGCTGACGATCCATCAACCGTCGACGGAGATCTACAAAGAGTTCGACAACCTGATCATGGTTTCGCGGGACAGGGGGACGTCGACGAGCGGGGCGCTGGCTTACTTCGGGCCGGCCTACCCGGACTCGATCCATTTCTTCAACCCCGGGGTGGCTGCGGCGGAAATGTCCCCGGAGCACCTGTTGAGCGGCCTGGCGCAGCAGCCGACCGAGGCGTGGGTGCACCGCTATGCGCAGTCGGACTACCAGCGTCGATTCGTCCGAGAGCGGGCCGGCCAACAGCCCGCCGCGAGCGAAGCCAAGCCGGGCGCGACCGTACGCGGCTTCGGCTTCGGGCAATGGGCGACGCTGGTTCGGCGGAATCTCACGCTGCGCATGCGGGATAAGGGCCAAACGCTGTTCATGGTGCTGCAAGCGACGATGTTCCCGGTGTTGATGGCGATCGTGTTCCGAAATCTGAGCCCGGTGCACGAGGCGACTCTGATGGAATGGACGCGGTATTCGGGGAAGGTGGCGACCGTACATTTCCTGATGGTGGTGGCCGCCATCTGGTTCGGCTGTAACAACGCCGCGCGGGACATTGTGGGGGAGTGGGCCATCTTTCAGCGGGAGAGGATGGTGAGCCTAAAACTCCCTTCGTATCTGTTTGCCAAGGTGACGGTGCTGGCGTTGATCAGCTTCGTGCAGTGCCTCACCTTACTCGGTATCGTGACGTTATTCTGTAAGCTGCAGGCCCCGTTTTTCGAGATCTACTTGACCCTGTTTCTGGCTTCGCAAGTGGGAGCGGCACTGGGGCTTTTGATCTCGGCCTTCTCGAAAACAACAGAGTCGGCCATCGCGTTTCTGCCGATTCCCCTGCTGTTCATGATCCTGCTGGGAGGGGGCATCATGCCGCTGCACGAGATGCCCGCCGCCACCCCGATCGCCAATGTTTTCCCGGCGCGATGGGCGTTTGAAGCCAATGTGCTGCTCGAGGCTAAGGCACGGCCGCACATGAGCGAATTGAGTGGCCCGGACATCGCCGAAAAAGTCTTCCCCGTGGAGAAGGACAAGCGGCACAGCTATGGGACCTGTTTGGCGGTGCTCGGCGTGATGTGGACCGGGTTTCTGACACTGGTGTTGAGCGCCCTGCGCCGACGGGATATACACTGACGGTGATTTTCTTGCGCAGATCCGGCGTGACGTCTCGCTTCTCTCAGTGAGGATATACAAAACATGAAAACCTGCACCAACCCCCAATGCGGCCGTCCCAACGATGACCGGGCCCGCTACTGCGTGATCTGCCAAACCGCCTTCGGTGCGTTTGGTTCAACCACTTGCCCCCAAGGCCACTCTGTCGACCCGACGTGGACCGAGTGCCCTTACTGCAAGGGCCAGGCGGCGGCCGCGCCGAACCGGTCGCGGACGGTGATTGAATCGCCGCAACCCGCCGCGTCCGCCGCCCCGCCGCCGCCGCCGCCGGT
>JAPKZA010000283.1 GCA_026394015.1 Acidobacteriota bacterium
CCGAAGTGCGGAGCAGTTGAACTGGAAGGAACGGTGGGCCCTTCTGCTGAAGATCATCTTGCGGGATTTCTATCCAAAACGGACCGGACAAGCGGCCGATCCGGCCTTGGCTTGAGGGTCAATTGCCGTTTTTAGGGTTATGGGTCTTATTCGTCTTGCCGCGCTCTCCGCGCTATTGCTGCTGCCTGCCCTCGGCCAAAGCAAACGGCCGATCGCCTTCTCCGACTTTGATGGCTGGAAGTCAATTCAAAGTCAGGAGCTGTCGCGCGACGGCAAGTACGTCGCCTATGCGCTGATGCCGCAGGTCGGCGACGGCGAAGTGGTGCTGCGAGAGTTAGCCAACGGCCGTGAGATCCGAGTACCCATCGGCACCATGCCCCCCCGCAACGACGACGGCGAAGGCGGCGAAGAGCGAACCCCCGCTCCCCGTGGCCCCCGCGTCGATTTCAGCGGCGATGGTCGCTACCTGTTCATCGGAACCTTCCCGCCCAAGGCGACCCCGAAAGATAAGTCCGGGCTCGCCATCGTCGAAATCTCCACGGGAAAAGTCATCCGCATCGACGACGTCCAGACCTTCGCCTTCCCCGAAGACGTCGCCAACGCAGTCGGCTACCGCCGCACCGGCAAGGGCCCCAGCGAACTCGTCGTCCGCCCCCTGCCCGAAGGCGCCGAACGCAAATTCGCCGACGTGAACGAATTCTCCTTCACCCGCGACGGCAAGGTCGTCGCCCTCGCCACCAAGGAAGCTGTCATGGTCATCGACGGCGAGTTGAAGACCCTGACCACCGTCAAAGCACCCTATGCGAAATTGACCTGGGATATGGCCCAGAATCAGCTCGCGTTCGTTTCGGAAAAAGGCCTCTTCGGCTGGAAGCGCGGCGACGCGAAGGCCGCCGAGTGGGCCAAGGTCGGAACCAGCGATCGGGCGAACGTGCAATTCTCCCGTGACGGCGCACGCGTCTTCTTCGGTACCACCACCACCGAGCGCCCCGCCCCGAAGGAAGCCGCCCCGTCCGAGGAGAAAGCGGTCTTCGACCTCTGGCACTATCAGGACGACCGCGTCCAAACCATCCAAAAAGTCCGCGCCACCCAGGACCGCAACCGCAGCTACCGAGCCGTTTTTCACATCGCCGAAAACAAGCTCGTGCAGTTGGGTTCCGCTGAAGTGCCCGAGGTAACCCCCAGCGACGACGGCCTGGTGGCCACCGCCGTCGACGATCTCCAGTACCGCAAGAACAACGATTGGGACGACCGCTTCAGCGACTTCTGGGTCGTCGATACCGTAACCGGCGAACGGCGCATGCTCGCCCGGAAGACGACCGGCGCACCCATCCTTTCGCCCGACGGCAAGTCCGCCGTCTATTTCTCCAAGGGCGATTGGTGGGGGGTGATGTTGGCGAACATGACGTCGACCAACCTGACCGCCCATCTGAAAGTGAAATTCTCGAGCGAACTCCACGATTCACCCGGCGGGGCAGGGAACTACGGCAACAGCGGCTGGACGAAGGATAGCCGTTACTTCTTGGCCAACGACCGCTTCGACGTTTGGGCGCTCACCCCCGACGCCGCCACCGCCAAGAACGTCACCGAAGGCCTCGGCCGCAAAGAAAAACTCCAGTTCCGCATCGTCCGACTCCGTACCGATCCCCGCGACCGCGGCGTCGACCCGGCCGAGTCCCTCCTCCTCCGCGCCGAAAACGAGGTCACCCGCGAAACCGGCTTCTACCGCGATTCGCTCGCCGGCGACGCCCTCCCGCAAAAGCTGATGATGGGGCCGAAAAACTTCCGCGCCCCCACCAAAGCCCGCACCGCCGACGTGCTCCTCACCGCCGCCACCACCTTCTCCGAATCCCCCGATCTGCTCATCACCAACTCGACATTTTCCAAAACCGAAAAGATCACGAACGCCAATCCGCAGCAGGAAACCCTAGCCTGGGGCAAGGCCGAAATGATGAGCTTCACGAACTTGAACGGAGTGCCGCTCCAAGGCGTCCTGATCAAGCCACCTGACTTCGATCCCGCGAAAAAATATCCCCTCATGGTCTACATCTATGAGCGCCTTTCGCAGACCCTTCATAGCTTCACCGACCCCGCCCCCAGCCATCGGATGAACCCGACGTTGTACGCCTCCAACGGCTACGTCGTGCTGATGCCGGACATCGCCTATACCGTCGGCTACCCCGGCCAAAGCGGCATGAACGCCGTCCTGCCCGCCGTGCAGAAAATCGTCGACCAGGGCTACATCGACGAAAAGCGCATCGGCATTCAAGGCCACTCCTGGGGCGGGTATCAGATCGCCTACATGGTCACCAAAACGAACCGCTTCCGCGCCGCCGCCCCGGGCGCGCTCGTCGGCAATATGTTCTCGGCCTACTCCGGCATCCGCTACGGCACCGGCGTCCCGCGGCAGTTCCAATACGAGCGCACCCAAAGCCGCATCGGCGGCAGCATCTGGCAATATCCCCTCCGTTTCCTCGAAAACTCGCCCGTCTTCGAAGCCGACCGCGTCGAGACTCCGATCCTGATGCTGCACAACGATGGCGACGACGCCGTGCCCTGGACCCAAGGCATTGAGTTCTTCCTCGCCCTCCGCCGCATGAACAAAGAAGCCTATTTCTTCAATTACAACGGCGAGCCCCACGGCATCCGCAAGCGAGCCAATCAGAAGGATTACTCCGCCCGCATGTTCCAATTCTTCGGATACTACCTGAAGGGCGACCCCAAACCGGAGTGGATGGTCAAGGGCATCCCCTACCTCGAACGCGACGACCCGAAGAACCAGGCGGGCTCTCTACAATAGAAGCTGGCATGAACCATCACGATCACCCCCGCCGCACCGTCCGCGTCAAACGCGTCGACGAAGTCAATTCGCTCGACGAAATGTTTCGGCACTGCCTACCTGCCTTCGGCGGAGCGTATTTGCGCCGTATCTACGAGATCCTCGATCGCGCCATCGGCTTGGGCTGTCCCATGACCCTCGCCATCGCCGGGCCCATCACCGTCTCCGGTCAGCACCAGACCTGGCTCATCCCGCTGCTCGAAACCGGCTGGGTCGCTTACCTCTCCACCACCGACGCCGTCTGCTACCACGACGGCCACCGCTCCCTCGATGGCCGCAAGGACCCCGTCTTTGAAGTGCCCATCTTCGGCGACGACGGTGCCCTCCGCGACGAGAAAACGATCCGCGTCACCGACATGGCCTTCGACGAAGACGTCCTTATGGACCAGGATCGGTTCCTCACCGCCCTCCTCCGCCATCCCGATTTCCAAAGCCGCATGACCGGCACCGAGATGCGCAACAAGCTCGGCAAGTGGTACCAAGCCATTGAAGAACGCAACGGCGTCGAACAGGGCCTGCTCGCGAAATGCCACGAAATGGCCATTCCTGTCTTCGTCGGCGCGCCCGGCGACGGTAGCGTCTTCTTGAACTCGATGAAGCTGTGGGCGATGCGCGAAAGCGGTCTGATCCCGGAATACGGCTTCGATCTCGACATCCACGCCGAAGTCTTTGAAGCCTGCGCATACCATCGTTGGGGTCTCTTCGACAGCGATGCGAAATCACTCGCCACCTTCATGCTCGGCGGCGGAGTGCCGAAAAATTACAACCTCCAGCCGGAGCCAGCCCTCGGTCAGATCCTTGGCCTCCCCGACGTCCGCGGCTACGCCTTCGACGTCCAGATCACGACCGCCCCCGTCACCGACGGATCCCTTTCCAGTTGCCCGCCGGCCGAAGCCGTCACCTGGGGCAAAGTCGATCGCGATACCTATCTGCAATCGACCGAGAGCATGCAGGGCGACTATTCCGCCGTTGTCCCGTTCCTGATCAAAGCGCTCCTCGACCGACGGAAAAAGTTCGAAAAACTAAAGGACGAACTCGGCGAAGAAACCCTGTTCGAACGTCACCCCGAAGCCAAAGGTTATCTCCGCCCCCGCGCCGGATATCGGCTCTTCGACCACCGCGAACCCCTCGTCGAAAAGCTCCGCGAAGCCGTCCGCGACAACGCTGAATGGCTGAAAGAGACGCTAAACTATCCCTTGGCGGTGCCCGGCAAATGAGACAACCGGTCCACGTCTTCTACGCCGGAGCGCATCTGTTCCGGCCCGACATCGTCGAGAAAGTCAGCGGTGTCGCGCTGCGCGCTCTGGCGAGTTTCGAAACCCCCTATCGCAAACAGGTGGAAGCGAAGCTGCGCGCCGAGCCCATAGAAGATTACCGGATCGATTTCGAAGACGGCTATGGCGACCGCCGACCCGACGAGGAAGAAGCCGACGCCTATCGCTGCGGCAAGATTCTGGCCGCTGGCGTAGGGCTGCCTTGCGTGGGGATTCGCATCAAGCGGGGCGGCATCCAAACGCTCCGCACCTTCCTCGACAGTCTCGGAACCGTCCCCCCGAACTTCCGCATCACCGTTCCGAAGGCGGAGAATCCCGAAGAGGTGGCGATGGTCGCGGCCGAATGTCCAGGTGCCCACGTCGAAGCGCTGATTGAAACCGCCCCGATCCTCCTCCGCCTCCACGAGGTCCCGGCCGATAGCCTCCACCTCGGCCCCTACGACCTCATGGCTTCGCTCGGCATCCCTGCGGCGTTTCAAAGCCTGAACCATTCCACCTGCACGATGGTGCGCATGCAGATGCTCGCCACCGGCAAGACCGTCGTCGATGGCCCCACCAAGACGCTCCCCGTCGGCGACAATCCTCAACTCGGCTGGCAACGCCATCGCGAGGATATCTGGCGGTCGCTCAGCGAAGGCTACTACCAAAGCTGGGACATCCACCCCGCCCAACTCGTCTCCCGCTACGCCACGCTGATCGAGTTCTACATGGCCCACCTCCCCGCCGTCCGCGAGCGCCTCGCTAACTTCGAAGGCACCGCCACCCGACTTGGCACCCAGTTCGACGACGCCGCCACCATGCGCGGCCTCCGCGCGTTCGCCGAACGGGCCGCTTACTTGGTATCCCGGTAGGTCAGCGGCGGCTTCGCATTTTTCGGCAGCCGCGATTCGTACGTGAACCCCGCCCGCCTCTTGTCGAACGCCGCCCGGACCGCTCTGAGTTGCGATGGATCGCCATACAAATCCATCGCCGTCAGCGCCAGCACCTTCGCCGCCAACACCATCCCCTTTCGGCCAATGCTCATCCCCGTGCAGGCGGTGGATTGCCACGAATGCAGTGGAATCCCCGGGGCGACGCTGGCCACGCTAAGCTCCGACGTCGGAACCGTCCACGACACATCCGCGGCATCCGTCGAAGCCGATCCGCTGCCCCCCGCGATCGGCTGAATCTGCGCTTCGCTGCCCATGGGGAGCTCGGGGTCAGTGAATAGCGTTTTCCGCACCGTGCTGGCAAACTCGGTCTCCTCGGCCCCATACTGAATCCCCCCCAGCACCCGCAGATGCCGATCGTACATCGCCGCCAGCGCATCATTCGGCAGCATGTTGTAAACCGCCGAAAGAATCTCCACCTCACTCTTGGTCTCGGTGCCCAGCGCCGCCCCCGCCGCCGCTTTCTCAATCCGTTGCCACACGTTATCGAGCACCTTCATGGACGAGTGCCGCGCATAGACATAAACCTCCGCGAAGTCCGGCACGATGTTCGGCGCGACCCCGCCGGCCGTAATGATGTAGTGCACCCGCGTATCTTGCGGAATATGCTCGCGCATCAGATCCACCGCATGGTTGAACAGCATCACGGCGTCCAGCGCGGACCGGCCCTGCTCCGGACTCGCCGCCGCGTGCGCCGCGACCCCCCGAAAGCGAACCTTCGCCGTGATGTTCGCCAGCGTCGTGCTGACGTTCCCCTGGTTACGATCGCTCGGATGCCACGCCAGCACCGCGTCGACGTCCTTAAACGCCCCCGCCCGAATCATGTAAACCTTGCCCCCGCCGCCCTCTTCTGCCGGCGTCCCAAACACCTTCAGCGTCCCCGCAAAGCCCTGCTCCTTCAGCGCGACGGCCGCCAGCACGGTGCCAGCACCCAGCAGATTGTGCCCGCAGCCATGGCCCGGCGCATTGGCCACCCGCGGGTCCCGCTTCGCCACATCGTTCTGCGATAAGCCCGGCAGCGCGTCGTACTCCGCCATCAACCCGATCACCGGCTTCCCGGACCCATACGTCGCCACGAACGCCGTCGGGATCCCCGCCATGCCCGCCTCCACCGCAAACCCAGCCGCCTTCAACTCCGCCTGCAGCAGCGCCGAACTCTTGTGCTCCTTGTACCCAACTTCGGCCAACTCCCAGATCTGCCGCGACAGCGCGCCGAAGTGCTCCGCGTGCGCATCGACCTTGGAAGTCACTTGCCCATGAAGCACCGGAAGAAGGAGACAAAAAAGAATCCGCATTGTGATAGAACAACACACATGGTGACTCGGCGTACAGTTCTGCAAGCTTCCGGCCTCGCGGCCGCCCCGCAAGTGATGGTGGCCCAAACCGGCCCGTTAAAGATCGTCAGCACGGTGTCCTTCGAACCTGACGAACTGGCCAAGATCACCCAAGGCAAAGCCGTACCGATCCGTTTCGTATTTGCCAAGGACCGTGAAGAGTTCCGCAAGGAACTCCGCGACGCCGACGTCGTCTACGGCGGCTTGAACGCGGCCGATTTGGACTTCGCCCCGAAAGTGAAATGGGTGCAATCGCCCGGTGCTGGAGTCGAAAGCGCCGACCCGAAGTTCATGGCCAGCCCGATTCTCTTCACCAACATGGCCCGCATCTTCGCCCCCGGCATCGCTGAGACCGCCATGGGCCTGCTCCTCTGCCTCACCCGCGGCATCACGACCTACTATATGCCCCAGTTCGCCAAGCGCCAGATGAAACCCATCGGCACCGTAAAGAGCCCGGACCATTGGGAACTCGAAGGCCGCACGATGGGCTTGGTCGGCTTCGGCGGCATCGGGTACGAGGTCGGTCGCCGCGCCCATCATGGCTTCGGCATGAAGATCATGGCCACCGACGCCAAGCCCATTCCGAAGCCCGAGTGGGTCAGCGAACTGCATGATCCCACCTGGTTCATGGAGATGGTCCCGCAGGTCGACGTCCTCGTCAGCGCCGCCCCCGCCACCAAAGAGACCCGTAAAATGTTCAACGAAACCGTCTTCCGCAAAATGAAGAAAACGGCGATTTTCTTAGGCATGAGCCGCGGCGAACTCTTCGACGATATGGCCCTCGTGAAGGCGTTGAAAGAAGGTTGGATCGCCGGTGCCGGGCTCGATGTCTTCCCGGTGGAGCCGCCCCCCGAGAACCACCCGATCTTCGATTGCAAGAACGTCGTGATGACGGCCCACACGAGCGGCTGGGGCCCCGACCGCCAGCGGCGCCTCGTCGATCTCTTCGCCGAGAACATCCGCCGCTACGCCGCCGGAATGGAGCTCATGAACGTGGTGGACAAAGCGAAAGGCTACTAGTCAAACCTGAATGCGCGAAATCCGAGGACGGAACACTTTGTCGAACCGTTCCTGAAGCGCAAGTAAATTCGCCACAATCTCGTCCCATCCATCTCGGTCGGAAATGCCCTTCCCAAGTATCGACTTCCTCACGATCGAGGCGCGCTTCTCATCCAAGCGAAGCCATTCCAAGGGTTCGCCAATTTCTTGCTCTATCGCTTCTCTTTCAGCCCATAAGCGGTCAAAGATCGCTTTGTTCGCCTTCCCATTGCCCTTGTCACTATCGATGTACAACTCCGCGCGATGGGCCTTTCGTGCAACAAACAACACCACGCTCACTCCAGCTTTGCCGATGCCGGTTCCAACCCAACTACTCGGACCTGGCGTTCGCCCATTGAAGGGGTTGAAAGGGGCGCGAGGAGCGTCGAAGAGTCTTCGCCAGAACTCGAGATTCGCCTCTTCAGAAGCCGCCATCGTCTTTTTCGATCCACCTGTTGCCTTGGCTTGGGCATCCGGCCCCGCGACGATCTGAAACAACGGAGCAATCGGAGAATCGGCAATTCGAATCGCCTCCACCTTTACCAAATAGAAGGAAAGGTTGGCAGGAGTGAACTCGTTGAGCCACTCGATCGCCCGTTGGTGCTCCGCTCGGGGCTCGGGCGAGATCCAGATGGCGGTCGACGCTTCCAGTCCAACGAGGTAAGTGATCACCTGGCCGAGGTGACCGTGGTCGGTCCTATCCAGCTGATTCTCGATAATCACGCGGCGCCCTTCGGCATCCCGGCAGAGAAGGTCAACTAAAAAATCACCCACCCTCACTTCGCGGCCCTCTACCTCGAGCGTCAATCCGATTCGTTCGCTCAACGCCTCGATGTGCTGTTCAAGCCAGGGCGTAAAATTCCTGGCCTCGTCCGCGAAGGCCTGCCGTATCGGAATGGTTTCAATCCTGCTAAGCATCGAAGCTCCTCATCTGCTCCCGCGTCGCCCGCAACGCCTGCGCCAACAAATACACGTCCGCCGAATAGTACAACCGGTCGATACCCATCTCCCGCCACCGGTCCGCCGCCTCTCCGCTATTCGCAAACGCGCTCACCGCAATCCCCGCCGCATGCGCCGCGTGGATCACCCGCTGCCCCGCCCCCAAAACCTCCGCATGCATCACGTCCCCCGGCCGCCCCAACGCCTGCGACAAATCGTACGGCCCAATGAACAACTCGTCCACACCCGCCAGCCCCGCAATCGCGTCCACTTCCGCCAGCGCCCCCGCCGTCTCAATCTGAATCACCACCCGCACCGGCCGCCGCAGATACTCTTCCATCGGCAACAGCGAATACCGCGCCGCCCGCACGAACCCATTCAAACCCCGCCGCCCCGCCGGATGAAACCGGCTCGCCGCCACCACCCCGGCCGCCTCCGCCGCAGACTGTATCTGCGGCACTAACACCCCATCCGCCCCCGCGTCCAACGCGCTCTGAATCAACTCATTCCGCACCGCCGCCACCCGCACAATCGTCGGCACCCGCGCCGCCCGCAGCAAGTCCGGCAACTGCGCCGCTCCAACCGGTCCGTGCTCCGTATCGATCACCACAAAATCCCATCCCGCCAGGCTCGCCATCTCGACGACATCCGCGCACGGAATCTCCAAAAAAATGCCAACCGGAATGCTCATTTCGCCTTCTTCGCCGGACGCTTCCGCGGCGCAAAATGCCCCGCAATATGCCGCTGCAACTCCCGGTAAATCTGGTCCGCCGGCTTCGCCGCATCCACCGTCACAAACCCATACCGCATCGACATCCGATCCAGCGCCCGGATCACCCGCGCCTGATACCGCACGAAGCTTTCATACATGTCCGGGCCGAACCGCATGTCCATCCCGCTCTCCCAAAAATCGAACTGCCCCCGACCCATCACCGTCCGCGAAATCAACGTCGGCACCTCCGCCCGCAGGTAGTAGACCGCATGGGGAACCAACGCGAACCCCGCTACTTTCTCGAGCCACAAGCTATCCTCCCCCCGCGCAATCCCCCGCGCCATCAACGAAAAAATATACCGATCCGTGATCACCACAAACCCCGCCCGCAGCGCCGGAATAATCTCATTCTCCAGCCGATCCGCGAAGTCGGTCGCATAGAACAACGTCATCGTCACCGGCCCCAGCGTATGCCCCTCTTTCGCCTGCGCAATGCCTTTGCTCGCCAGCGCGCTCCGCCCCATGCCCGTATCCAGCACCGCATGGCCCTGTTGCTCCAGCCACGCCTTCAGCCGCGCCACCTGCGTACTCCGCCCCACCGCGTCCGGCCCCTCCACCACAATCAATTTCCCTTGCAGTTCCCCCACCTCCACCCCCGGCAGCGGTTCACTATAGAACTGTAGTGGTTGCTTCGAAAGCATGCGTCGTCCCCTCCTGATTTAAAATCTGCCCGCTCGCCACCGCGTCGCCGAGCCGTTCCATCACGATCCGCCGCATCTGCGCCTGCTGCTCTTCAATCGACCCCGAAGCGTCAATAATGTGAAACCCCATCTCCTCGGCCATGGCATCGTACTGTTCCAAAATCCGCCCTTGAAAAATCCGAAACGACTCTTCTTCCCGCTTCGCCAAGTTCAAATCCATCCCGGCCTCATAATACTTAATCGAATCCCGACCCCCCAGAATCCGACCCAACGCCACCTCCAGCGGCACCCGAAAGTAAAACGCCAAATTCGGCTGAATCGCAAACCGGTACAGGTTCCGCACCCACCGCGGCGAAACCCCCCGCACCACGTCGCGCGCAAACGCCGTATACGCAAACCGATCCGCGCATACAATCGCCCCCGCCTTCAACAACGGAATAATGTATCGCTCCTGCCGATCCGCAAAGTCCGTCGCATGGATCAGGCTGAACGTCGTCGGCGTGAACATCATCTTCTTCTTCCCCCGCCGCGTCGTTTCGCTCACGAGCGGCGACGAGTTCCATTCGCTAAACGCCACCGCCAAGCCCTGCGAACGAAGCCACTGCGCCAGCAGCGCCAACTGCGTGGACTTCCCGGAACCATCGATCCCCTCGACGATGATTAACTTGCCTTTGAAACGATTCGGAGTGAGTTGAGTCATCGAAATTTCGCTTCGACAAGTATAGCGAGCCGCTCTATCGCACTATGATGGAGGAACAGAATGCCTCGCTACGCCGCCGTCGATATCGGCAGTAACTCCACCCGTCTCGCCGTCGCCGAAGTCAACCCCGGCGACCCCTGGAAAATGTTGGCCACGGACCGCGAAGTCACCCGCCTCGGCACCAGCGTCTTCACCGAAGGTGCCATCTCCAAGACAGCCATGGAGCTGCTGATCCGAACCCTCTCCCGCTTCGCGACCACCTACCACCGCCTCGGCGCCACCAGCGTCCGCGTCGTCGCCACCAGCGCCGTCCGCGACGCCCGCAATCAGGAAAATTTCATCTATCGCGCCAGCCAAACCATCGGCGCCCCCGTCGAAATCATCTCCGGCCTCGAAGAAGCCCGCCTCATCCACGCCGGCGTCCAAGCCAGCTGGCCCCATCCCGATGGCCGCCTCATGATCATCGACATCGGCGGCGGCAGCGCCGAAGTCATCGTCTCCGCCGACGGCAAACTCGAAAGCGCCATCTCCCGCCCCCTCGGCGCCGTTCGCTTGAAAGAGATGTTCCTCCTCACCGATCCGCCCGTCCTCGGGCAACTCGAACGGATGCACGCCTTCGTCAACGAAAAACTCGCCGCCACTTTAAAACGAACCGGCCGCGGTCCCTTCGACCGCGTCATCGCCACCTCCTCCACCGCCGCCGCCGTCATCAGCGCCCTTAACAAAGTCCCGCGCAAAGATCGCGACCTCGCCGACCGCCTCCGCGCCTCCACCGCCGACATCGGCGAACTCGAAAACTTCCTCGCCAAAAGCACCCTTGCCGCCCGCCGCAAGGTCCCCGGCATCGGCCCCCAACGCGCCGAAATCATCGTCGCCGGCATCAGCGTCCTCCATCGTATTCTCCGCGCCTACGGCCAAACCGAAGTCTTCTACTCCACCGCCGGCGTCCGCGATGGCATCATCGCCGACCTCGCCGAACGCCGCAGCGGCAGCGACCTCTCCCGCCTCAGTAAGGAACAGCGCCAGGTCGTCGAAGCCATGGCCCGCCGCTTCGGCGTCGACGTCAAACACGCCCGCCAAACCGCCCATCTCGCCAACACCCTCTTCGTCAGCCTCCATCCCCTCCACCAACTCCCCGCCTCCGCTGGCAAACTCCTCGAAGCCGCCGCCTACCTCGCCGACACCGGCCACTACGTCAGCGACATGGCCCACCACAAACACAGCTTCTACCTCGTCGCCAACAGCGACCTCCCCGCTTTCACCACCGAAGAACGGCTCTTGATCGCCCTCCTCTGCCGCTTCCATCGCAAGTCCATGCCCCAGGCCCGCCACGCCTTCTTCCAGGACGTCACCGCCAGCGTCAAAAAGCTCGTCCTCTGGCTCGTTCCCATCCTCCGCCTCGCCGACGGCCTCGACCGCAGCCACGACCAACGCGTCGAATCCGCCAAGGTGGAAATCACCGACAAAGTCGTCACCATCGTCCTCGAAAGCGAAATCGACATGGACCTCGAACTCTGGGCCGGCGAACGAGTCGCCGAAGTCTTTCAGCAAATTTACGGTCGCCAGTTGGCGCTGCGCCAAGCTTCGTAGTAAACTGGGGTTTTCGCCTACTGGGAGATCGTTCAACGGTAGGACAACAGACTCTGACTCTGTTTATTGGGGTTCGAATCCCTATCTCCCAGCCATATTCTTAAGCAGAACAGTGGTTTTCACCACCCCTGCGAGCTTGGCTCTTCCCGAAACCGTGCAATGTCACAGCCGGGTAAAGCGTAAGTTTCTTTACTGTCGCGGTTCCGTCCTCCTCCGCGGCTTTCCGCATATCTTTTAGCAGTTCTGCCAGTCGCTTCAAGTTTGTAGGATATTCCCAGCCCCGCCGCCTTTGAATTCGGATCGTGCCCAACCGGTGACGAACCCCGGTGGCCGCCTCCTCGCACAGCGTCACGATTCTAGGCGTAAGCAAATCAATTTCGTCTTCAATTTTTTGCCGCTGGATACGAAGTCGAAGAAATCTCTCGATTTCTTCCTCGGCCGTCAGCCCCGTAGAGGCGGTAGGAAGCGCACGAAAGGTATGTTCTGGGTTTAAGGACGGGCGCCAGGACTTTAACATAGAAGGCATTTTTACTCCAGCGAGCACTCATCACTCGCATCTGTAGCAATAATCGGCGGTCCATTCACTTCCGTTATGCCAGAATTGCCCTAGCTCGACGAGACGCTTTCCGAACGTGCAGGGCTTCTTTCCTCTCCCCCATCAGGTAACATCCAACGCGTAGAAAACGTTAATCTGGTAGTGGTGTCACAGATGCGTTCTTTCGCCCTCGTCGGCTTGCTGGCAACAAGTCCCCTTTTCGGCCAAGCGCCATCCTTCGACCACACGGTTCGCTCCGTGCTGGCGAAGTCCTGCGTCAGTTGCCACAATGAGCGGTCCGCCGCCGGCGGCTTGAACATCGTCCCCTTCCAGGACCCGGCCTCCCTCGGCTCCAACCGCGACGATTGGGAACGCATTATCCAAAAGGTACGCACCGGCGAAATGCCGCCCAAAGGCATGCCCCGGCCCAACCAAACTCAGGTCGATGCCCTCCTCGCCTTCGTCGCCACGGAATTCGAACGCGCCGACAAACTCGTCAAGCCCGACCCCGGTCGCGTCACCGCCCGCCGTCTCAACCGCAACGAATACACCAACACCATCCGCGACCTCCTCGGCGTCGAGTTCCGCGCCGAACGCGACTTCCCCACCGACGACTCCGGCTACGGCTTCGACAATATCGGCGACGTCCTCACCATCTCCCCCATCCTGATGGAGAAGTACCTCAACGCCGCCGAACGCATCGCCGCCCGCGCCATCGGCGCCGACCCCCTCCCCAAGCCCGTCGAAAAGCTCTATCACAACCGCGATAAAACCATCCGCCGCGTGGACCGCAGCTCGATCGAAGCCTCCCACCGCGTCGATTTCGAAGGCGAATACACCATCCGTTTCGGCCTCCCCGGCGAACGCGCCGCCGACGCCCCGCCCGTCAAACTCGGCCTCTGGATGGACGGCAAACTCCTCCAAACCTTGATGGCTGAAACCAAGCCCTCCAAGCTCGTCTATTTCAACCCCTCCTCCGAAGAGGAGATGCGCCTCTCCCTCCCCGAAGGCGACCACGTCTTCCGCGTCGGCTTCATCGACGACGAATTCGTCAAAACCCTCAACGATAAAGAGGCCTACAGCAACAAAAAGAACAAGTTCCTCGAATCGATTCTCTTCATCGGCCCGTTTGCCGAAAAGACCGAACGCCCCAGCCGCAAAAAACTGCTCACCTGCGATCCGAACTCCGGCCCGGCTTGCCTCGAAACCATCCTCTCGAGCCTCGCCCGCCGGGCGTATCGCCGCCCCGTTACCAAGCCCGAAGTCGCCAGCCTACCCCGCTTCGTCGGCCTCGCCAAGCAGGAAGGCCTTTCGACCGAGCAGGGCCTCCAACTCGCCATTCAAGCCGTCCTCGTATCCCCCCACTTCCTCTTCCGCGTCGAACGCGACTCCGACCCCGCCGCCCCCCGACCCGTCACCGACCTCGAACTCGCCTCCCGCCTCAGCTACTTCCTCTGGAGCTCCATGCCGGATGAAGAACTTTTAACGCTAGCCGAGGCCAAAAAACTCCGCCCCGTCGTCGCCGCCCAAGTCAAGCGCATGCTCGCCGACCCCAAGTCCGCCGCCTTCGCCGACAACTTCGCCGGCCAGTGGCTCGAAATTCGCAATCTCAATTCCGTCAAGCCCGACCCCGTCAAGTTCCCCGCCTGGAACGCCGAACTCCGCGACGCCATGAAGACCGAAACCCGCCTCTTCTTCCAGGGCATGCTCACCGGCAACCGCCCCATGGCCGAATTCCTCGACGCCAAGTACAGCTTCCTCAACGAAACCCTCGCCAAACACTACGGCATCGAAGGCGTCACCGGCCCGGACTTCCGCCGTGTCGAACTCGCAAATCCCCAACGCGGCGGCATCTTGAGCCAAGCCAGCGTTCTCACGGTTTCGAGCTATCCCACCCGCACCTCCCCCGTCATCCGCGGCAAGTACATCCTCCAGAACATCCTCGGCGCGCCGCCCCCCGCCCCGCCCCCGGACGTCCCGGCCCTCGACGAAGAAAAAATGGCCACCGCCGGCTCCCTCCGCCAACAGATGGAAAAGCACCGCACTAACGCCACCTGCGCCTCCTGCCACAGCCGCATGGACGTCCTCGGCTTCGGTCTCGAAAACTACGATGGCATCGGCCAATGGCGATCCAAAGACGGCAAATTCGACCTCGACACCTCCGGCATCATGCCCAACGGCAAGTCGTTCCAGAACCCCGCCGAAATGCGCGTCGTCCTCCAAGCCGAACTTCCCGATTTCGCCCGCTGCATCACCGAAAAAATGTTGACCTACGCCCTCGGCCGTGGTCTCGAGCGATATGATCGTAGAGCCATCGAATCGATCACGAAAAAATTAGCACCCGCCAACTACCCGTTCCAGGCGCTGGTGCAGGAAATTGTCCAAAGCCTCCCGTTCTCCATGCGGCGTGGCGAAACACCCCGGCCCGACTCCAAATCCAGTAAACAGGTAGCTACCCGATAATGTTCACCCGCAAAGCGCTTCCCCGTCGTACCTTTCTCCGCGGCCTCGGTGCCGCCATCGCCATTCCCGCCATGGACGCCATGGCCCCCGCCCTCGCCTCCAGCCAACTCCCCGGCAAGCCGCCTGTCCGCATGGCGTTCGTCTACGTCCCCAACGGCATCGTCGACCACAAACACTGGAATATTCCGGAAGGCGCCATCGGCGAACTCCCCCGCATCTTGAAGCCGCTCGAACCCTTCAAGAACGACATGCTCCACCTCGGCAACCTCACCCACAACGGCGGTCGCGCGCTCCTCGATGGCGCCGGCGACCACGGCCGCTGCTGCGGCGGCTACCTCAGTGGCATCCACCCCCGCAAAACCGCCGTCGATATCCAATCCGGCATCTCCTGCGACCAGATCGTCGCCAATAAAATCGGCTCCCAAACCCGCTTCCCGTCGCTTGAAATCGGCCTCGAAGACGGTCGCCAAGCCGGCGACTGCGACTCCGGCTACTCCTGCGCCTATACCAACAACCTCTCCTGGCGCAGCGAAACTCAGCCGATGCCGCCCATCCTCAACCCCCGCGCCCTCTTCGAACGCCTCTTCGGCACGGGCCAGGTTCTCAGCCCCGAAGCCCGCGCCCGCCAAGGTAAGTTCCGCCGTAGCATCCTCGATTTCGTCACCGACGATACCCGCAAGCTCCAGTCCGACCTCGGCCCCACCGACCGCCGCAAGCTCGACGAATACCTCTCCTCCATCCGCGCCATCGAAAAACAGCTCGAAAAAGCGGAAAGCGATACCGCCCAAATCAACCCCGGCATGGACAAGCCCTACGGCATTCCCGCCGACTTCGCCGAGCACTTCAAGCTGATGACCGACATGGCCACCGTCGCCTTCCAAGGCGACATCACCCGCGTCCTCACCTTCCTCGTCACCCGCGAGGGCACCTCCCGCTCCTACCGCGAAATCGGCATCTCCGACGGCCACCACCCCCTCACCCACCACATGTTCAATCCGGCGTCTATCGAGAAGGTCGCCCAGATCAACACCTATCACGTCAAGCAGTTCGCCGGCTGGCTCGAAAAACTCAAAGCGTCCAAGGAAGGCGATTCCAACGTCCTCGATAACTCGATGATCGTTTACGGTGCCGGCCTTTCTGATGGCAATCGCCACAACCACGAGGATCTCCCCACCATCATGATCGGCAAGGGTGGCAACTCGTTCAAAACCGGCCGCCGCATCATCTACCGCAAGGAAACTCCGATGTCGAACATGTTCCTCACGATGATGGATCGCATGGGCGTCCCGGTCGAGAACTTCGGCGAGTCCACCGGTCGCCTCGACGGCCTCCAACTGAGCTAGGCATGCAAGCAATCGGTATGGCCAAGCCCCCCGTCGGGGTCATCTTCGACGCCGACCTGGGCAACTCCATCGACGCGCCCCTAGCCCTCGCCCTGCTTTACGGCCTCGACGGAAAGAATGAGGCCCGCGTCGTCTCCACCAGCGTCAGCAAGCACTCGCTCGCCTCGGCTGCCCTCGCCGAAGTCATCGCCCGCTTCTACGCCGGCACCGTCAACGCCGATTTCGGCTCCGCTAGCCGATCTCTGCCCGTAGGCATGTCCATCGCCGGCAAATCCCCCGAGTCCACCCCGTTCTTAAACGCCGTCCTCGACCGCAAGAACCCCGAAGGCAAACCCGTCTACAACCACGGCATCGTGCAATTGAACGACACCGCCGACGTCCTCGCCGTAATCCGTAACGCCTTCACCTCGCAGCAGGATCAGAACTGCGTCGCTGTCCTCGCCGGGCCCGCCACCAACTTCGCCGCCGTCCTCGCCCTCCCCGGAGCCAAGGCCCTCATCGCTCAGAAGGTCCGCGCCCTCGTCTGGGCCCCCGGCCGCCTCGGCCTCGACCCCGCCGCTGCCCAAAAACTCCTCGCCGAGTGGCCGTCGCCCATCGTCGTCGTCTCCCCTGAACTCGGTGACGGCATCCGCTTCCCCGCCGCCGCCCTCGACTCCCAGTTCAATTGGACCGAAACCCATCCCGTCGTCGACGCCTACCGCGCCGCAGCCCCTATGCCCTACGACGCACCCACCGGCGCTCTCGCCGCCGTTCTCTACGCCGCCAAGCCCGAAGGCTTCTTTACCCTCTCCCCCGCCGGCACGTTCTCCCTGGCCAGCCAAAGCACGCTCGCCTTCAAGCCCGGCCCCGGCACCCACCATCTCCTCCAACTCGACCCCGCCCAGAAATCCAAAGTCCTCGAAACCTATCTCGCCCTCGCCAGCGCCAAACCCGTCGTCCGCCAACCCCGTCGCCGCCGAACCGACGTCGCCAAACCGGATGCCGTTAAGCCTGACGCCGTCAAACCCGCCGAACCCCCAAAACCCTAATCCCGCTCTGCCCCGACGCCCAACTCGATCACCCCGTACACAAACGAGAGGATCGCCTCCTCAAAACCTATCTCGCGTTCGCCTCCGCCAACCCCGCTGCCTCTTCTCCCGACACCGTAACCCGGCCACTCGACACCCCGAATCCGACTCTGCTTCGCTCGCGCCAAGCCCCCCCAAACTCTAATCCCGCTCGTACACCAGCAAATTATTAAACCGCTTCCCCGCCGCTCCAGTCCCCCGCGCCTCAATCGTCAGCCGCTTCCCGTCCGGCGATACCGTCCGCGTAGCCCTCACCGTCACCACCCCATCTTTCCGAAACACCTGATCCACCCGGTCCGCGCTCTTCCAATGCAGTGCCACCGTGTTATACAGCGTCCCCCCTACAAACGGATACGGCTTGCCATCGTACTTCGCCGTAAACTCCGTATGGAACGCCTTCCCCTCCGCGCTCACCCCGTCGTGCAGAAACCGCACCCCGTCCCCGTCTTTCACCCACTGCCGCCGAGACTCCCGCGGCGCTGGCCCCGACTCGTAAGTCGAAGCCCCCGCCACAAATCGCCATTTCCCCAACCCCCGATCCTCCCGGGTCTTCGCCCCCAGCAGTCCCGCATTCAGTAGCAAAATTCTTCGAGTCATCGACTCACAGTCTACTGCACGCTCCGTTCCAGCGTCACCGGTGCCTTCGGAGCCACCGGCGGTATCGGCATCTCCGCCGGCTTCGGCGCTTCACTGCTTTCAAACCGTTCGCCCGACTTCCGAACCCGAATCGTTCCCCGGTCCGTCTCCAGAGCCAACATCGGTCCCCCGCCCACATTCCCGCTCAGAGTCGCCCCCCGCTGCTCACTCTTCACTTGCAGCGGACTGCCAAAGTCGTTCTCGATATCTCCCCGTCGTGTCTTCGCCGAAATCTCAAACTTCGCCGCCAGCGGCAGCACCAGTTCAATCTCCCCCGCGTTCGTCTTAGCGTTCATCTTGCCCACCGCCGTCCGCACCGGGCGTAACGTAATGTCCCCCCGATCCACGTCCAGCGAAACCGACTCCGTGAAATCCGTCAACTCGACATCCTTCGATTTCGCTCGCAACACCACCGGACCCGTCACCTGGTTCCCCGTCATCGTCCCTCCGGAAATCCGCAGCACCCCCGCCACTTTCTCCACGCGAAGGTTCGTCGACGCACTTTCAAACCGCAACTGTCTGGCGATCTGCCGAAACGAAATGTCCCCCGAATAGCTCCCGTTCACCGTCACCGTTCCACTCACATTCTCAATTTCCACGTCCTGCCCCCGGCCCTTCACTTCCACGTTGCCCTTTGCGTTCACCACCCGAATCACATCGCTCTTCCGCAAATCAGCCCGGACGTTCCCGCCGACATTGTTCAAACGAATCCCCGCGTTCTCGCTCGTCACTTCCACGTCTCCGCCGATATTCTCGATATCCAAATCGCCATACCGGCTCTTCGATTCCACCCGCGCCCCCCGCGGCACCGTAATCTCCAAGTCCGCCTTCAACTGCGGACCGGAACCCACCCGCTCCAGGTTCGTCCGGATCACCAGAATCTCGCCCTGCTGCACAATCTCAAACGGCGAGTTCTTATCGTCCCGGTCCGCATCCGCCCGATTCATCGACCGAATCGTCTTCGTTCCGGTCACCTTGACATCTTCCCCGTCCGTCCCAATCACCCGCGAATTGCCCCGCGCGTTCTCAATCAAAATCCGCGGCGCCTTCCCAGCCTTCAACGTGCCAGCCACCGGGTAGTCGTAGGCCTCCCCCATAATCTCCCACGCCCCCAGCGAAAACCGGTTGCTCCACATGTCCCGCTGCTTCACACCCCAAAACACGCTCGAACCAATCACGCAGATGAAGATGATCATAACCCACTCCCCGCCCGACATCCCCGACTTCGACGTCAGTCGGCCGTTCTGGTTCGCCATTACAACTTCGACCAGACGCAGAACACCCCAGGCGATCACTCCATACGGCCAATACGCGCTCACTAAATCCAGCAGTTGAATACCGGGCAGGAAGTTCCGCAGCAGGAACAACGTGCCAATCACAATCAAAACAATCGGTCCGACAATCGACGTGCGACGCATGGCTTAGTTCCCCCCTTGCATTGGACTGCCGAATGCCGAACTCGGCGGCGGCGGAGGAGGAGGCGGAGGAGCCGATACGGTGACCCGCTCCAAGAGCTTCAAAATGCCCGCCACCACCAACAGCAACGGCCACGATTGACGGAAGCCGTAGCCTCCGTTATGGTCCAGCGCGAACAACACACCCACCGTGATCAAAAGAACCGGACCCCGAATTGCCCCATAAAGATTACTGTTCACGACGCACCTCCTCCTGCACGGGCTCGACCGGCGCCTGCATCCGCACATAGAGCAGATAAACACCCGCTCCAATCAACGCCAATGGCCAGAACCGCACAATCTGCGAAATCCGAATCAATTCAAAATTGTTCAGCAGGAAAACCACGCCCAGTCCAATCAAAACCAACGGACCCACCGGAATCCCGCCCTTGCCCGCCTGCGCCGAAACCAACCCGGAAAACTCGTCCACCACCTCGCCCTTCTGTCGCCGTTGCGCCGTATGGTAGGCCTCAAACGCCTGGTAAATCACCCAGGCCGGAATCATAAACCCAAATAACACGTGCAATTCGCCCACGTTGTCGGAGTTGGCCAGCGTGATCAGCATCCCAAACACCACCACATGGACGAAGCCCTTGGCGTACTGCGCGTTATAAATCGCACCCACGCCCGGCAATAGACCCAGAATAAAAGCCAGCCCAGGAGAAATACCCGCACCCACGCTGCTCACCGTTGGCGGTGGCGGCACCGTCGGAGGGGACGTCCACGGAGAACTCGGCATCTCCGTCGCCGGCACATGCTCCGCACAGTAAACCGTACCCGCCATCAATCGCTGTTCGGTCCCCGACAGTTGCTTCCCGCAGATGCGGCAAAACGCTCGACTCTCCGGTGCGGCGTTCACTTGGTTTACGTCTTCTTCCATGGTTATGTCCCCCGAACTCTCTTTATTTCAATGACTTGCGGTCATCAGTAGGTACGGAAATCTTCTCTGCGTCGTTCCGTGTTTTTTGCTGCCGATCTAACTCTTCTTGCTCAGACCATTCCTGCAAACGGCTCTGAATCTCAAACACCAACCGAATGTTGTCGTAGTACTTCACCGCCCGGTCCCAAGCCCGATGCGCCTGATCGTCCACACTCACCCAAATCTTCACCGGGTCCAAATCCGACGGCTTCAACTGACGCACCGGCACTTTAAACACCTGCGCCAACATCGAAAGCGATAACACCGTCATCGCCATCCCCATCGCCATCCGCGGTGCCAACACCGGACCAAACCAGCGCCCCAACACCGCCACCAAACCCGTTTTCGCCTTACCCACCGCCGTCTGCCGCGCCGGCAACTCAAACAAAATCTTCGTGATCAGCTCTTTCGGCGGCTCCACCACCGCCGCCCGGCTCATAAACGCGACCGCTCCTAAAACATCCGCCGCATACTCCCGGCATCCCGCACACTGCGCCCGATGCGCCTCGAAAGCAGCCTCCGCCTCGCCCCGCAATTGCCCATCGGCGGCGTCGCAAAGCAAAATCTCAAACTCGGCACAACTCAGTTTCATACTAGGGCCACCTGATACTTCCGCAGCAATCGAGCCAACTCCGCCCGTCCCCGGTTCAGCCGCGATTTCACCGTCCCCTCGGGCACGTTCAAAACCTCGGCAATCTCTCTATACTCCAACTCTTCCAAATCCCGCAAAATCACCGTCTCCCGCAACTCTGGCGAAAGCTTCTGCAAAGCACCCTGAATCAACTCACTCGCTTCCCGCCCCGCCAACAACCCGTCCGCCCGCCCCCCCATTCCCCCCGCCCGCTCCTCCAACATCGGCAACTGGTCTTCAATCGAATCCGTCACCCGCGCCTGCTTCGTCCGCCGATAATTGTCAATCAGCAAGTTCCGCGTCATTCGCGTCAGCCAGACAATAAAGGATCCCTCTCCCGCCCGAAACGTACGCAGCGTCTTGAAAAGACGCATGAATACGTCCTGCGTCAGGTCCTGTGCCTCGCTCTCGGTACCGATAAATCGATAGCAAATCGCGTACACTCGCCTCGTGTGCGTCTTCACGAGGTCCTCCCACGCCGTCTCATCTCCCGCTAGACAGCGCTCCACCAGCCGAATATCAAGGTCGAAACTTTGTTCCAAGCGATGGTTTCCGCGGAAAGTAGGCGTCAATACCTCTCCGGCCGCCCAAAAACCCAACCGAACTGGTGCGCCCGTCGCCATATCGCCTTCCCGTGTCTCCTTTGATTGGCTCGCTTCCGAGCCGCTCGAAAAGAAGTACGTGAATTTGCCATAATAAGTTCGCTGGAAGTTTTGGTCGCCGAAGGGCCGAACCTCATTGTAACGACTGTTTTCTTGAAAGTCCCCACCCCGTCCTCAATCCGTCGCTGGGCCCTCGCCCTGGCCGTCCTCCTCGTCCCCGTCCTGGTCTGGCTCTCCTGGCAGCGCCTGGCGACCTTCGACTGGGCCGCCCTTGCCGACGTCTACAATCACATCGATTGGCGCTGGATGATTCCCGGTGCCGCCATCATCATGGCCAGCTACATCAGCCGCGTCCTCCGCTGGCAGGTCATGCTCCGCCCCGTCAATCCCCACTCCTCCTTCCGCCGCGTTCTCATCAATACCCTCATCGGCTTCACCGCCATCGTCCTCCTCGGCCGCCCCGGAGAACTCGTCCGCCCCTACCTCATCGCCCGCTCGGAAAACGTCTCCGTCTCTTCCCAAATGGCTGCCTGGCTCCTCGAACGTATCTACGACCTCCTCGCTATCCTCATCCTCTTCGGCTTCGGCCTAGCCACCTTCGATCCCGCCGGCCGCTCCCTCGGCCCCGCCCTCCTCTGGGTCCTCCAAACCGGCGGCGTCCTCATCGCCGTCCTCTGCGGCGCCTGCCTCCTCTTCCTCGTCTTCGCCGGCCTTGGCGGCGACGCCCTCGTCAATCGACTCCGCGAAGCCCTCGCCTTCCTTCCCCCCACCGCCCAATCCAAAATCAGCCTCCTCCTCGAAAGCTTCAGCACCGGCCTCGCCTCCTGCCAAAAACTCTCCGATGTCTCCTTGATCGTCTTCTACACCATCATCGAATGGGGCTCCATCCTCGCCGCCGTCTTCTGCATCTTTCGCTCCTTCCCCCAAACCAACAACTTCTCCTGGCTCGACGTCATCGTCTATCTCGGCTTCGTCTCCTTCGGCAGCATCGTCCAAATCCCCGGCGTTGGCGGCGGCGTCCAAATTGTTACAGTTCTCGTCCTCACGCAACTCTTCGGCGTGCAGACTGCTCCCGCCACCGGAATCGCCATCGCTAGCTGGCTTGCTACATGGGTAGTAGTTCTTCCCTTCGGCATCGTGCTCGCCGCCCGCCAGGGCCTCTCCTGGGGAACTCTCAAAAGCCTCGGTAAGGATCAAAACTCATGAAGTGCCCGTTCTGCACCCACTCCGAAGACAAGGTCATCGACTCCCGCGAAAGTAAAGAAGGCGATGCCATTCGCCGTCGTCGCCAATGCCTCGCCTGTGAACGTCGCTTCACCACCTACGAGAAAATCGACGAAATTCCCTACATGGTCGTCAAAAAGGACGGCCGACGCGAAAAATTCGAGCGCCAAAAAGTCCTCAACGGCCTCATCAAAGCCTGTGAAAAACGCCCTATCCCTATCTCCAAACTAGCCGCCATCGTCGACCATATCGAAAGCCGCCTAGCCGATAGCGCCGAGCGAGAACTATCAACTACAGAGGTAGGAGAAATCCTCATGGACGAGCTCCGCCAGCTCGACAAAATCGCCTACGTCCGCTTCGCCTCCGTCTATCGCGACTTCCAGGACGAACAGGCCTTCCTCAGCGAGCTTCAAAATCTTCTCAGCAAACGAAGATCCGGCCAATAACTACTGATGTAGCTGAAACATACAACTGAAACCAAACGCCTTAACGAGCATCTCTACCTAGTAGGAAGTGTGTTTTAGGCCTTCGGTGTTGGTTTGGGGCGCGCATGCATCACTTTAGCCTTTCAAAGAGGTTACTGCCGATGATACAATTGGATCTGACACTCCTGCTGAGTTGGTCTGTTCCGCCGATCTTTTGTCTCCTCCGACAGTTTAAGGCCAGACCCTCCACGGGAGAGTGAGTCTAGATGGATCACTTCGAAGATCAGTATTCCGCTGACACCACAGAGCCCCTTGGGCTCCCTTTTGATGAAGAAGCAAACTTTTTCCACCCGGAAGAAGTACACGATGGAGACGACTTCCCAGGGCAAGCAGCCCCTGAAGAATCAATTTACACTGATGACCCGGTTCGCGTCTACTTGCGTGAGATGGGTGCTGTACCTCTCCTAACTCGCGAAGGCGAAGTTGAACTCGCCCGTCGCATGGAGCGCGGCAAACTGCGGATGCTCCGAGCCATCAGCCGTTCGGCCGTCGTGCAGCATCGCGTCGTCGAATTTGCCGAAGCATTGCGCGCCGAAACCCAGGACATCGATAACTACGTCGACCTCGGCGAGACCGAAGAAGGCTCCGCCGTCGAAGCAAAACTGCGCAAAGAAGCTGTCGAAAAGTTCTTCACCGTCGCCACCCTCTACAAGAAGTTGCAGCAGGGTTCTGAAAAAGTCGAACAACTCGTCCCCCTCAAAGCCGCTGAGCTGAAGGATCCCGTCACCCGCAAGGCGCGCCGGAAGATCATCATGAAGCTGGCTCGGACAAAAGTAGAAACCAGCTTGGCCATCCGCGCCATCCAGTTCTACGCCTCCAAATGGCGCCAGTTCGCTCAGGAAATCGATAAAACCGTCGACGAGATTACCCATCTCGATGCCGAACTTCATCGCCTCGAAGAACGTAAAAATCCGCAATACGCCAATCGCATCCGCGAACTAAAGCGCGAAGTCAAAAAACGGGAAGTCGCCGCCGGAGCCTCGCTCAACGACCTTCGCCACACCATCACGGTCATCCGCCATGGCGAAATCGAAGCCGAACGCGCCAAAAAAGACCTGGTCGAAGCCAACCTTCGCCTCGTCGTCTCCGTCGCCAAGAAGTACGTCAACCGCGGACTTCACCTCCTGGATCTCATTCAGGAAGGCAACATCGGCCTCATGCGCGCCGCTGACAAGTTCGAATACCGCCGCGGATACAAATTCTCCACCTACGCCACTTGGTGGATCCGCCAAGCCATCACCCGCGCCATCGCCGACCAGTCTCGTACCATCCGCATTCCGGTGCACATGAACGAGAGCATGAACAAATTCCTCCGCGCTACCCGCGAGTTGGAAAAAGAGCTCGGTCGTGCTCCTACGAATGAAGAAATCAGCCGGCGCATGGACATCCCGGTCGAAAAAGTCCAAAAGCTGAAAACCATCTCCCGCGATCCCGTCTCCCTCGAGACGCCCGTCGGCCGCGATGGCGAATCCGCTCTCGGCGATCTCATCGAAGACCGTTGGGTCGGCTCCCCCGTGGATGCCGTCATCGAAGCCAACGTCCGCGACGAAACCGCTAACATCCTCAAAACCCTATCCCCGAAAGAGGAAAAGGTCATCCGTCTCCGCTTCGGCATCGGCTGCGAGCGCGAACATACCCTCGAAGAGATCGGTCAGGAGTTCGACGTCACCCGCGAACGCATCCGCCAGATCGAAGCCAAGGCCCTTCGCCAACTTCGCTCGCCGGAACGCGCCCGTCACCTCCGAGCCCTTCTCGCCGCTCGGTAACATCTTTCCCGCAAGCCCACAACCGCCGGGATTAAGACCCTCTTAATCCCGGCTTTTCGTTTTATGGTACCCAACTCAACCCTCCTCACCCACCTCGATTACACCCTCTGGGCCACCTCCAAGCTCCTCGACGCCGCCACCCGCCTCACCCCCGACCAACTCTCCCTCGACCTAAAGGTCTCTCACACCTCCGTCCTCTCGACCCTCCAGCATATCTACTACGCCGATAGAACTTGGCTCGCCCGCCTCACCGGCCAGCAGATCCCCTTCGCTGACCCCGACCCCGGCCCCTCCCTCGACGATCTCAAAGAAGCTTGGCCCCCCGTCATCGCCGGCCTCCGAACCTACGTCGAATCCGCCATCGACCTCGAAACGAACCTCACCGCCACCCGCCTCAACGGTGCCACCTTCACCTGCGCCCGCTGGAAAGTCCTCCTCCACGTCGTCAACCACGCCACCCTCCACCGCGGCCAGATCATGGCCATGCTCCGCCAACTCGACCAAGTCCCGCCCGCCACCGACCTCTTCTACTTCTACCTCCAGCAAGACGTATGAATCTTAACGAACAGCAGCTCTACGCCCTGATCGGCGAAGACGGCTTCGCCCGCCTAGTCGCCGCCTTCTACGCCCAAATCCCCGCTGACGACCTCCTCGGACCCATGTACCCCGCCGACGACCTCCCCGGCGCCGAACTCCGCCTCCGCGATTTCCTCATCGGCCGCTTCGGCGGTCCTCCCCGCTACATCGAACAGCGCGGCCACCCCGCCCTACGCATGCGCCACGCCCCCTTCGCCGTCACCCCCACCGCCCGGGACCGCTGGCTCGTCCTCATGCACAACGCCTTCGCCGTCGCCGAACTCCCCGCAGAAGCCGAAGCCATCCTCCGCCCCTTCTTCCTCCAAGTCGCCAACCACATGATCAACAGACCACAATGACCAACTCAAACGACCCCCGCTACCCCATTGGCCAGTTCACCTGGCCCGAAGCGATCACCCCGGCCGACCGCCGCAAGCTCCTCAACGCCCTCGCCGCCACCCCGGAACTCCTCCGCGCCGCCGTCGAAGGCCTCACCCCCGCCCAACTCGAAACGCCCTACCGTCCTGGAGGCTGGACCATTCGCCAAACCGTCCACCATGTCGCCGACAGCCACATCAACGCCTACCTCCGCTGCCGCTTCGCCCTCACCGAAGACGCCCCCGTCATCAAGCCCTACGCCGAAGAACTCTGGGCCGAACTCTCCGACGCCGCCACCGCCGAAGTCGATATCTCCCTACTCCTGCTCACCGCTCTCCACATGCGTTGGGTCCTTCTCCTCGAGTCGCTCACCGAAGCCCAGTGGCAACGGACCTTCGTCCACCCGGTCCTCGGCCCCCGCCGCCTCGAAGAAACGCTAGCTCTCTATGCCTGGCACGGCACCCATCACATCGCCCATATCACCAACGCGCCGTTTTAAATCTTAACGTGCGGCGTGCAAACTGGCCACGGAGCAAACGAAATCACCTTCGTCTGCCGATCTACGTAAAGCAGGGTCTCTTTCCCCTGCACCGTTAGAAACTGGATAATCCCGCCGTCGCAGCTCTTCACCTTCACCCGGGACACCGGCCCGGCCGTCGGGCCCCAATCCTCAACGAACCGTGTGTAGCTGTAATCCCGGCACGGCGTCGCGCCCGTACAGCCCCACAAAGCGTGCGCCGCCTTGTAGTCTTTCTTCTCCAGCAAAGCCATGAAATCCCGAACTCGCGACTCCTCGGCGTAGTTCCGTAAAAAGAACCACCCCGCCAAGCTCACCACCGCCAACCCCAGCGCCGAGTAGACGACTTGTTTGATTAGCCGACCCCGCCTGGCTTCCTTGACACCATAAGTATCGAGATAACTGCCCATCGGATCCCCCTCGGCTAACCCAAAAACTACTTAACCGGGTAAGCCTTGTCGTATTCCACGGTCGCCGTCTTCGTGATCTCGAGCGCCGGCTTAAAGAAAACCGCGTTCGTCACGTCGATCACAACGTCGTAACCACCGGCCTCGGAAACTTTCTTCACGACGTCTTCCATGCGCTTGGCGCTCCGGCCCAGCACGTCCTGCCGCTCCCGGTCCACGTCGCCCTGCAAGTCTTCGGTCATGCGCTGCAACTCCCGCTGCCGCCGTTGACCCTTAATCGTCAACTCCTGCTCGGCCGCCGGCGTCAACTTGCCCGCCATCGTCTGCAACTGCGTCTGAATCGTCTGCAGCTCTTTTTGGATCGCTTCCATCTGATCCTGCCGCGGCTTAAACTTGGCTTCCAAGTCCTTCTGGGCCTTGGTCAGCTCGGCCGTATCGAGCACTGCTTTCTGCAGGTTGATAATGGCCACTTTCATCTGTGCCGAAGCAATCGAAGCACCGGCAAGCAACATGGCCGGTAACACCAGTGAACGAATCGCGCGAAACACTACCATAAATCTTAATCGAACTCCCTATAGGAACTATCTGTTAGCCTACCACAGCCAACTATTTCAATACGTTAAACACTCATCCAGCACGCGCCCCATACTTCCGCTCGGCACCGCCACATCCAGCAGCGTCGCCAGCGTCGGAGCAATATCGTTCACCGCCGCCGCTCGATGATAACGGCCCGGCTTCACCCCGGCACCCATCAAAATCACCGGCACCTGCGCGTCATAGTGAAACGGTGCCCCATGCGTCGTACCCTTCGCCGCGTACATATAGTACGGCTCCGTAATCACCACCAAATCCGGACCCCGCCCCGCGTAGTAGCCGTTCTGCACCCGGCGAGCCACGTAATCCGTAATGGGTATCCCTGCAATCATCTGATCCTTGGTGTAGACGCGCGCAATGTGCGGCAGGTTCCGAACCGTATCGGCCGCCACCCTTCTTACCTCCGCCGCATCCAACCGCCGCGCCGCGATCAAGTCGTAGTTCAGGTACGGAACGTATTGCGACTTCTCATTTGCCAACCACTTGCCCGCCCCATACTTCGCCGACAACGCCGCTTCAATCGCCGTGCCGATGTCTTTATCCTTCAACCGCCCGCCCGGCATCTTCCGCGCCGTATTCACTTCCGGCACCGGAGCCACCCCGTGATCGGCCGTAAATACCACCAGCACGTTCTTCATCCCGATCTTCCGGTCCACAAACGCAAAAAACTTCGCCAACATCTTGTCCGTTCGCACGCTGATGTCATGCGCATGCGGCGAATCCGGCCCCTCGGCATGGCCCACGTAGTCGTTGCAAGAAAAACTCACCGAGAGCACGTCCACCCCGGCATGCGTCCCCAACTTCTCGTTCTCAATCGCCTGCTCGGCAAACTCTTCCAGCAGATCATTCCCAAACGGGCTCGCTTCCATATTCGAATAGAACATGGTATCCGCCTTGGTCGGCATCTTTTTCAGCAGAACGTCCCCGGCCTTCCACTCCACACCCAGATACTTCTCGCCTACTTTCTTGCCGTTGAAGCCGTCCACCCAACCCGGCATACTCTTCTGATACCACGTGCTCGATACGAAATTCCCCGTCTCGTTGTCGAACCAATACGCCGCGTCCGCCATCCGCCCCACCGGCAAAATCGCGCTCCGGTCTTTAAACGAAATCCCGATCGTCCGGCTCTCGCCCTTCGCCGCCATCTTGATCTCATCGCCCACGGTCGATACCAGCATCCGATGCGGCGACGACGCCTGCCGCTCCGGCGCGCCCAATGTTTTCAGGCTCGGGTCCGAAACACTCGTCACTTCCTTACCCGACGCCCGGTCCCACCAATCATTCCCCACAATCCCCGACAACGCCGGACTCGCCCCGCTCAAAATCGTCGAATGCCCCACCGCCGTCACCGTCGGCGTATGCTCGTAAAACGCGTTCGTAAACACCGCGCCCTGCGTTAGCAGCTTTGCCAACCCACCCGTATACTCCCCCCGAAACCGCGTCAAATAGTCGTACCGAAACTGGTCCACCGTAATCGCCAACAGCAGCTTATGCTTCGGCCGCGCCGCCGCCATCGGGGCCTGGCCAAACACACCGGAGGCCAGCGCCCCCGCCATCATTACGAGCTTTCTACGCTGCATTAGTCGACCAACACCGCGCCACTGCCCTGAATCTGATAAATCGTCACGCCCGCCTTCACCGAATCGGGGTTGAACTTCCGATGCTGCTCGTCCGCCTCATGCTTCGCCCGGGCCACCGCCTGCTCCTTCGTCAGCACCAGCTTCTTCAACATCCCCTCCGCAATCGCCGTACGCCCCACCGAATTCTTCGGAAAAATGATCTCCCCGTCGTTCACCTTCACCCGCATCGCTTTCTCGTTGTCCACCACTTGCATCCAGCACCCCATCATTTCGCAGACTTCCGTCACCTTCCCCTTCACCTGCACGGTTTTCCCCACGTACTGGTCTGGCGAAGCCAGAATCGTCGCCACCGGGATGGGCTTATCCAGCGTCAATCCCTTCCCGAACTTCTCCGCCGCCATCGCACAGGCAGCCATCGCTAATGCCGTAGCAAGTATCCGCATAGTCGCCATTATCGCACTCACTGGCCCAGTTCGTGGCACACGTTGCACGCCGTCGCTGCCTTCTCACTCTTATGGCAGTCCACGCAAAAGTTCATCTTCAAAGCCACTCTTTCCGTCGGATGGCAACTCTCGCACTTCGCCGCCCCCTTATGCCGCACATGGCTGAAATTCACAAAATCCGGCACCACCCGCTTCCGCCCCGCCCTCGGATACTTCACCTCGGCCATATCCACATGACAAACCCGACACTGCGCCGTCGGCGGCCATCCCGCCGCGGCCGATTGCAGCACCGTCTGGTGACAAGTCACGCAAGGCAGCTTCAAAGCCGCATGCTTCGCATGCGAAAAGTCCGCCCCTAGTCCACTGCAAACGCCAACAACGAATCCGAAAACGTAGCGTTGTACTTGTTGCCGCCACCCGCCGCCACCACCACAAACTGTCGTCCACTTTTCGCCCCCCGATACGTCATCGGGTTGGCATGCGCGCTCGCTGGTATTCGCGTTTCCCATAGCTGCTTCCCATTATCTTTATCGAACGCGCGGAACCGCGCATCATTCGTCGCCCCAATAAACAGAAGTCCCCCCGCCGTCACAAGGGAACCTCCCAAATTCGGAGCCCCCGTCTTCGGCACTCCCCGCTTCGTCAACGCGTCAAACTCCCCCAACACCACCCGCCACCGAAACGTCCCCTCATCCAGGTTGATTGCCGTCAAATGGCCCCACGGCGGCTGCTGGCACGAATACAAATTCTCATCCCAAAACCGCGACCCCGAAGTCTTCGCCCCTCGCGTCCGATAGGCCACCGTCGACCCCTCCGGCCGCTTCTCCATCTGAAACGTCATCCCCACGTCCATCGAATTCACGTACAGCGTCCGCGTCTCCGGGTCGAACGACGCCCCGCCCCAATTCGTCCCCCCGTTCGTCCCCGGAAACAGAATCGTCCGTTCCAACCCAATCGGCGTATACAACGCCCCAAACTTCGCCCCCTGCACAATCGCCTCGCAGAACTTCCGACTCTCCGGCGTCACCGTCGTCAACTCTTCGGCCTTCATGCTCTGCCGCGCAAACGCCGGCGGCTTACTCGGAATTGGCTGCGTCCTCGCCGCCCCCTCCCCCGGCACCTCACTCGCCGGTACCGCCCGCTCCTCCACCGGAAACAGCGGCTTCCCCGTCACCCGGTCCAGTAAAAAAACGAAGCCAGTCTTCGTAATCTGCGCCACCGCCGCCACCATCTTCCCGCCGTGCTTCACGGTCACCAGGTTCGGCTGCGCCGGCAAATCGTAGTCCCAAATGTTGTGGTGCACGGTTTGGAAGTGCCACACCCGCTCCCCCGTCGCCGCGTTCAAAGCCACCAGCGAATCGCCAAACAACCCGTCCCCTTTCCGGTCCGCGCCGTACATGTCATACGCCGGCGAAGTCAGCGGCACAAACACCAGTCCCCGCTCCACGTCCACGCTCATCACGCTCCAAGCGTTCACCGCCGCCCGCTCCACGCCCGCCCCGTCGGGCCAGGTCTCGTAGCCAAACTCCCCCTTCCGCGGCACTGTGTGAAAGGTCCAAATCAACCGCCCGGTCTTCACATCGAAGCCCCGTATATCCCCCGCCGGCCCCTGAGGCTCCCCGTCCGCCGTCCACGCCCCGCAAATCACCACATCCCGAAAAATCGCAGGCGGCGACGTCATCCCGTAGCCTTTGTCCGGAAACTTGTCCGCCACCCCCTTCCGCAGATCAATCGATCCACCTTCCCCAAACCCACCGTCCAGCTTCCCCGTCCGCGCGTCCACCGAATACAGCCGTCCCCCCTGCGTCCCGTACAGAATCCGCCGCGCCCTCCCGTCCGTCCAGTACGAAGCCCCCCGGCTGATAAACAAGTTAATCGGCCGCGTCTTGTCGATCTTCGGGTCAAACGCCCAAAGCTCCCGCCCCGTCTCCGCGTCCAAAGCCACCAGCCGATTGAACGGCGTCGTCACATACATCACCCCGTCGACATGCAACGGAGTGGTCTCAAACGCACTCTTCGACGCGAACTCCGTCCCGTCGCTGATCTCCCCCGTCCGATACGTCCAAGCCAACTTCAGCTTCCCGACGTTGCTCCGGTTTACCTGTTTCAACGCCGAATACTTCCGCCCCCCGGCGTCCCCACCCCACTGCGCCCAGTCCTGCCCGCATAAGGGCAGGACCAGCAACCAAACTACTTGGCTCCACCTTCCCGCGCGACCTTGGCCTTCGCGCCGTCCAGCTTCTTTTGCACCTTCGTGATGTCCACGTTTTCCCGCTCGCTCGGTGCGCTCGCTTCCCATTCCTGAATCGATTTTTGCCACGCCGCGATGGCCTCCTTCAGTTTGTTCAGCTTGAAATATACATCGCCCAAGTGATCAAAAATTGTGGAGTCCTTCCCCACCCGCTCCGCCGACTTCTGCAGAGACACCAAAGCCTCGTCATATTTGCCCAGCCGATACTGCGCCCAACCCAGGCTATCCAGGTACGCCCCGTTGTTCGGATCCTGCTCCAGCGCCTTCGCGATCATCTTCTCGCCCTCGGCCACCCGCACGTTCCTATCCGCCAGCATGTACCCCAAATAATTCAAAGCCCCCGGATTGTTCGGGCTCACGGCCAGCACTTTCCGGAACTCCTTCTCGGCGTCATCGAACTTCTTCTGCTTCTCCAGCATCGCGCCCCGGCTGAACCAAACGGTCTCTTTGTCCTCGTTCGATTTCGCCAGCGCCTCGGCCGCATCCAAGCTCTTGGCCATTTCGCCAAAGTTCTTCTGCCGGTCATAAAGCTGCGCCAGTTGCAGATGCGTCTCGCGATCCGCCTTGCCGTCCAGCATCTTCTTCAACTCGGCCACCGCTTCGGCCCCACGCCCGATCTCGGACAGCGAAGTCGCCCGTACCAGCCGAATCATCCGGTCGTTCGGATAAAGCCTCAGCGCCTCATCGGCTGCCTCCACCGACTTCTTATACTCCCGCGCCTGCCGCCACGTGTCGATCACCTGCGCCGCGCTCCGCGGTCCCAACTCTTTGTCCAGGTCCGCCATCTCTTTGAACTGCGCCACGGCTTCCACGGGCTGTTCATTGTTCCGGTACAGCAGCCCCAACCGCTCCACCAGCATCGCCCGGTTGTTCTTCTCCGCCGCGCTCGAGCCCCGTGCCGACTCCGCCAGCACATCTTTCAAACCGGCAATCGCTTCCTTCAGCTTCCCCTGCGATTCGTACAGGTTCACTTCGTTGTAGCGAACTTCCAAATTCTTCGGGTCAATCTTCTTCGCTTGATTGCTCGCTTCCCAAGCTTTCTCGTACTGCCCCTTCTGCCGGTAAATCTGCGACAGCCGCAGATAGCTTAAGCCATCCTTGGCGTCTTCTTTCACCAGCTCTTCGTAAACCTTCAGCGCCTCATCGGCCTTCTCCGCCATCACCAGAGAATTCGCAAAATCGCGCTTGATGTCCAAGTTCTCCGGCTGCAACTCCAACGCCTTCCGCAGCGTCTCGCTCGCCATCCCGAAGTCGCGCATCTGCTCGTACGCCTGCGCCAAGGCCGTCAAAGTCCGCAGATTCGGGCTCTTCTCGGCCACTTTCTTCAGAATCTCCGCCGCCCGCGCCGTATCCCCGACATCGGCCAGCACCAGCGCCAAGCCGCTTAGCGCGTCCACATTCTCCGGGTCCAGCGCCAACGCCTTCTCGTACGCCTGCTTGGAGTCCACCGAATTCTGCGCGATCTTGTGCAACCGCCCCAGCATCATCCAACTTTCGCTGTCTTCCGGGTCCAGTTCCGTGATCTTCACGTACTGCTCGGTCGCCCGCTTCAACATCTCTTCGTTCAACCCGCGCGTCTGCGGGTCGCCGACCAAGCGCGAAAAGATCCGGCCCAAAATCCGCCGCGACGTCAAATCGCCCGGATTGGCCTTGATCGTCGCCTCGGCGTCGGTCACCGCCTCCCGCAACCGCCCCGCCTGAATGTAAAGGTCCGACATCTCCTCGGCCAGGAATGTCGCCGTCGGATCTTCCTTCAAAGCGGTCTTGAAAAACTCAATCGCCTTGTTCAGGTACTCCGCCCGGTTCCCGTACGTCTGCGCTAGGTCGGCATACAAATGCCCCATCGCATAGTTGTAGTAGGAGGCAGACCGATTGTCTGGCCGCTTGGGTTTCGCCCCAGGCGCACCCTGCCCGTACGTTGCTGCGGCGACCGTTAGCCCGGCCAAGGTTAATGTGAAACTACGAAAAAGACGCATCCTGCCTACTTTCTGCCTCTTAGTATATACCTGGGAATTATGATTCCTCCGCCACACCAACGGTTTCGAACTTAAACTGGAATCTTGCTTTCCCCCCTTCTCACCGTCATCGGGCCCACCGGTTCCGGCAAAAGCGCCCTCGCCGTCGCCCTCGCCCGCCACTTCGACGGCGAAATCATCAATTGCGACTCCCTCCAACTCTTCCGCGGCTTCGACATCGGCACTGCCAAACTCCCCCTCGCCGAACGTCTCTCTCCCCCGCATCACCTCTTCGATATTCGTAGTGCGGACGAATCCTTCACCGCCGCCGACTTCGCGCGCCACGTCAACGCTCTACTCCCGGAAATAACGGCCCGCGGCCGCCTCCCCATCCTCTGCGGAGGCACCGGCTTCTATCTCCGCGCCCTTCTCCGCGGCCTCTCCCCCGGCCCCGCCGCTGACCCCCTTCTCCGCGCCCGCCTCGAACAACGCTCGAATCTCCCCCGCCTCCTCGCCCGCCTCGACCCCGAAGCCGCCCAACGCATCCATCCCAACCATCGCAATCGCGTCCTCCGTGCCCTCGAAATCCGCATTCTCACGGGCCGCCCCTCCTCCGAAATCTTCGCCCAGGGCACCGATCCTCTCACCGGCTACCGCGTCCTCCAACTGGGCCTCGAACCGCCCCGCGAGGCGCTATATAGCACTCTGAATCGCCGCTCCGTCCGTATTTGGGAAGCCGGCCTCGTCGAAGAAGCCCGTCATCTGTTAACCCTTTACTCTCCCGCCGCCAAACCCTTCGCCGCCCTCGGCTATAAGCAAGCACTCGACTACCTCGCCGGCCGCGTCACCCAGGATGAAGCCATCGCTGACCTCCAGCTCAAAACCCGGCACTACGCCAAGCGCCAACTCACCTGGTTCCGCGCCGAACCCGAAATCGTTTGGCAACAGGATTTCGGCACTTCGCCCCAAATATTCGAACAATCGGTGATCCTCACGGAACGTTTCCTGCGCGGTTCCGTATAGATAGGCATACCGGGTGATGCAACGAGTCAAGCATCCCCACCCACGTTAAAAAGATCAATTCAGGAGCCAAGTAATCCCATGAAAAAGTTTATTGCCATGTTCGCATTGACGATGTCGTTCGCCTTCGCCGGCGCTTCCAACTTCAACGTCACCCTCTTCCAGCCCTCCATCATCGCGGGCAAGGAACTCAAGCCGGGCGAATACAAGGTCCAGCTCAATGGCGACAAAATGACCATTAAAAGCGGAAAGACGAGCGTAGAAACCTCCGTCAAGTCCGAACAGGTCGAGTCCAAGTTCGGATCCACCTCCGTGCGCTATACGAGCGGCGACGGCAAGTACACCGTCACCGAAATCCGCATCGGCGGCACCAATACCAAACTCGTCGTCAACTAGCCATCATCAGATAGAATAAGAGGGATGCAGCGCAGTTTGGTTGTCGTAACCGTCCTGCTCGTGTCCCTCTTTCCTGTCTCTGCCGCTTCCTCCGTCGCCCTTCCTTTTTCGAATCTATCCCAGGATAAGAACCTCGATTGGATCGGCGAAAGCATCGCCGAAATGGTTCATGAGGCGATCTCGAGCGAAGGCCTCCTTGTTCTCGATCGGAACGATCGGGCCCTCGCCTATAAGCGCCTCGGCATCCGCCCCTACGCGCTCCTCACCCGCGCCTCGGTCGTCAAAATCGGCGACGAACTCGACGCCAACCACGTCGTCTACGGGACCTTTGAACTCATTCGCGAGCCGCAAGAAGGGGCACCGCTTCTCAAACCGTCCATTCTGATCAAGGCCCGCGTCCTCGATCTCCGCCGCCTCCGCCAGAGCGACGAACTCGTCGAAAAAGGACCCCTCGACGATCTCGCCCTGCTCCAAAGCCGCCTCTGCTTTCGCGTCCTTCGTGAGATCCTCCCCGACGCCCGCCTCGACGAAGCCTCGTTCCTGGCCAAACGCGCTCGCGTCCGCATCGACGCCCTCGAATACTACATCCGCGGCCTCCTCGTCGCCGACCCCGCCTCCAAGCATCGCTTCTTCACCCAAGCCGCCCGTCTCGACGCCAATTTCTCGCAACCCTGCTTCCAACTCGGCCTCTACCATTGGGGAAAGTCCGCCTTCCTCGATGCCTCCTCCTGGTTCCTCCGCGTCCGCTCCACCGACTCCCATTACCGCGAAGCCCACTTCTACCTCGGCATCTGCAAATACCGTCTCGCCGACTACGCCGCCGCCGAAAAAGCCTTCCGACTCGTTGCCGCCACCGTACCCCTTAACGAGGTCTTCAACAACCTCGGTGCCGCTCTCATGCGTCGCAACTCCCCCGAAGCGCTGACGAACTTTCTCAAAGCCCTCGACGGCGACGACTCCGACCCCGACTACCACTTCAATGTCGGCTACGCCCTTTGGAAAAATCGCAGCTTCGATGTGGCCGCCGAACGCTTCCGCTCTGTCCTCGACCGCGTTCCCAGCGATCAGGAAGCCATCACCATGCTCGGCCGCTGCCTGAAGAAAGAAGGGCCCCGTCCCGGCGATGCCCGCACCGAAGGCCTCGAACGCATCAAAGAGGAGTACGAAGAGTCCGTTTTCCTCCAACTAAAATCGATGATTGAGAAAAAATAATTGACGCGAATTTATCTCCTCTTCCCCCTCGCGCTCCTCGCCGCCGACCCTCGCGTCCAAATCGTCACCGAAGCCCCGGTCGAAGCCAGCTATTTCGCGAGCGAACAGGGCAACCCCGCCAGCCCCGCCGTCTTCCTCGCCGCCCCCGCCAAAATCGCCACCTGGCACGGCGAACTCTACCACCGTCACCAAAACAGCGTCTTCAACGCTCGTACTTTCTTCCAGGTCGGCGGGGTCCAGCCCAGCCGCCAAAACTCCTTCGGCGGGCGGGTCACCGGCGGGCTCGGCCCCCTCGGTGCCCTCACTGTGAACGTCGGGGAACGCCTCGTCCGCGGCATGGTCAACGGCAACATCCTCGTTCCTCTCCTCTCGGAGCGCATCCCCCTCACCGCCGACCCCGCCAAGCGCGCCTGGATCAATCGCATCTTCGCCGCCTACCCCACTGCCGCCCCCAACCGCCTCGATTTCGATCCCCGCGCCCTCAATACCAACTCCCCCCAACGCATCGATGCCACCGACTTCGACGTCCGTCTTGATAAGGTCGTCTCCGCCTTCTACAGTCGCTCCCATCAGCACATCGACGCCTTCCAACTCGTCGCCGGCCAAAATCCCAACACGACCCTCGACAACCACACCGGCCGCCTCACCTGGCGCAAGGCCCTCTCGCCGACTTTCAATCTCCAAACCGGTATCACGTTTCAAAGAAACGTAGCAATCCTCGTCAGTCCGCCCAACGCCGTCGGCCCCCGCGTCCGCTTCGGCTACCAAATCGAAGAACTCGGCCCCGACAGCATGTTCCCCGTCGACCGCGCCCAGAACAGCTTCCGCTACGGCTTCGGTGCCCAGAAAACGATGGGCCGCCACACCCTCACCTTCGGCGGCGACGCGATGCGCTTCCAACTCAACGGCATCGAAGCCAACAACCTCCGCGGTTACTACCAGTTCTCCAACAACTTCGGTCGCACCGCCATCGAGAACCTCCGCCTCGGCGATCCCACCAACTACGAAGTCACCCTGGGCAGCGTCTCTCGCGGCTTTCGCCAATGGTCTGGCCAGGCCTACATCTCGCTCCGCTCCCAGCTCCACTCTCGGCTCCAACTCTACGTCGGCGTCCGCTTCAGTCCCGATGACTCGCCCTCGGAAGTCAACAACCGCGAGCCCATCCCCTACCCCTGCGACTGCAATAACTTCGCCCCGCGTGTCTCGCTTGCCTGGCGAGCCTCCAACAACTGGACCGCCCGCGCCATGTACGCCGTCTCCTTCTCCCCCGTCCCGCCCGTCGCCTACCAGCAGGTGCGGAACAATCCGCCCAACGCCACCTACGTCTTTCTCCAGAATCCCGACCTCCTCAACCCCCTCTCCACCACCACTCAGTTCAAGCCGTCCATCCACACACTCGACCCTGGCCTCGTCTCCGCCTACGCCCACCAGTACAGCCTCCGCCTCGAACGGCGCTGGGCTAACAATACAATGGTCCGTTTCGGCTACACCGGCAGCCGTTCGTTTAAGCTGCCCTACGCCTTCGTCGAGAATCGCGCCGTCTTCGTCCCCGGCTTGGCGCCCACCACCGGCAATATCGACCTCCGTCGTCCCGATCCGTCCATCAGCGAACTTCGCCGTGTCGTTAACGCCGGCACCGCCTGGTACGACGGTGCCCAGGTCGCGATCGATCTCCCCTCCCGCCGCGGTCTGCTCGTCACCGCCGTCTATACCTTCGGCAAGGGCCTCGACAACGGCTCCGACTACACCGCCACCGCCGCCAATAAGGATATGCTCAACGCCCGGCCCCAGTCCATGTTCAACATGCTGGCGGACCGGAAGGGCCTCAGCAACTTCGATTCGACGCACGCCTTCTCGCTCCAAACCGTCTACGACCTGCCCCGCCTCCGCTGGGTTGGCGCCTGGCAACTCAGCGGGGTCGGTACTCTCAAGACCGGTACCCCGCTCACTCTTTTCATCGGCTCCGATGCGCCCGGCATCGGCAACGTCGATGGCTCCGGCGGTGAGCGCCCCAATCTTCTCGATCCCTCCATTCTTGGCAAAACCGTCGGCAACCCGGACACCGCTTCGCTGATCCTGAGCCGCGATCGCTTCGCCTACATCCCCGTCGGCGACGACCGCGGCAACCTCGGCCGAGGCACGTTTCGCAAGGGGGGCATTTTCAATTGGAACGCCGCGCTCCAGCGAAACTGGAAGCTTCCGCGGGACGGATCGCTGCAATTTCGTCTCGAATCCTACAACGGCACTAACACCCCGCAGTTCGATGAGCCCCAGCGAAACCTCACCAGCCCGGCTTTTGGTAAGATCACCAACACGCTGAATGATGGCAGGGTCTTCCAATTCAGTCTCCGTTTCCTGATATAAATAAACATCACAAATTTATTGATGGCTTCTTGCCGCCAATTCCGCATTTACCACTTAAGGAGCCCTGTGCTAGTTTTTCGGCGGTTACCGCTTAACCGATCTGGCATATAATCAAAAAGTTCATGCTCGAAGCTTTTGGCCTATCTGACCCCGGCTGCGTCCGGAGCAACAACGAGGACTATTACCTCTTAGCCCCGTCGCTAGGACTGTTTCTCGTCGCTGACGGTATGGGCGGAGCCCAAGCCGGTGAATGTGCGTCGCAACTCGCCGCCGAAACGGTAGGCGAATACGTTTGGCGAATGGGACGCTCCGATGCCGAACTTCTCCCCACCGCCTTCGCGGAAGCAAACCGTCGCGTACTGGAAGAAGCCAGCCGCGATAGCTCCCTCGACGGAATGGGCACCACCCTCGTCGCCGTTCTCGACGCCGGCCACGAAGTTTACATCGCCAGCGTCGGCGATAGCCGCGCCTACGTTTTTCATGAAGAAAAATTAACCGGACTAACGGAAGACCAAACCTGGGTGCAGGAAGTCGGCCGTAAGCTCGGCATTGAAGAGTCGCAGTTGAAGGTTCATCCCATGCGCCACGTCCTCACGATGGCCATCGGCGTCAGCGATCAACTCCGCGTTCACACCTACCGTGTCGAACTCTCGCCCGGCATGCAGATTCTTCTCTGCAGCGACGGATTGCACGGCGTCGTACCCGACGAACAAATCGAGAGAATTTTCCAGACCCAAAACGCACTAGAAGACAAAGGTAAGACTTTGATCGAGATGGCAAAAGCCGCCGGCGGCCCGGACAATGTGACGGCCGTTCTGCTTCGGGTAGTTTCCACCGAAGAGGCTCCGTTGGCCCCTGCCGAACTCGTTCCGAGCGAAGCCTAGTAAATATTACTCTTCTAAAAAATGCAGTTCCCATGGCGTCGCGCTGTGGCAGGCGTGTTGGCGGCCTGCTGCGCAGCCCATTCGACCTCGTTTGGTCAGGAACCGGCTCTGTTGCAGATCCGGATAATCGAAGGAGAAGGAGCCGTTCATACGGTCGGTACCCGGGCCTCCCAGGCGCTGGTGCTGCGCATCACTGACGAAAGCGGTCGCCCGGTTCCCGGCGCGTCCGTTAGTTTCCGCCTCCCCGACGAAGGGCCGAGCGGGACGTTCCAAACCGGGCTGCGCACCGAAGTCGCTTCGGCCGCTGCTGATGGCAAGGTCGCCATCCGAGGGATCCTCTGGAACCGCACACCCGGCCCCATCCAAATCCGGATCACGGCCAACAAGGGCGAAGCCCGGTCGGGGACCGTCTCGGCCCAATACTTAACGGAACCGACCGCGTCGGCAAAACGATCCGGTGAGCCGACCACGACAGCCGTCCTGCCCCAGATTAAGATCGGGCCGTCCCGCAGCAAGTGGACGATTTTGGCGATCCTGATCGGCGGCGCGGCGGCCGGCGGCGTGGCAGCCGCTTCCAACCGCGGAGCCCGGACCTCTCCCGGTGCTCCACCTTCTTCTCCGCCGGCGGCGGTCGCCCTGCCATCGGTCACCATTGGCCCTCCCAGCATCGCGATAGGGAAACCATGAAATACCTCCTGTCTCTTTTCAGTTCCACGCGCACAACGGACTCGGTTCGGCCCGGCAGGATGGGCGAGTTCCTCGCCCGTTGGTGCCGTGCCTGCGCGGCCTGTGCGCTCTTCACGTTTGCTCTCTTTGCTCAAATCGAAACTCCCCGGATCGGCTTCTGGCGGGACGCGCAGCGCCGGGTTCGCCCCCTGCACGGGGTCGCCGGAAACTTCATTCCAGGCGCAGCGGTCCGGGAAGGCGTCGTCGCTTTCGCTTGGTACGGCGACGGCGGGTGGCTTCGCTCCGCGGACGGCATCGAACGGCTCGACGCCTCCGGCGCGACGGTCGCCCGCCTGCCGGACGGCGAAGCCCGCTTCAGCACTTCCGGCGTTTGGTTGACGAAGCTTAATGTTGTCTATCGATGGGACGGACGGTCGCTCAAAAACGAACCCGTCGACGCGGCTGAGTTCGCGGTGCCGGATGTTGAGGCCGACCGGATTGAGCCGATTGGCCAGGATTGGTGGCACCTCCGGCTCAGAGGCCGGAGCTATGCCCTGCGGACGACTCCCGGACGGGAAGCCCGTTTCGAAATTCCGGAGGCCGAAGATGAAGCTCGCTAGCCTTCTGCTCTGCGCTGCTTCGGCGCTGGTTGGTCAAATTCTGGTGGAGACCCCGACCGGCTTTCAACCCGTCGGGGCCAGTGTCTCGCTCGGGGTGACCAATCCCGGCGATCCGCTTGATACGCGGTTCCGGGGCCCGGCCCAAGCGAACATTCAGATCGGCGGAGCCGGCTTTTCGGCCCGCGATATTCTGCCGAACGGCGACTTCACAGTTCGCTTCCTGCCGACCGCTGACGGCAGCTACAGCGCCAGCCTGACGGTGGCCGGGGTGACGATTCTGCTGCGGGCCACCGCGCTGGCCACGGTGGTCGTAACCCAAGCCGGGACTGCGTTAAGCCGAGGGTCGGTGATCGACTTCGGCGTGGTAGAAGCGGGAGTAGCCGTCGAGCAGACGTTACTGCTCGAGAACCGGTCCACTCGCACATTGACCGTCTCTCGGATCGAGACCGGGGCGAAAATCGTGAATGGCCCGGCTCTGCCCTTGAATTTGGCCGCTGGAAGGTCCATTCCGCTCAGTCTGGAGGTGACGCCGGGTTCGGTTGGGTTCCTGGAACTGCCCCTTTCGATAGACGGTCGAGAGTTTACCTTGCGGGTGACCGGGGCTATCCCACGATTGCCGGCGGCTCGGATCGTGGCCGACGCCGAGACGTTGCGGAGCGGGCAGCAGGTCCGGCTCCGGATTGAGTTTGCTGAGCCTGCCCGGGTGGCTGGTGGCGGGACGCTGGAGCTTGCGTTCAGCGGGAACGACCCCGCCGTGCGTCTCAGTACCGGACGGACAACGGTTTTTAATTTGCCCGCCGGGTCACGGGTGGCTCGCTTCGGAGAGGCTGACGACATCATGATGCAGACCGGGACGATTTCGGATACGATCCGTCTTTTCGTTCGGGGACCAGGGCTGGAGACCGTCCGCGAGTTCCGTATTGAGCCGCAGCCGGTGGTGGTCGACGAAGCGAAGGCCACCCGGGAGGGCAGCACCATCGTCGTCGCGATTACTGGTTTCGACAACTCCCGCGGGGCGGCGTCGATGAACTTTCGGTTTGCCGACCGAGCGGGGAACCCGCTGGGATCGGCCTTTACGGTCACCCCGGACAACGAATGGAAAAGCTACTTCCAGACGAGCGGCATGGGCGGGGTGTTCCGGCTCCGCGCTGTGTTCCCCGTCGCCGGGGATGTTAGCCTAGTGGGTTCAGTCACCGCCGAAATCGCCAACGGTGTTGGACGAACCGAGATCGGCAAACTGACCATCCCCTAATGAAAGTAGCGTTAACGATTGCCGGCTCGGACCCCAGCGGCGGAGCCGGCATCCAAGCCGATTTGAAGACGTTTCACCAGCACCGGGTTTACGGCGCGGCGGTGATCACGTTGATCACGGTACAGAATACGGTGGGGGTAACCCGAGTTGATTGCCTGGATCCAGAGCTGGTACGCCAGCAGATCGAAGCGGTGTTGACCGACCTGCCGGTCGCCGCGATCAAGACCGGCGCGCTGGGCAATGCGGCGATTATTCGGGCCGTGGCCCGGGCGGTAAATGGCCCGGTGATTGTCGACCCGGTGATGGTTTCTAAGCACGGTGCCTCGCTGCTGGCGGCCGAAGCCGTCGCCGCGTTGCTGGCCGATCTGTTTCCAGTGGCGACCCTTGTGACGCCGAACTTGCCGGAGGCCGAAGCGCTGACCGGGATGGAGATCCGAGATCGCGCCTCGATGGCCGAAGCGGCCCGGCGGATTCCCGCGCGGGCGGTACTGCTGAAAGGCGGCCACCTCGCCGGGGAGGCGGCCGACCTGCTTTGGTTCGAAGGGGTCGAACGGTGGTACCCCGGGGAGCGCTATCAGACCCCGCATACGCACGGCACAGGCTGCACGTACTCGGCGGCCATCACGGCGCTGCTGGCGCACGGAATTCCTCTGCCAGAGGCCGTCGGACGGGCCAAACAGTACATTGCCGGGGCGATCCGGACCAACCCCGGGTTAGGGAACGGGTCAGGCCCCGTGAATCACTTTCAGGTTGCGGAATTGAGCGGTATCGAAGAATGAGCCGAGGCCGATCTTTCCGGATTTGATGCTGAGGTCGACGCCGCGCAGGGCACCGGTGGTTTGGCCATCGACGTGGACTACGACCTCGCCGGTCTGACCGGACCACACGAGCTTTACCTTGTGCCAATTCGTATCGGGTAAGCCGCCGGGGCCTTCCAGCGGGCTGATGCGGACGCGCTCTCCGCCAAAGACGTGAAAGATGCCGTTGTGCACCGGTTGCTTGGCCGGGGCGTCCACCGACAGATGGGCGTAGTTAAAATGGGCGTCGTCCTGATAGGCGTAGACGATGATCAAAGAGCCTTGCAGGCGGCGGACTTCCACTTCCACCGTCACCTTTTCAAAGGGCCCGGCCTCCAGGAGGGCGAACTGCTTCGGGCGCCGCGGCGCCGTTTGGGGCCGGGGGACCGTCAGGCCCATGATGCCGTCGACCTCTTCCCAGTCGGCGGCGATGGGGACCGACCATTTTTGACCAAGGGCCTGGAACTTTTCGTCGGCCCAGACGGTGCCGACCAACAAGAATAGAGGGATGAGTAGCCGATGCATGATTCTGTCTCCTAGGGTAGCGGAACCACGGGCAGAACAAGGTGCGACCCGTGAAAGACGGTGTTTTTGCCGGCGTGCGGCGCCCGGACAAACTGGGGGAAATTACTCGACGTGATGTCGACGCGGATCCGGTGGCCGGCCAGGAAAACGTTGGCGGTGCCGACCATGTCGACCTCGCATTCCCGGGCGATGCAGCGGAGCATGCCTTCGGCGATGTTATAGGCCGGGCCGTCCGGATGGACGTCGACGAGCTTGACCATCCAGTGCATGTCCGGGGCGGTGGTCGCCACGGTGAGCTTCATTTTGACCGGGCCGGCGATGGCCATCGGCGCCGCGAGCGGGACGCCGGTATAGCTGAGGACGTCGGGCCGCCCTTCGAGCGGCCGTTGGTCCATCGGGCCGGCGACGGTCGGGGTGCCGCAGCAGTTGTTGCCGCCCAGCGTTGGGACGGGATTGGCGGGGTCGTAGTTGAAGTTATCGCTGCCGGTGGACTTCTTTTCGAACGCGAGGGTCTTGTCGGCTCCGAGATAGAGCGAGGTGTACTTGGTGTTGGGCAGGGGCCAGTCGGCTTCCTTTTTCCACTTGTTGGCACCCATGTAGAAGATCTCGACAGGCGGTTCTTTTTCGATGCCGTTAGCTTCGGCCTTCAGGTAGTGGGCGAACCAGGGGTCTTCGAACTCGCTGAGTTTGCGGTCCGCGGTGGGGCCGAAATCGAGGGCTCCGAATTTGCGGCTGGGCCCGTGTCCCCAAGGCCCAACGACCATTTTCGCGCCGCGCTTTTTCATGCCGACATAGCCGTTGATCGTGCCGGCCAGGAAGATGTCGAACCAGCCGCCCTGGGTGTGGACGGGGACCTTAATGTCGTTGAAGCGATCCTCGACCGAGGCGACGCGCCAGTAGGCGTCGTACTTGTCGTGGGCGAGCCAGTCGCGATAGTGCGAAATGCCATGATCGGGCGGATTCAGCAGGATGTTCTCGTATTTTAGCTCCGGCGGGGCGTAGGCTTCGGTGTGCCAGTACTGCGGCTGCATGATGCGATGCGGCATGCGGACAACGCCCCAGCCGTAGTTGAACGAGAGCCGGAAGACGCCGCCGAAGTAGGCCCAGTTGTGATAGATGCTGGTGGAGGCGACGGCGGGGAACATAGCCACCAGGTGGGGCGGGGCCAGGGCGCCGGCCAGCCATTGGTTGTTCCCGAGATAGCTGCCGCCCTGCGAGGCGACCTTGCCCGTGGACCAAGGCTGCTTGGCGGCCCACTCGATCGTGTCGTAACCGTCGCGGCCTTCGTCGCGGAAGGGCTCCCACTTGCCTTCGGATTCGAAGCGTCCGCGGACATCCTGCATGACGACGGCATAGCCATTCTGGGCGAAGCGGATCAAATTTTGATGGACGCCGTCCCGCTGGACTCCGTATGGGGTCCGGATCACAATGGTGGGATATTTCCCGGGGGCGCTGGGCCGGTAGACGTCGGCGTAGAGCTTGACGCCGTCGCGCATGGGCACGGCGACGTGGGGTTCGATCATGATGGCAAGGGCAAGGAGCAGCATTAAGAGAGTTCTCCCTTAAATCGTATAACTTGTTGGGGGTGCGGTTGGCGCAGCGCCGGAACTTCGCGGGTCGCACGCCAAGCGGCCAGGGCGACGGCGATGGCCACATCGTCATGATCGCGCTGTGGCGGTGAGTAGCTCTTCGAGCAGGGCCTTGTAACCCGGTAGATCGTGCGCGATGCGCAGATTGCCGGTTTCGAACAGGATGCGAAGATTCGAGAAGAGCACCGATGACACCGGCTGGCGAGTCGGCGGGAAAACGGCCTTTCTGATGGGCTTTGAG
>JAPKZA010000454.1 GCA_026394015.1 Acidobacteriota bacterium
AGGGGACATTATCACTTTGCTGCCACAGTACCCCTTCCTTGGGTGACGGGTTAGTGGGGAACGCGGACGGGTCAGGGAAGGCATCTAACCGCGGGAGGGCTTCCCCTTTTTGCCGACAGGCGAGGGGTTACCGGGGCCGCGCTATGGTTCCGCTAAATTGAGACGGCACTTATGCGCTCTGACGCGGCGCGAAAGGCTGAGCGTGTTTCAGTGACGGCTTCAGTCAGCGGCAAATCCGCTCCTACGGACAGTACTTCAGGTAGCGCGTCGCGAGGAACGACGTTTGCGAAGCTTTCATCGATGTCCACCAACGTCATGCCTCACGCCAGACATTCCAGGATAAGGCTGACGGAGAGCCTTGTTCCGCGAATGCGTGGTGCTTTGGCCTTTTAGAAGCGCTCCCTTACGGTCGCGCCTCGGTAAGGGGGGAATCCGGTTACGGGATGGTTCCATTGATTCGCGTAGGCCAAGTAGCTAGGCCTTCCGATTATCACCGCCGGTTGCTATCGGTAGCCGAAGGCTCCGATCGGGATGCCGAGTTTGCGGGGGTCTCCGTTCGTGGGGCGGAAGGGGGGCGTTATTAGAAATTCGACTTGGGCTCGGGCGGCGGGGGCGGGGGGGAGGTCGTATTTGACCGTTTGCCAGCCGGGCTTCGTGAACGTCTCGCGGCCTAGGGTCTGGCCGTTCACCTTCGTCTCAAGCGTTACCTGGCCAATCTGCTTCAGATACGGGACGCCGATGTTCACCTCGATCTGAAACGACGTCGCTTCCGGGGGACGCCAGAGACGGGCGGTCGCGTAAGGCTCGGTCCAGCGGAAGCTGGAGTCGCGACCGTGCCAACCCTTTTCGAGCTGCCAGACCGGGGTGAGGCGGGTCATCTCGATCCAGGCGGAATCCTGCTGCTCGCCGATCCTCGAAAGAGTGTAGAGGCGCTGGGCGGGGCGGTCCCAACTCAACAGCGCCAGCGCGGTTTGCGATTCCGGATGGGCTTCGACCGAAAGCGTTTCGATCTCATTGGTGCCGAAGGCCAGACGCAGAGCGCCGGTGACGCCCCAGGATTAGAGATGGGTCGGCTGACCATCGATGAGGAACGTGCGGAGCTCAGGTTGGCGCTTGGCGAGGCCGTAGACCGAGGCCAGATAGGTTTTGGTTTCGTTGGCTTCGGCGATGAGCGTGGAACGGAGGGGCGGAAGAAGAGCGTAGTTGAGGGGGAGCCAGAGGAGGAGTGCGGTGGCGGCGTAGCGCCAGTTGATGCGGTCGGCGAAGGCAGCGTAGGCATAGGCCAAACCAGCTAAGGGGAGATATAGATAAGAGCTGAGGAGGCGGTTGGGCACCAGGAACATAGGGGTGAGAAAGATGAGAAACGTGGCGAAGCCCCACCAGATGCGGCGGTCCTTGGTAAAGAGCGGGATGAGGAGGAGTACGAAGCCGAGATGAGGAAGGATGAGGATTTGGGAGGCGTAAAAATCCACCGCTTGCGCCAGCAGAGCGGGGGTGAGGCGGAGGCCGTAAGCGCTCTGCTGGCCGCCCTGCTGGAGGACGGCCTGGATGCCGAAGATAAAGGAGATGGCGAAGAACGGGACGAGTTGGCGGTAGCGCTTTTCGCCGAGCCAGTATTCGTAGGCGAGGAGAATGACGGGCAGGCCGATGGCGAGTTCCTTCGATTTGTAGGCGCACCAGAAGAGGAGAAGCGACCACCAAGGGCGGCGGCGGGTGTAGGCGATCAGGGCGGCGAGGCAGAACGTCGTGCAGAGGACGTCGAACAGGGTCATCGACTTCCAATAGTCATCGAAGCAGGCGATGTGGAAGGCGAAGAGGCCGAGGCCGCAGACCCGCGCGGGCCAGGATCCAGGGAGCAGACGCCAGAGAAGAGCGAGATTGACGACGTGGAGAAGCTGGACGGTGGCCAGGAACCAGGGGTAGTTTAGGCCGACCGTTTCATAGAGGCCCCAGAACAGCAGATGGCCGAGCGGGCGAAAATTCGTCGCGTAGAAGTGGGGGGTGAAGAAGCCCCAGAAGAAGGTGTCCGCGGTCGTGTACCGCATCCAGGCGAACAGGTCGAGCTCATCGCCGGAGAAGTAACCTTTATAGGCTCCTTTGTTGACTACCCAAAGGAGCCATAAGAGGATGGCGCAGAGGGCCGCGGCGCGGGCTTTCATTCGGCTTGGAGGAAGTCGAAATCGCAGCCGAGGTGGGCCTGGGTGACGTGGTCGAGGAACAGCTTGCCGTAGCCGCGGGTGTAGTGGGGCGGGGCGGGTTTCCAAGTGCTCAGCCGGGCGGCGATCTCTTCGTCGGTGAGATGAAGATGGAGGCAGCGGGTGGCAACGTCAAGGGTGATGAGGTCGCCGGTTTGGACGATGGCGAGCGGGCCGCCGATTCCGGATTCGGGAGAGACGTGGAGGACGACGGTGCCGAACGAAGTGCCGGACATGCGGGCGTCCGAGATGCGGACGCAGTCCGAGACGCCTTGTTCCAGGAGCACTTTGGGCATGGGGATGTGGCCCCATTCGGGGAAGCCGGGGGCGCCGTGAGGGCCGCCGCCCTTCATGACCAGAACGGTGTTGGCGTCGATGGGGAGGTCCATGGAATCGATGGAATCGTGCATCTCCTGATAGCTTTCGAAGACGAAGGCGGGACCGGTGTGGGAGCAGAGATGAGGGGAGGCGGCGGTCTGTTTGAACACGGCTCCGTTGGGGGAGAGGTTGCCGCGGAGGATGACGGTGCCGCCTTCGGCGTAGATCGGGTTCGACGCGAGACGGATGACGTCGTGGTTGTGATTGGGGGCGTCAGCGACGTTTTCGGCGATGGTTTTGCCGTTGACGGTGAGTGCATCGCCGTGGAGATTGGGGAGGAGTTCGCGCATCACGGCCGGGACGCCGCCGGCGTAGAAAAAGTCCTCCATCATGTGTTCGCCGGAGGGGCGGACGTTGACGAGGAAGGGGGTGCGGCGGGAGATATCGTCGAAGTCCTGGAGGACGAGTTTGTGAGGGGTGCGACCGGCGATCGCGAGCAGGTGGACGACGGCGTTGGTAGAGCCGCCGATGGCCATGTCGACGGCGATCGCGTTTTCAAAGGCTTCCTTGGTCATGACGCGGGAGGGGGTAAGGCCTTCCTCGATCATCTCGACCATGCGGCGGCCGGCCATTTCGGCGAGGGCGAGGCGGCGGGAGTCCGGTGCCGGGATGGCGGCAGAGCCGGGGAGCGACATGCCGAGGGCTTCGGCGATGACGGCCATGGTGGAGGCCGTACCCATGACAGTGCAGTGGCCGGAGGAGCGGACCATGCAGCCTTCGATCTCTTCAAGCTCTTCCGGGGAGACTTTGCCGGTGCGGAAGAGGTCGAAGATTTTACGGCCGTCGGTGCCTTGGCCGATGGTTTTGCCTTTGTAGTTGCCAGAGAGGGAGGGGCCGCCGGTGAAGATGAGCGCCGGGACGTTGGCGGAGGCGGCGCCCATGAGCATGGCGGGGGTGGTTTTATCGCAGCCGCAGAGCATGACGACGCCGTCGACGGGGTTGGCGCGGACGGACTCTTCGACATCCATGGCCATGAGGTTGCGGAAGAGCATGGTGGTCGGCTTCATGTACTGCTCGCCGAGGGAGATGACAGGGAACTCGAGGGGGAAGCCACCGGCGGCCCAGACGCCGCGTTTGACGGCGTCGGCAACGATGCGCAGATGCGCATTGCAATTGTTCAGTTCGCTGAACGAATTGCAGATGCCGACGACGGGCTTGCCGTGGAAAGCCTGGCGGGAGATGCCGAGGGCGCGGATGTTGGCGCGGCGGGAAAAGTTGTAGTACTCCTTGCCGTTGAACCAGGAGTAACTGCGGAGCTTCGTGGGATCCATGAAGATCCTATTGTGCCTTATTCGACGGTGATCTTGGAGCCGGTCTTCGGTTTGGGCTCGAGCCCTTCGATGGAGGTATCGAGGAGGAGGCGGAGACCTTTCAAGAACTCGACGCCCGCGATTCGGAAGTGATTCTGGACGGCTTCGGCGGTGCAGCCGCAAGAGGTGCTGTTGGGCTTTTCGTCGGTCATAGATTTAGTTTACCTTCTGGCCGGCGATCCACGTGCCGTGGACTTCGCAGGCGTCGTTGAGCAGGATGATGTCGGCTGCTTTCCCGGGGCGGAGGCTGCCGAGTTCGTCGTCGACGCCAAGGATTTCGGCGGGGGTTAGCGAGGCCATGCGGATGGCTTGCCAGAGGGGGACGCCGGTCGAGTCGTGGAAGATGCGGACCATTTCGTCCATGGCGAAGACGG
>JAPKZA010000545.1 GCA_026394015.1 Acidobacteriota bacterium
CCATTTCCACGGTCGACCTCGGGGCCAAGTACGCTTACTCGCCCCTCGCTGGCGAATTTTGACCGGCGATTCTACCCACGGCAAACAGCGAAGAACCCCCTATTGCCGCGACTTGGAGGAATGGCCACGAAGCTGGATGGGAGACGAACGGGATCTGGCACCCGACCAGATGATCGTCCGGTACATCACGCCGTTTCTTGTTCACCTGGCCGAATCCGGCCTCACAAAAAAGACAGTTCAAGAACATGTCGACAACCTGTGGCTACTGGGTGAAGAGATCATTCGCGATCTGCAGGAAACATCGAAGCTCAGAAAGAAGCCCGTGAGCGAGATCATCGGCACCCTCCTTGAAAACGATGGACCTTGCCTCTATCACTGCGATTCAGAAGAACAACAACGATCCTTTGAGTCCACCTGCCGCAAACTCCGCCGATACCTCAAGGGATCCCTCTCAGGAGCCTGAATCCACCCACAGATTTCCCAAACGAGCCCCAAATCGAATCGGATGCCGCCCCGTCAGCAATGCCGCCCGCGTGGGCGAACACAGCGGACACGCATGCATCTGTCCAAACGTCACCCCCTCCGCAGCCAGCCGATCCAGGTTCGGCGTCTTCGTCGCCGCCCCCATGAATCCCAGGTCTTTCCACCCCAAATCATCCGCCAAAATCAAAATCACGTTCGGTCGCACCGGCACCTGCGCCGCTGCCACCGCCATCCCCGCCGCCGTCTGCAAAAATTCCCGTCGTATCATAGGCTCCGTAGTAGCGCACAGGCCGAGTCCGTTGTGCGCGGTTACATAAAAGTAGCGCACAGGCCGAATCCGTTGTGCGCGGTTACATAAAAGTAGCGCACAGGCCGAAGCGAGTCCGTTGTGCGCGGCTCCTTAAAAGTCTATCGCTCCCATGAAAACCGTCCAAGGCATCCTTCACCTCCAGTACTTCTACGACGTCGGCACCGAAATCGATCTAGACCGCCTCAAACTTCCTCCGCCCACCCCTCCCTCCCCCATCCGCTTCGAAAGCCCGCCCCGCGAAGAGTCCCTCCCCCCCATCACCCTCCCCTCCGGCGACTCCGTCTCCGCCCACCTCCTCTACCTCTCCTACGGCGTCGTCTGCCTCGAATTCCACCTCCCCTTCGCCGGTCCCTGGGACGCCCTCGTCGCCCTCGCCGCCCAGTGGGTTGGCTCCGACGTCGCCGACTCCGCCGCTGACGAAACCCTTCACGCCCGCCTCGCCCATCTCGCCCCCGCTATCAAAAACCCCTCCGAAAAGCCCCTCCGCGAGGACTACACCATCGTCGAACTCCACCAGGCTCTCGACGGCCACAGACTCCCCCTCTCCGCCGCCGATCTCCTCGCCCACCACGGCCCGTCCATCGCCCAAATCGTCCGCGGCGAACGCCTCCCCCTCAGCGCCGGCGAACAAGCCGAGGTGCTCGCCTCCAGCATGAGCTACATGCCCGGCGATCTCCTCGTCGTCGGGTACGCCGCCGCCCTCGTCTACGACCAGGAACCCCACGGCGCTCTCCCCGTTCTGCAACTCCTCGCCTACGCCAACACCCAGCTTCTCGAGTACCGTTTCTACGACGAACTCCTCGCCCCCGTCCTCGCCGACGTCTCCCATCGCCTCACCGCCCGCAACCGCTTCTGGAACCACTGGCGCGGCGGTCGCGAAGCCGCCAAGCTCAGCGCCGTCCAACTCGAAGTCATGGAACTCACCGAGAAAACCGACAACGCCATCAAGTTCCTCAGCGACATGTTCTACTCACGCGCTTATAAGCTAGCCTCCACCCGCATCGGCGTCCCCGACTATCGCCGTCTCGTCGAAGCCAAACTCCACGTCGCCGGCGAACTCTATAAGTTCATGACCGACCGTTCCCACCAAACCAGCGCCTTCGTCCTCGAACTCATCGTCGTGATCATTCTGATCATCGACCTCACCGTCCTCTTCACCCGCCACTAGCCTACTTGGTCGGCACCAACAATTCGCCCACGCCCAAGTCCTCCTCCAGCAACGGCCACCGGATCGAATACCCACTCGGGGACAAGCTACAACGCATCCGCTCCAAGCTCGTCGCCTGCGCCAACTTCTCCGACAACTTCTCCCACCGAATCTCCGTCTTTCCCCGATGCGTCGTGATCGAAAGGTGGGTCTCGTTCGCGCTGATTTCCCGGGCCAAAATTGGATTAGACGCCACGCCGGCCTCCAAACAGGTCGTACCAACCGTTCGCAATCTCGTCAAAATGCATATAGACAATCCGCCGCGCGTCTCGCCGCGAACGTGCCGTCAGGTTATGCTCAAAGTCCTCTTCGATTACGAATTGATCGGCGTGCATCCAAAACTTACACTCGGATTTTCCCTTCTGCACATACACGTGCATCGGCTCCTCGCCCTCATTCGAGTTGAAGTAGCATCGCCAACCCTGCAGTTGAAGTACCGTCGGCATCCGTTCCCTCCCAGTCGAAGCCAGTATAGTACAGACTACACCCATGGAATGGCATGCTCTCCGCAACGAAGAAATAGCCGGTCTCGAACCGCTCGCTCTCCGCTACAATCTCCACCCGCTCCACCTCGAAGACTGCCGCCACGGCGACCAGAATCCCAAAATCGAGGAGACGCCCGCCTACGCCTTCATCGTCCTCAAATCTGTCTATCGCAATGCGGACGGCGAACTCGACTTCGGCGACCTCGATATCTTCCTTGGCCCCGACTTTCTCATCACCTTCGAAGAGCACGCCTGCCCCGCCTCTCGGGAGCTCATTGCCCGCCTCCAGGCCCACTCCGACTCTCTCTCTCCGGGGGCAATTTTCTACAAACTCTTCGACGCCCTCGCTGACTCTTATGTTCCCATCCTCGACCGATATAGCGATGAGATCGATACTCTCGAAGACGCGATCCTCGCCGACCCCCAACCCGCGCAACTCCCCGTGATCTTCGCCATCAAGCGCGGTCTCATCGAAATGCGCCGCATCCTCACCCCCACCCGCGACCTCGCCAGCCATATCCAACGCTCCAACCAGCTCAACCTCCCGCCCGAGCTACTCCCCTATTTCCGCGACATTTACGATCACATTGCGCGTAACATCGATACCGTCGAGATGCACCGCGACTTACTCAACGGTTCTCTCGATATTTATCTCTCCAGCGTCGCCAACCGCACGAATCAAGTGATGAAGGTACTGACCGTTTTGAGCACCATCGCTCTCCCGGCCCTGATCATCAGTGGTTTCTACGGCATGAACTTCGATTCGCTTCCTGGCGTCAAGAACCCTCACGGTGCCGCCTACGCGATGGCCGCTGTCGCCGCCTCTTCGGCGGCTTTGCTCGTCTGGCTCCGCTGGGCACGTTGGATCTAGACCGGCTTCGTCCCACCAGCGTCCCCGTCCCGCGAAGCCGCGATCCGCGCCCATCACCCCAGCCCCGAGCGACCCAACCTCCACCCCGCCCACGCCCTCCCAATCCAGGTTCCCCAAATCACCCCACCAGCCACTTCTCTCACCAGAGCACCCGTCCCCGCGAAGCCGCGATCGGCGACCATCCTC
>JAPKZA010000235.1 GCA_026394015.1 Acidobacteriota bacterium
GGGGTGTGCCTGGGCGCGCGGAAGGGAGACGATGTTGGCGGCGAAAGGGGCCGGAGAGGGCGGCAATCGCTCTCTTACGCAAAGTACTTTCCCGCGAGAGGGGGTCCGGTGTCGAAAATGGGGTAATTCTGGACGGGCTCCAGGTACGGCTGGCTTTCGGAGTGGGAAACGGCTTGGTCAAACCGGAAGTCGGCGTGATCAAAGCGCCACCCTCGCCGGGGTTGGCATAGTAATACTCTTCGTTGCCGTTGACGAGAACACCAAGATCTTCGATCGTGCGGATCAGCTTGTTGTGAACCCACGAAGCGCGGAAGACCATCTGCTGTCCAATCCGGAGTTCAGTTCCGGCGTTGATGCTGTCCGAACCCATCGGCTTGATGGCGGGGTCAATCGTGTTGAATCCCGGGGCGCGACGATCGCGGAACGCAGCCGGCTGGGCCGGGTTCCAAAGCGGAGCGCCAGGACGGTTCGTGCCTCTATCACTGCGATTCAGAAGAACAACAACGATCCTTTGAGTCCACCTGCCGCAAACTCCGCCGATACCTCAATGGATCCCTCTCAGGAGCCTGAATCCACCCACAGATTTCCCAAACGAGCCCATTTTCTCGAAAATCAGCGTGTTACCTTCCCGTTGCCTGCAGCTTGGATCTGGACTTCACGCTCGTTCGTCCACTCCTCCGGCACCGTGCGCCTCGATCCGGTTCTTGTACATCGGCTTGTACGTTTGCTACACGCTTCTTCCAGACGCCGCGTGGCGACGACGCCCTTGCGCTTCGCTATGACTTCACCTCCATCCGATTGTGAAAAGGACTTTCCCCTTCGAGCTGTAGAACATGCTCGGCACACAAACGAAAGGGGCGCTGCCGAAGCAGCGCCCCCTTCGTTACTCCACCGCAACTTCTAGAACATCAGGCGAATTCCTAGCCGGATTTCGCGCGGGTTCTGGTAAGCCGTCGGCAAGTTGTAAATGGGGCGCGAAGCAACCTTCGTCGCCGATCCGGCCAGAGCGATGAAGCTAAACGGATCGTAACCCTTGAAGAATTGCGATACGGGCAACATGCCCTGCGTCAGCGTCTGACGGGCCGGGCTAGCGTTGCGATCGGTTACCGCCGCTTGGTTCATTACGTTGATCGCATTGGCTTCCAGCCGCAACTTCCAACGCTCGGAGAGTTGCATTGTGTGCGACACATTCAGGTCAGTCTGAGTCAGGAACGCGGTCCGGCCCATATCGCCCCGGCCCAAGGGGTAAGTCGGGGCCGTATCGTAGGTGAGCACAGTCGAGAGCGGAGTTCCAGAAAAAGCGATCTGGTTCACGCCAAAGAAGGTGCTTCCCGCCCGGGTCTTCAAATCGTAGGACGTAAATATTTTGAAGGTGTGCGGACGATCCGTGCCGAGCAGACCCAGCACATTGCGCTGACTGCCGGAAGCATCGAAGTAGTAATACGGTCCATCAAACCCGCGATTGTTGTTCGGGTTGGAACGGCCATTTTCGTCGGAATTTCCCAAGCCGCTGTAGTTGCCATAAAGGCGGCTGTAGGTGTACGAACCGTTCAACACAATGTTCTTGTAAGCCTGGCCCCGAACGCTGAATTCCAAAGCATCGTAATTGCGGACCGCCGCCGGCGTCAGGTACTCCTTGCCGTCTGGAGTCTTGTCGGAATAGGTCAACCCGCCAAAGAGTAAGGACCCGTCCCGGGTTTGGCCCCCGCCAGGGTTGCCGATCAGGTATTGCTCATCGCCGTTCGCATCCACACGGCCGATATCTTCGATCGCGTTCCGAAGCCGGCTTTTGTTATAGCGCATTCCAGCCACCAAACGGTTGGTCAACTGGTGATCCAAACCCGCCGAAAACTCGTGGGTGCTGAACGGCTTCAGGTTGCGGTCAATGCCGTCGAGTTCGCCCTTCGCGTTGATCGGAATGGTGCGGTTGTTATAGTTGGTGATCTCCGGACCCAGGGCCCCTGGTGTGCCCTTGCCAAGTGCAAGCACGTTCGGATCGTTCAATTCATATACATGGCTGATCCAGAACTCGCCGCCGAAGCTACCCCGCGCCAGGTTTAACTTCATCACGTCGTAGATGATGCCGTAGTTGCCATAGGCCTTCCACTTCCCATCGCCCCGGACGTCCCATGTGGCACCGACGCGAGGAGCAATCTTGTCGCCCCACTTAAACGAAACGGGATTGGCAACCTTCTTGCCACCGGACTCGGCGGTATAAGGCGGCAGGAACTCGTTCTCAATGCGCATGCCCAGGTTCAACGTTACGTTTTTGTGCACGCGCCAAGTGTCCTGGAAGTAGAAGCCCTGATTGACGCCGCTCACTTTCGAAAGCAGCTTGACGCCATCTTCCCAGGTATAGTAACCGTAGCGGCCCGTGCGGTTATTGATGGGGCCGCGCGAGAACGAATCGCCCCAATTCACCGTGAACCGCCCATTCGTATAGTCCGAGGCGATATCGTTAAACTGATTACTGCGGGCATACCCGACCTTGAAATTGTGTTGTTGGCCGAACAGAGTCGCAAATTGATTCAGGTCGACGTTCAGAACCTTCTTCGCAAGAATGTCCTTCACGGTGAATATTGTGCTGGAAACGTTAGAAGTTCCGGCCGTGCTGGCGAACTGCGGGGGAACCGGAATCGGGCTAGAAGCCGAGGCCGTGTTGTTCGTAATGAACGGAGATCCGTTCACATTGTAGTTGTTGCCCTTGCTGTTCACATACTGAGAGCCGTAGCGGACACTCACCACCGTGCGGGACGCCGGGGTGTAGGTTCCTGAGACGCTAAAGTTATTGTTCGGGATATAACCGGCGATCAACGACTGATCATTGGTCGGGGCCGCGCGGCGAGGGTCGGCGTTGGGCAAGCCACCCGTCACACGGGTCGGAGACCAGAAATAAGAGGAGCTGACATTTAACTTCTTCGAGGCCGCCCAATCAAGCCGGGAAACCGTGAAATGCTGAATCGTCTCGGTTGTATATTGGCGGGCACCCGTGGGAGCGGCATAAGCAATGTTGCGCTCGCGGCGGGAGAATGTTGGCTGAATGCCCTGAAAGAAGAAGAGGCGATTCTTGATGAGCGCCCCGCCGAGGTTGAATCCCGGATAGACGGTGCGATACTTATCTTCTTTCTGCGCGAAGAAATCAGACACTGAGGCGCTGGCCGGAGACGCCTGCCAGAAGCCACGAGGACGAGGATTCAACTGGTTGCTCGTGAATTGAGTATTGATTTCCCCGTGGAACGTGTTACTTCCGCCCTTGGAACGAACGTTGATCACTCCACCCAACGCACCGCCGAACTCGGCTTCATAGCCCCCTGTCTTGATCTGGATTTCGCCGATGAACTCAAAGGGAATTGCATTGGCGGAGCGAAGCTGGCCTTGGTTCAAGTCGGTGGCGTCCACGCCATCGAGGACGAAAACGTTTTCAAGTGCGCTGGCTCCGTTCACCTGGATTGACCCGGAACCTGCACTGCCGGACTTCGTTTCGGAACGGACGCCGGGCGCCATCACCAACAAAGAGGTGAATTCGCGGCCCTTGGGCAGCCGGTCGAACTCGGAAGAAAGAATGCTGGTGGAACTCCGGCTCGACGAGAGGTCGAGCGATACCGTCGACTCGCTCACTTCCACGGTCTCGGTGACGGTACCCACTGATAATTTCGGGTTATACGTGACACGCGAACCTAGTTTGACTTCGACATTATTTTGCCGCAAAGTCGCGAACCCCGGATGCGTAACGGAAAGAGTGTAGATACCCGTCGGCACCTGAATAAATTCAAATTGACCAGTTTGGCCGGACGTAGCCTCTACGCCCAACGGCAATGTTGCTCCGGTGGCCTTGATCTTGGCTCCCGCGATCGCGGCACCGGATGCATCCGTTACGGTGCCACTAATCTGACCTGAGTTCTCCTGCGCGGAGATCGGTGTGAGCGTTCCGGCCAGCAAGGAAAGCCCGAAAATAGCTTGCAAACCGCGGTTCGCAAGTCCATTTGGAATATTCATAATAACCCCTTCCAGAAAGATCTGTTTTGAACGTGTGGCGGACTATGTTCCGGATCGAAAGCGCCCACCAAAAATGCCGCATCACGACTCACCGTAGAGATTTCGTGACAAATACATGACAACCTAGTTTTTAGCCTACCATCGATCTCCAAGGGTATACCATAAAACTTTCAAATGAGGTGCCGCCCTTTTTTATATCGGAATCAGGCTTCTTCCAAAGTCCGTCAAGGCGTGGGAACTAACGGCGGAAACCGACTCTCTTGGAAAACTGCGACGGTTGAAAGCGAGTCGGATCACAGCCTTCGCCCCCCAAGCAGTTCGGGCGGCTTACCGCCGAGCGGAGGTACCCCTCCCACCCAAATTTACGATCTGGAGATTTGCCCATGATCGCAACGCAAGAAATCAACCGCTTGCGACCTTACACCGACGCCGAGACGGGTGAACAGTTCGCCGGATAAGCGGCTCAGACCCTCGCCACCTGCTCGCGCGCGCCTTCTATTAGGATTTAAATGGAACGGATCACCCGGTACATCACCGCCATGGAGCGGGGCTATCGACGGGCGCTCAAACCACTGCATGACTCCGAGGAAAAGCACCGCAACTAGCCGAAGCTTGCCGAAATCGTGCCCGTCGCTGATACAGCCCCACCGGAAAAAGCGGCGGCGGCGACCTCTCCGTTTCAGCATCCGTTCGATCGGCCCGTCGATTTTGGCTTCGAACCGCAAAACCCGTTCACCCGCCCTGCGGCCCCGTATCCCCAAACAACCCGCGCGGCGGGAAACGCAAGACGAACAGTTATCCATTGCACCCCAGCCAGTTCAAACCAGCAACTCCCGAATCACCTGCCCCCCCACCTGACTCAACTGCTTCTCCCGCCCCGCATGCAAATACCGTAACTTCGCATCGTCCAACCCCAGCAGATGCAACATGGTCACATGCAAATCCCGCAGCGGATGCACCACCTCCACCGCCATCCCTCCCACCTCATCCGTCGCCCCCACAATCGCCCCCTTCTTCACCCCTCCGCCCGCCATCCACATCGACATCGCATTCGCATTGTGATCCCGACCCCACGCCGCGCTCCGGCCAAACTCCCCCGCCCAAACCACCAGCGTATCTTCCAACATCCCCCGCCGCTTCAAATCCTTCAACAACCCGCTCACCGGCTTGTCAATCGCCCGCAGCCGAGACCCATGCGCCTTATCAATGTAGTCGTGCGAATCCCAACCCATCGCAATCACCTGCACAAAGCGAACGCCGCTCTCCACCAATCGCCGCGCCAACAAACACCGCCGCCCCAAAGCGTCCGCATCCTTATTCGCCCCCCCAATCCCGTACATCGCCAGCGTCGCCGCCGACTCCTTCGACAAATCCACCACGCCCGGCATCTCCGCCTGCATCCGAAAAGCCAACTCGTAGCTCTCCATTCGCGCCACCAACTCCTCGTGTTCCGGATGCCGCCCCCGGTGCAACTCGTTCAACTCCTTCCAGAAACCCAAATTCGCCTCCTGCCGTAGCTTCGTCACCCCCGGCGGCGGAGCCATGTCCAACACCGGCGCTCCGCCCGGTCGCAGCGGCGTGCCCTGATAGTACGCCGGCAGAAACCCGTTCGACCAGTTCGCCGCGCCGCCCTGCGGATACGCCACATCCGGCAGCACCATAAACGAGGGTAGATTCTGGTTCACCGTCCCCAATCCGTACGAGGTCCAAGCCCCCAGCGACGGATCCCCGCCAAACTGATTGCCCGTGTTCAAGTGGTACAACGCCGTCGGATGATTGACGCTGTCCGCTTTCAACCCCCGGTAGAAACAAACATCATCGACCACCTCGCTGAAGCTTTCGAGCAGCGAGTTGATCTCCATCCCCATCTTCCCCGCGCGCCGAAATTCGAACGGGCTCTTGACGTAGTACCGCTCGCCCGTATTCATGTTGGCTTCAAACTTGTTCCGCTCCTTTTGAAAGCGCGTCATGTGAAGCTGCTCTAACTTCGGCTTCGGGTCGAAGGTGTCAATGTGGCTCGGCCCGCCTTCCATCAGCAGGAAGATGCAGCGTTTCGCCTTCGCGGCGTGATGCGGGGCCTTCGGACGCAGCACCCCACCCTCGGCCTCCATGGCGCTCAAAGCCACCGCGCCCAACCCCATTCCCGAGCCAAACAGTAGCTCCCGCCGCGAAATTGACGCCGTCCTCATGCCATGACTCCTCTAGTACAGGTAAACAAACTCATTCGCGTTCATCAGCATCAGTGCCACATCCGACAACGCCCGCGTCTCCGGCCCTACCTCCGAAGGATGCAGGTTCGCCTCGAACGGCGCCGCATCGTCCGGCTGGACGAACTCCGAAGTCTGCCCCGTCAACTCGCTCGTAATCTTGTGCACCAGTGGCTTCGCCGCCACCTTCGCCGGGGCCGGGTTCGCCTTGTGGAACGCCAACATCCGCTCGTAATGCCGCCGGGCCGCTTGCAGCTCCGCGTCCTCCACCGGCCGCCCGAAGGCCAATTCAAACCCCCGCCGAATCCGGCCGTCCACGGTCGACGATTCCCGCTCCAGGCGCACCGCCATCGCCAACGCCAAATCGTTCGTCAGTTGGCTGTTGAACAGCCCGAAGGCCTGCGTCGGTACCGTCGAAGCCTCCCGCCGTTCGCAGGAAAGGTCCAAGCTCGGCCCATTGAAAACCTCAATCATCGGGTCCACCAGGCTGCGTTGCTGAAAGGTGTAGATCGTCCGCCGATTGCGCTGCCGCCGCAACGGCGAAGCCCGATAAGCCGGGGCCAGCGATCCCATTCGATGCTGCGGCTGCCGGGCGACATCATCATTGATCTGCGGGAAGACGCCCGGCCCGCCCGCCTCCAAACTCAACTCCCCGCTCACCGCCAGCAGGCTATCGCGCAACACCTCGGCCTCCACCCGGCGAGGCGAAAAATGGCCCAGCAGTGCGTTCTCCGGATCTTTCTCCCGCGCGGTCGAACTGCTCGCTCGCTGGTAGGCCTCGGACCGCATCATCATCCGATGCAGCTCTTTCACGCTCCAGCCCTTCTCCACAAACGTCGCCGCCAGCCAGTCGAGCAGATCCGGATGCGTCGGCTTCTTCCCCATCTTGCCGAAGTTGCTCGTGTCCCCCGCGAGGCCGCGCCCGAAGTGGTACTGCCAAACGCGGTTCACCATCACCCGCGCGGTCAACGGATTCTTCGTATCGGCGATCCAATTCGCCAGGGCCGACCTTCGCCCCTCCACCGTCGTCGGTACCTCTAAAGCCGGGAACTTCCCGTACTTTTCGAGAGCCGACAACACCCCCGGCGTTACCGCCTCGCCCGGCGCTTGAATATTTCCGCCCGGCAGAATATTCACCCCTGCCGGTTGATAAGCGGCTCGGCGAGGATACTTCAGGTTTGGCCCACCGTCGGTCGCCCCGTCGAGCGGCCCGCTCGACACCGCAAACGCCTGCGGCTCATATCGTCCGAGCGATTCCTTGAACAACTGTCCGTGTTTCTGGAAGAGCTTGTACTCTTCGTACTTCTCGGCCTCCAGCCCGTCACCGGTATTCAGCGCTTGCTCAAGCTCGCCTTTCGGCAACTCCTCCGCCTTGGCCACCCCGCGCTTCTTCATCAGAGCCTGCACCGCTTGCTGGCGGTAGTCGTCCATCGTCGCTTTCGCCCGATCGAACCGACCCTGGATGTACGCCTTCCCGGTAACGAGGTCGCTGATATTCTCCCCGTCTAAAAAAGGAACCCGAGGCTTGGCAAATTCGGTGGAAGCAAACACAGCCTGGACCCGATAGTAGTCCTTCGTCGGGATCGGGTCGAACTTGTGGTCGTGGCATTTGGCACAACCCAGCGTCAGGCCGAGAAACGTGTTGATCGTCCCGTGCGCGACATCGTCGAGAAACTGCTGCCGGGTCACCGCCTCCACCGACATCCCCGTATGCTCCCACGGCCCCGCCCGCAGAAAGCCGGTCGCAATCACGGCCTCCGCCTTCCCCGGATACAGCTCATCCCCGGCCACCTGCTCCCGTATGAACTGGTCGTACGGTTTGTCCTGGTTAAAGCTGCGAATCACGTAATCCCGGTACCGCCACGCGTTCGGCCGTTCAAAGTCATTCGAATAGCCGCTCGTATCGGCGTAGCGCACGACGTCCAGCCAGTGCCGCCCCCACCGTTCGCCATACCGGGGCGAGGCCAGGAGCCGATCCAACAGCCGCTCCCACGCTTGCGGCTGCTGATCGGCCACAAACGCCGCCACCTCTTCCGGCGTCGGCGGCAACCCGGTCAAATCGATCGTCGCCCGCCGGATCAGCGTCCTTCGATCGGCCCGTGGGCTCGCCGGAACCTTCGCCGCAACCAACTTCTCGGTGATGAAATCGTCGATTCGCTTGCCCGGCTCGAACGCTCGCAAGGGTTGGAACGCCCACAGATCTTCGGGCTTGTAGCTCCACTGCGCCGGCTCTTTCCGTTCGGCCCACGGTGCCCCGGCGGCAATCCAACTGCGAAAGGCGGCGATCGTCTCCGGCGGCAGCTTCTTGCTCGCGCCGCCCGGCGGCATCTGCAAGTTGTTCCGCCCTTCAAGAACCTGCAATAGCAGACTCTGCTCCGGCTGCCCAGCCACCACGCTCGTCCCGCGCACCCCGCCCCGAACCAGCCCCTCGCGCGTGCTCAAGTCAAGCTTCGAAAGCGCCTGCAGCGTGCCGTGGCAACCTTGGCACTCGCGGACGAGAACCGGGTGGATTTTCTCCAGGAATAGCTCAACACCGGGCTCCGCGGCCATGCCAACACCAACCGGCCACAAAGCGAATAACCAACCGAATCGCGACTGCACGCTGATACTGTATCGTAATCAGTACGTCGATGCGAATCTCGATACTCCGCTGGCTGGTTCCCGTGTTGGCTCTGGGCACCGCGCTGTACACTGCGGCACAAGCTCCGCCGGACGTAACGGCTCAGTACGCCCCGCCGCAGACTTGCGCAGGCTGCCATCGCGGCATTTGGGAGACGTACCGACTGACCGGAATGGGGCGATCGTTCCAGCAGCCCACGACCGACAACACGCTGGCCAACTGGAAAGGCGCTTACTACCACGCGCCATCGGACAGCTACTTTACGATGCTCCAACGCGGGGGAAAGTTCTTCCAACGAAGGCATCAACTCGGCCCGGATGGCCTCCCGATGAACGTGATGGAGAAGGCCGTCGACTTCCTCATCGGATCGGGAAATCATGCCCGGACCTTCCTGTCCCGGTCCCCGCGGAACACCCTGATCGAACTGCCGCTGGGCTGGTATGCGGACCAGCGCGGCCATTGGGCCATGAACCCCGGATATGATCGTCCGGACCATGAGGGGTTTCGACGAAAAGTCACCTATGACTGCATGTTTTGCCACAACGGCTATCCCAAGATTCCTGCCGGGCACGAACAACCGTTTGCCGAAGCCGTGTATCTGGACCCCCTTCCGGCTGGAATTGACTGCCAACGGTGTCACGGACCGGGCAAGGAACACGCCGAACTGGCTGGGGCCGGCAAGGCCACGACGGAGACGATTCGCAAGGCGATTGTGAATCCGGCGCGCCTGAGCCCGGAGCGGCGCGAAGAGGTCTGCATCCAGTGTCACCTGGAGACGACGAGTTTTCCGCTCCCCAATTCCCTGCAGCGCTACGACCGCGGACCCTTCGATTTCCGGCCGGGCCAGCCGCTCAGCAACGACTGGCTGTTCTTCGACCATGCCCCAGCCTCTGGCCGCGATGACAAATTCGAACTCGTCAACGCCGTGTACCGCATTCGCCGCTCGCAATGCTTCCTGCAGAGCAAGGGTGCCATGGGGTGCTCGACCTGTCACAATCCGCACGATGTTCCGCGCGGCGAGAAGGCGGTGAAGCACTACGATGCGGCCTGCCGGAACTGCCACGGCGAGACGTTTACGCAGAAGGTGGCGGCCGGCAAGCACACGCCATCGGCTGGCTGCGCGGATTGCCACATGCCCAAACGGCGCACCGAAGATGTCGTGCATTCTTTGGCGACCGATCATTGGATTCAACGGCGAAAACCCGCGGGAGATCTTTTGGCGCAACGGGCCGAACGCCATGAGACCGGAGATCGCGCCTACCGCGGTGAGGTCGTTCTGTACTATCCGGCCGATCTGCCCGCCTCACCCACCAGAGAGCTGTACACGGCACTGGCGCAGGTGATCGACCACAGCGATCCGGAGAAAGGGATCGCCCGGCTGGCCGGTGCCATTCAACGTTTCCCGTTCGCGCGTCCGGAGTTCTACTTCCAGCTTGGTGAAGGCTTACGCCATATCGGCAGGACCACGGAGGCGGTGGCGGCGTACCGGGAAACGATCCGGCGCAACCCGCGGATGGCAGCTGGGCACGAAACCCTCGGCGTGGCATTGCGTCGTGCCGGGCAACTGGAAGAGGCCGTCGAGTCCCTGCGCAGGGCGGCAGCGCTGGCACCGAACAAAGCCACGATTTGGCATGAGCTGGGCCTCGCCTATCATGCACAAGGCAAGGTAGCCGAGGCCAAGCAGACCATCGAGAAGGCGATTGCGCTGGATGGCGATCTGCCGGAACCATACAGCAACCTCGGCATCATTTTGCTCTCCTCCGGCGACCGGCCGAAGGCAGAGGCGGCGTTCCGCGAGGCGATCCGGATTCAGCCGGATTACGCGGACGCACAGGGCAACCTCGGAAACCTGCTGGCCGGCAAGGGCGAGTTCAAGGACGCGCGATATCATTTCGAAGCCGCCCTACGCTTTGAACCCAAGAATGCGGCCGTACGCTACAACTTTGCCGTGGCGTTGGGCCGGGCGGGCGATGTTGACGCGGCGCAGCGGCAGTTGGAAGCAGCAGTAGAATCTAACCCGGCTCTGGCCGACGCCCACGAACTGCTGGCGAATCTACTGATGGCCCGGAACCGGGCGGTGGACGCTGTCCGCCACTACCGGGCGTGGCTAGGGTTGCGGCCGGAGTCAGCCCAGGCCCAATTAGGCTTGGGATCGGCGTTGGCGATGACGGGTGACCGGGCCGCCGCCATTCCCTACCTCAAGCAGGCCGCGGGGGTCGTCGCCACCCGGGAGGCGGCGACGAACCTTTTACGCGACCTTGGCTTAGAACGATAGCCGACCCGTGAACTGAACCTGCCGCGGAGTCCAGTAAGACTGCTGCAGCGTTTGAATGCCGTCGGACGAATTCGGGTTCACGAGACCTTGAATGTTCAACGCATTGAAGGCGTCCACATTGAACCGGAATTTCACCCGCTCCGTGATCACAAACTCCTTATAGATCGAGATATCCGACTGGAAGTTCTTCGGGCCTTGCAGAACCATGGAGTTGTACGGTTGAGCACCACTGGGTGCCGGCGAAAAGGCGGTGGTCACCTGTTGGCCGTTGTTCAACGTCTGCGTAACCAGATTGTTGCCATAGTTCGTGGTGCCGGGAGTGTTGTTGATCGGGGCCAGATAGGGCGTGTAGTCAGCGGGCACCCCTTGCACCCCGCGCGTGGCGGCATTGACGACCGTCGGGGGCAGGTACCCGTTAAACCACATAAAGCCGGGGCGGCAAACGCCAGAGCGGCAGTCCGTGACGGGAACGCGTACCGACCTGGAACGACTGCGAAACCATTCCACCCACGAACGCAACCTGGAAGCCGCCCAACACGGCGTCGACAAAACGATTGCTGTTCTTCAGGAAGCGCCGTCCCTTGCCGAACGGAACGTCCACCAAGCCATTGAACGTCACCCGGTGCATCGGAATTGCCGTGTCAGGCCGGTAGTTCTGCCAGCGGTTGAATGCCCGGCTCGGCTCGAATTGGGTGCCCAGATCCATGCCTTTCGGAATCTGTCCTGGAGCGAAGAGTTCAGCCGGGTAAAGAATGTTATCGCGGAAGGTGTTGCCACCCACGCGGAACGCCCGCGAGTAAACATAGAAAATCTGGTAGCTGAACCCACGACGGTAGGGCCGCTGATAGTTCAGTTGCAGGGCGCTATCGTTCGAGAAACCGTACTTGGTCGACTGGGTAATGCTGCCCCAGGTTTTGTTGTCGTAGGGCCGGGTCGCAACGCTGGCGAATGCCCCCGTCGGAGGAGTCGTTCCCGTGTTGGCCTGCCACACGTACGCCGAAGGCGCGTCATTGAACTGGAAGTTCTGGTCCAGGTTCGTGCCGTGGGTGTATACGAAGGAGGCCCGGAAAACGGAACCATCGCCGAACGGCTGCTCCATCGTGAAGTTCGCTTCCCGCACCCGGGCCGGCGGGTAGTTGGCGCTGGCCACCGTTCCGGGTGAAATCCCGGGAAGCAGCGCGGTGGTCGACTGCGTATCCACCACGTTGGCCGAGTTGACGCCCGTGATCACCCGCAGCGGATTTCGCAGCAGAGAGTTCGGCAGGCCATCCGGAGATTGTGCGGCCGAAGTGTAACTCTGCGAATAGCCTGCTGTGAACGGATAGCTCGCCGTCAGGTAGCGGATCGAATTCCGAACCGGGACCGGATAGACGTACTCGCCGTATCCGCCGCGGATAACCGTTCCCCGGCGACCGAACGAGGGCGTATACGCAAAGCCGAAGCGCGGCAGGAAGTTGGCGTTGGCCCCGGCGATGCCGCGCGACGGCATTCCGCCTTGCGCCAAGGTTTCAAACTTCACACCTAGATTGCGAAGATTGGTTACCAGCGGTGTCGTGGTGAGCCCATTGGATATGTAGTAATCCAGTTCGCGGGGCGTCGCGAGCGCTTTGTTCTTCACGTCGAAGGTGACCATGTAATCGTTGGAAGCGCGCGGCGCCGGATGGGCTTCCCAGCGAACACCAAAGTTCAGCGTCAGGCGATTCGACACCCGCCAGTTGTCCTGGATGTAAGAGTCGTACTCCATCAGCGAACAGATGTTAAACGGCGCATTTCGCCGCTGGCTGTAGGTGGCCCCGGCGCCCAGGAAAAAGTCGGCATTCTGGTTGCCTGTGTTCGCCCTTACGCCGTAGTTGGCTCCGGTAGACGGATCATAGATGCCCGTAGCTTGATTAGTATAGGTGACTTCGTCCACCGAGCGATCCGACAGGTAGGCAAAATGCTCATTGCGGACACGGAAACCAAAAGCCAGCTGATGTTTGCCGGAAATCTTGTTAAAGTTCTGGTCGAGCGTGGAGATGCGCTGGCTCATGCCGTAGTACCACTGCGAACCACCGTAGGGCATAAAGAGATTTGCACCGATGGCCGGGAACCCGGGATTTCCCAGATTGTTCGGCAACCCAAACTGCTTTTCGAAGTTCAACAAAGACCGATCGGGGCCCTGCACGTACATCCGCTGCCACTGCATGCTGAGAATCGTCTCCGAGAACAGAGTCGGCGTGATGTTCTTGGAGTACCCGAGAGCACCGCTGATCGTCTGCACCGGGATCTCCTGATACCCGGTGGAGCCCTCTTTCAATTCCGACGTCTCAATGTTTGCCGGTGAAGCGGACGGATAGTTCCGCAGCGCCTGCTGCTTCTGCCGGATATCGGTAAAGCGGAAATAGACTCGATTCTTATCGTTGAAGACGTGATCGAGTCGGACGGTATAGTTCGGTACGGTCTGCGTCGTCGGGTTCTGGCCGTTCAGATTAAAGTTGATCAGCGGATTGTCGGCCGATGTGGGGGTCGGAGTGGCGGCCAGCAGGGTTTTCGCCAGCGGACTGATACGCGAGAGCGGAATCTGGTTGTTGGAAAACGGCAGACGAGAGTACTGCATATCGGCACCCTGAGTCGTATTCGGGTCGTAGAGTTGCTGCAGAACGTTCGCGCCGTTGATGAGGCCGCTGAAGTCCCCGCCGCGCATGGCCATCGTGGGCACAAACATCAGTTGCTGGCTCGCCCGCCGGAGCGAGAAGCGCTCGTAAGCGGCGAAGAAGAACGTCCGGTTCTTGCCGTTGTATAGTTTGCCGAGCGAGATCGGTCCGCCGACCGATCCGCCGAATTCGTTGCGGATCAGCTTCGGCGCGATCAGGTTCGCTGGGTCCTGCCGAGCTCTCGCGATGCCGAAGAAGTTATTGCGCGCCGTTTCGAAGAGCGAACCGTGGATCTGATTGGTCCCCGACTTCGTCGTCAGGATAACCGTCGCCGGGGTGGCGAACTGAGCGCTGGAATTCAACGTCTCGAATCGCACCTCCTGCACCGAGTCCGGATCGGGCAAAATCGCTTGCGCCGTATTCGCGGGACTGCCGAAGTTGCGATTGGTCATGGGGGCACCGTCGAGGGAATACTCCATCGCCTCGCCCATCAGACCATTGGCGCGGGTGCCGCCGGCTTCCAATCCGGGCACGGTGTTCTGCGCCAAGCCGAGTACGTTTCGCCCATTCTGCGGGAGTTGCGCGATTCGTGCCGCATCAAGCTGCGTATTCACGGTTCCGCTGTCGTAGGTGGCCAGCTGAATCGTCTCTCCACTCACCGTGACCTTTTCGGTCACCTCGCCAACGGTAAGCTGCATATTGAAAACCAACACCTGGCCGTTCTGCAAGGTGATCGTGCTCTCGGACTTCTTCATCCCGGCAGCGGAAACTGTGACTCGGTAGCTGCCCGCCGTTACGCCTTTGATGGCAAAGAAGCCGGCGGAGTTCGTCGGTGTATCGAAGCTAACACCCGTCGCGATGTTCAAAGCTTGCACTTTGGCCTCAGGGATGGCTGCTGAGGTGGTGTCCTGAATCGTCCCTTGAATGGTGCCGGCACCGCTTTGGGCCAGCAGGGGCGGCGGGACGGAAAACAGCGCCATCATCGCAGCCAGGGAAACAGCAACGTGCAATCGTTGAGTCAAAGATCACCTCAGAATTTTGAGTGGGCACACCTCGGCTCTGGGGTGAACGGTCGACAACCGTTCCGCACGGCGAACGTTAAGTTTTCCTGCGCAACCTGGAGGGGAGGTGCTCGAAAATTCTATAAGAATCCGATGCAAAATGCAACATAGAGGATCGGCAGCCGCTGAACGACGAGAAATCGTAAGCAAGGTGCTTCCGCACTGGCTCGCCCATCGTCTCAATCCGTGCGTCCCACCACACGACTTTCCACCAACCAACCATCTGTTCCTCGCTCCCCCGAGGAGGCGGAACCCGCCCCAAGATGATTCGTTGAATTGGTCGGGCCGGCGAGATTCGAACTCGCGACCTCTTGCACCCCAAGCAAGCGCGCTAGCCAGGCTGCGCTACGGCCCGATGACCAGTTTCATCATATCGCATTCCGACTCAACGCTGCATTATTTCTCAACATGCCCTTCTTCACCCCTTTTCGAAATTCAATTGACAGCCCCCGACAAGCGTGACATCCTTCCCCCATGCTAGTCCTGCGGCCGGAGCATATGCGGGCATTTGAGCGGGCAGCCGAAGAGCGCTTCGAGCAAGCCTTGGTCACCCATCTCGCCGGGTTTCTCCCTCCCCGACGTGTCACTGTGGATCTGGTCGACCTCGCCGAACAGGTGCCACGCGGCTTGGCCCTTTGCCCCCGCTTCCACCTCGAACGCCAGTTCGATATTGCGCGCCTCTTCGAAATCGTCTGCGGATCGTTGGGCGGATTCCGTTCCGAGACCCTTCCGATTGACGCCTTGAACATTCTCTATACCTACCGCTTAGATCCCGCCTTAAAGCTCGATCGACTGCAGGCTTGGGCCGAAAAGCCCAGCGGAAAGCTGGTGTAAGCCGTGTCCACGCAAATAGCCAACCCGTTCCCCAGCGTCCCCGCGAAGACTCTCGTCGCCGACTGCCCCCTCCGCGTTTTGAAAACTTGGATCGCCATCCAACTCGTCGATGAAAACGATAAGCCGATTCCAGACGCGGACTACATCCTCATCTACCCGGATAAGTCCCAAAAGCCCGGCAAGCTCGACGCCAACGGCTACAAGCGGATCGATCATCTCGAACCCGGCGACTACGAAGTCGGCTTCCCCATTCTGGACCCGTTCTGGGGCCTCGAAACATCGTTAACCCCGGTCCAATGGAAGGGGCCGTCCATCTTGGGAGCGCCCATTCCAGGCGTTGGCGGCGTCGCCCTGCCGCCTTCGGCGCCTCCGGTGGCGATTGACATCACCCTGCTCGATGAGGCCGACAAGGGCATCCCAAAACAGCGGTTCGAAATCGACCTGCCCAACGGCGATAAGGCCGAAGGCTTTCTCGATGACGATGGCAAAGCACATGTGAACGGCATCGAACCCGCCGGAGATTGCTCGATCCGCTTCCCCGACATCGACCCGTCGTTCATTACTTTTAAGGAAAGCATCTAACCACCATGCCCGAGCCTTATGACATCAAACTAGGTGATTGCGTCGACAGCATCGCGTTCTCAAAACAGCTCCGCACGGACGCCATCTGGGACGACGACGCGAACAAAACATTGCGAGCCCTGCGCAAGGACCGCAACGTGCTTTTCCCCGGCGACATTCTCACCCTCCCCGACAAGGAGATCAAGTGGGAAGCCGCAAAACACACCGGCCTTACCCACGTTTTTAAACGAAAACTACCCACCAAGGAGTTTCGCTTCCAAGCGGTCCTCGGCACTCCGATCAAGGGCTACGCCTGCACCGTCACCATCGATGCCGTCGTCGTCCCGTCAAAAGTGGATGGCGATTGGATTGTCTGCCAGATCCCACCCAACGCCAAAGAAGCGGTAATCGCCATTGACTGGAACTTCGGCAAAAGTGGCGCAGACCCAATCCTCAAACAGAAAACATTCACCGTTAAACTGGGCCATCTCCGCCCCGTGGATACCCCGGAGGGCCAGGAAGACCGCTTTCGCAATCTGGGCCTGTTTTCCAAGCTCGCCGACAAGACCGAACCTACCTTGAAACAGGTGATCGCGCTCTTTCAAGCCAGTCACGGAATCGAGCCCGCCGATGGAATCATCAACCCTTCAACCATAACGAAGCTCAAAGAACTGACCGGCGACCCGCTCTAAGGAACAGCCATGAACGAAGTCTTAAAATCACGGTTGCGCCAGGGAGCCAAAGCCGAGTCTCCCAACTTCGACGTCAACACGGATCACTATGGCGTCACCTACCAAGGCGAGGATCCCGTCACCAACTTGCAGGTCGCTCTCGACTGGATGATCCTCAACCCAACGGGCGACGTCAAAAAGAAGTTCCCCAGCGGAACCGGCCCCTGGCACAAACTAGTCCTGGTCAACGCGCAAATCTACTGGCAAACCCCCAAACTAGTCCTCCCCACCGCCGACGCGCTCGAAGGCTCCGACCCCTTCGTCAACACTGGCTACCACTGGCTAACCTACGAAACCGTCCTCAACAAACCCAAATTCCGCAAATCCAACCAGGAAGTGAAAGTCGGCCTCTACGCGGCTTGCCTCTCCGACATGCAACTCTGGTTCCGGGACGATATCGACGAAAAGCCCTTCAAAGCCCTCTGCGATTCATTCCTGCCCGATCACACGGTCGACGAAGTGCGCCTCCTCTCCCAAGCGAGTTGGTGGTGGAAGCAGCAAAAAGACCTCGACACCCTCGTCGGCAAAAAGGCCCCTTATTTCGAAGCGCTCCCGGATCTGAAACCACCGGCCGTTGACCATCCCGGCATCTTTTCCGATAGCGCCGACGAAGTCGTCGGATCGCGCGCTGGCTTGCGCCTTCACCTGCCCCGCATGATCGTCATGCCCTATAACTTTTGGGACAACACGACCGAATCAAGCGCCCTCGGCACCGGCCCCGGGTTCACCGCCGAGATCGGTGGTTTTCGCCACCCCATCCCTTTGATTCAGGTCAAAACGGGCGTCGCCAATCCCGATAGCTGGAGCATGTGGCCCACCGCGTCCCGCAGCAGCGTCATGCGCCTCAAAAACGTCAAAGCAGCGGGCATCGTCTGGCCCGTCGCCGATTGGGTCGCTTGGCCGTTCGATCACGCCGAAAAGCGCCGCAACGATTTCAAGTACGCCCCCGCCCGGCTACCGCTCTTCGTTAACGCTACATTCAAGGCCGAAGTCGCCGGCGATACCCATTTCAAGTACGCCAAAAAAGACGACTATCTCTTCTCCGTCAAGACCGGCGTCTGCGTCGTCGGCTTCGATGCCCAACTGAAAGCAAACAAGGACATCATCGGCAAGGACGACGAATGGCTCGTCGGCTGCATGCGCAGCGACACCATCATGGCCATCGAAAAGCTGGCGACCAAGGGAAAGCCACCCAAAGACATCTTGATCCAAACCGAGATCATGATGGCTCTCGAACGTCTCGAAAGCCCCAACCTACCCAAAAAAGGCGTCGACGGGGTCGCCCTCCGCGACATCAGCTCCCTCGAACTCGATAAACACTACATCCCCCCTCTCAGCATCCCCTTCATCGCGATGGACATGAAAACGCTGACCGAAGAGTTCGCCCTCGTCGACAATCCCGCTTGGTGCGCGCTTTGGCAGAAGGCTTGGGCCGAGGCGCTCGGCAGAGCGAAGGCCTTTTTCCTCGTTCAATACGGGATGCAGCACGCCAATCCCAACGTGCAAAACTATCTCATCGAGTTCTCCGCCGGTGCGCTGGGCCCGGAACTGCCCGTGCGAATCATCATCCGCGATGTCGCCGACGCCTTGCTCTGCCGCGAAGTCGCCTGGGCACTCTTCGGCAAGGACGAACCCTGCCCGCAAGACGCCGATGCCCATGCCGCACTCGGCGAAATGCGCCTCCCTGTCCTTCGCTATAACTTCCACAGCGCCGCCCAGTGCCATCACAATGAAACCGGCGACATTGACGTCCAGTTTGGCCCTTCTGGCATTCAGTTTCTCTGGCACCGCTTCTCGAACTTCTACGCCGCCTGGAAGGGCGACGCCGATAAGCTTAACGAATGCCCTCCCACTCGGCTCGCCAAGGTGCTCCGCCTATCCAGCGTTTGGGGAATCGCCCACTCCGCCGCTTACGTCCGAACGATTGAAAGCGCTCTCGGCGTTGCGTTCGGCACCATCCGTTGGGACCACCTCGTCGATCCCGATCACGACCCCGAGCGCTTCGTCCGCGATGGGAAGAACTACGCCGATTACGAACGCATCTCGAAGGTCGATCTCAAGTGGGAAGAAGACGCCGCGGCCATCATCCAAGTACAGTTCCGCGACACCCTCCGGGGGAAAATCTGCGACTATCACAATCGCGCCTGGAAACCGGCCACACCGACTTTCCAAATCCGCGTCCAATCGCCAACCGGACAAGCGCTCGCCCACACTGTGGTCTACATCACCGAAACCGTGAACTCCGCCACAAGCATGCGCTTTACAGACAGTGAAGGCAAAATCCCTTTCTTTGCCAAAGCACGCACGGACTTCAAGTTTGAGATCGGTCGAGGTGCCCATACCGGCGGCCCCGGGGCCTGGGACCGCACCAAAGTCGTATTGGCGTTTGACGCCGAGGCCGACGGCGTCGCTACCTACAAAGCTCCCGCCCCGAAGCCACCCGTCGTAACCGTCGCTGCCGTGGTCCCCCCGGTGGTCGGCACGATCACCCTCTCCGCCACCGCGACCGCCGACGTCGCGCAAAGCATGGCAACCGTCCAGTTTCAGCTCGACGCGGGCAATTTGGGCCTACCCCTCGCGGCCCTTCCCTACGATCTGGTTTTCGACTCGACGACCGTGCCCAATGGCGTACACAGCATCACCGCCATCGCTCAGGACGCCGATGGACGCTCCACCACCGCGGTGGCAGTCAGCATAACCGTCGCCAACTAGCCAATCTAGAACTCAACCCGTAATCCCAACTGAAACACCCGCGCCGCCCGGGACGAGTTAATCGTCCCGCCGTTCAGCACGTCCACCCTCGTCTCCGGCAAGCTGAAGTTCGTCCGGTTCGATACGTTAAACGTCTCCACCCGGAACTGCACCGCCTTCTGCTCCGCAATCACGAACCGCCGCGACAAGCTCGTATCCAGCGTAAAGAATCCCGGCCCGTCCAGCACATTCCGCCCCGATGACCCAAACCGATACGACCCGCGCGGCACCAGCGGAAAAGCCGTCCGGTCAAACCATCCGTCCGGCCCCGCCCCCGGCAGCGTCCCCGACGCAATCCGGTCCGGCCGCACCGCGTCGCCCAAATCCAGCGACACATTCGCCACCTTCGGCGTAAACGGCTGCCCTGTGTACGCCCGTGTCGTCCCCGCCAACTGCCAGTTCCGCAGCATCAAGTGCTTCGAAAATTTCGGCGCATAGATGAAACTCGCCACAAACGAATGCCCAATGTCGAAGTCGCTCCGCCCCCGCTCGCCGTGCAGATTCCGCGCGTCCTGCGCCGAGGGGAACCCCGCTGCAATTGTCCCTCCCGTGTTCGAACTCTCGTCGATCGACTTGGCGTACACATACGACGCCCGCACGAAAAGCTCCTTCGTAAAACGCCGCCGCAGCGTTACCGTCCCGGAACTGTAAATCGAGTTCGAACTCGCCGCAAAGTAGTTGATCGTCTGGAACGGCGAATACTGCCGCGGAAAACTCCCGTCCGCCAACCGCAGCGCCGGCACCCGAAACGGCTGGTTCACGTCGTACCGCCGCGGCAAATGCGTCCCCTTCGACCCCGCATACGCCACCTCCAACACCGTCCCCCCTCCAAAATCACGCTCCATCGTCAACGACCACGATTGTAGATACTGGTCCTTCGAGTTGATGTCCTGTCCGCTCGTCGATGTAATGCCGCCCACCCGCCGCTTCGCCAGCGGATACGGGTTCGATACCGTCAACAACAGTGGATTCGATGACGTCGCCGAATAGGACTCATTCACCGAAAACGGGTAAATATCGCTCAGTTCGTCCGTGCGGTAGAGCGAACTCGCCCCGTAGAACATCCCGTAGCCACCGCGAATCACGCTCTTCTGCGTCCCAAACGGTCGCCACGCAAATCCGAACCGCGGCGCAAAATTCGCATAATTCGTCTTCACGATGGCCGGCGATAAACCCACATCCCCCGCCAACGCCACATACTGCCCTAAGCCCGTCTCCGCAATTCGAGCATCGAAATCCGGCAGATTCCCCTTCCCAGCGATAATCACCTTCCCCAACTCCGGCACAAACATCGACCACGCCCCAAACTTCTCTTTCGGCGGCTTCATCAGGTCATATCGAATGCCGATGTTCAACGTCAGCGTCGGCGTCACCTTCCAATCGTCCTGCGCATACGCCGAATAGTTCGAAACCAAATGGTACGGCCCCGCCCCGTCCAACTGCCGCCGGGTCGTCTGGGCATAGCCCATCACGAAATCCGCCATCGGCTCATTCGTAAACCGCCCCAAAAACGTCATGCGGCCGCGCGTATCGCCAAACTGCCGCGAAAAGTACTGAAACCGCAAAAAGTCTCCCCCGAACTTAAACGCGTGCTTGCCCCGAATCCACGTCAGCGCATCCGCATACTGAAAATTGTTGTAGCTCCAAATCTTCGGCAGGTCATAGGCGTGTCCCAGGGTGATGTATCCGGAAACATCCGACTGCGGCAACCCCAGCGCGATCGGATTCGTCGTTCCGCCCACAAAGCCCACCTCACCCGCCCAATCCCGCGTATTCGACGGCCACCCCTGGTTCAACGTCCGCCGCGAAAAGGAAACGCTCGCCTCGTTAAACAGGCTCGCAGAAACCGTGCGCAAGTACCGAATACTCGAGAGCAGCTCGAAATTCGCCGTCGTCGTCCCGAACAACGCAATCGGAGACCGGTTGAACGGCGTCGTCGATTCGTTCGGCCTCCAGAAGGTCGAAAACGTCAGCCGGTCCCGGTCCGACACGGTATCGTCCACTTTCACGCTGAAGTTATTGGAACTGCTCGTCCCGTTCGCCTGGCCAATGTAGTTCACTCCTGCTGAAACCAAGTTCGGGGCCGGATAAAAGCTCGCCAGCTTCAGCGCCACCGGATCCAACCGCGCCGCCGGAATCTGGTTCCCTGCAAACGGGGCCGCCCTGTTCAACGGGTCGGCCACCACCAGCGGCCTTCCAAACGCGTCCCGCGCGCTCCGGAAATCCCCGCGCAACATCTCCGGTGCCGGCACAATGCCCCGCTGTAAACTCCCCGACACCTGCCGCAACGATTCCCAGCTAACCAGGAAAAACGTTCGATTCTTGATGATCGGCCCCGATACCGTCGCCCCAAACTGATTCCGTCGCAGCTTCGGCTTCGTCACCGCAAAAAAGCCGCGCGCGTCCATCACATCGTTCCGCAAAAACTCATACAGCGAACCCCGCAACTTGTTCCCCCCGCTCTTCATCACCACGCTCAAAATCCCGCCCGCATATCTCCCATACTCGGCCGAAAACCCGGACGTGATCATCTTAAACTCCTGCACCCCTTCGAGCGGCGGATTCGCCATCGAACCCGTATTCCGGCGCTGCGTGTTGTTCATCCCATCCAGCAGAAACCCCACGTTATCCGCCCGCGCGCCATTAATCGCGTACGCCCCGTCCCCATCCTCTCCCTTCGGCAACACGCCTCCCGTCAAGTAAGCAAGATCCGAAAAATTCCGCCCCGCCAGCGGCATCTCCGTCAACTCCTGATTCGTCGTCACATCGCCCCGCGCTCCGCTCTCGGTCGTCAGCGGCGTCGGCGTATCGGTGACGGTCACGGACTCCGTCGTCGCGCCCACCTCCATCTGGATGTCGAACCGCAGCGTCTGGTTCACCGTCAACACAAATTCGGCCTGCTTATGAACCCGAAACCCCGCCCCCTGGGCCTCTAAAACGTACTTACCCGGCGTCAGATAAGGTACCGTAACATCCCCCGCCGCGTCGGTCACTCGCGCAAATGCCTGGTTCGTCTCCAGTTGCAAGACGTTCACCGCCACCCCCGGAATTACCGCCCCCGAAGCGTCCACCACCCTACCCACTACGCTCGCCGTCGGCGTCTGTCCACTCGCCAAACCAGCTATCACCAGAAAAAGACCCAGATAACGCATTCGCGTAATCCTAACGCGAATCCGCCCTAAGCGAAAGCCTGTCACCATTCTCCTCGAAACTGCATCCTGCTTTGCGAAGTGCTACGACAACTCATTTTACTTACGCTCGCTGTGCCGCTTACGGCGCAAACTCCACCGCTCACCCTCCGCGACGCCGTTCGAAAAGCCCTCGAACAGCACCCCTCCGTCCAAGCCGCCCAAGCCCAGTCCAAGGCCGTCGCCGCCCGCACCATCCAAGCCCGCTCCGGCTTCCTCCCCAAAATCAACTACTCCGAATCCTTCCAGTCCTCCAACAACCCCGTCTTCGCCTTCTCCACCCTCCTCACCCAACGCCGCTTCGCCGCCGCCAACTTCGCCATCGACACCCTCAACCACCCCGGCACCGTCAACAACTTCCAATCCCAACTCTCCATCGATCAAGTCCTCTATGACTTCGGCGGCACCCGATCGAACGTCCAATCCGCCCAACTCGGCGAAAAGCTCTCCGCGGAACAGGAGCGCCACACCCGCAGCAACCTCATCGCCAAGGTCGCCCGTTCGTATCACGGCGTCACCCTCGCCGAAGAGTTCCTCAAAGCCGCCCAACGCGCCGTCGCCTCCGCCGAAGCCGACCTCACCCGCGCCGAAGCCGTCCGTACCGCCGGACTCTCCACCGACGCCGACGTCCTCTCCATCCGCGTCCATCTTGCCGCCATGCAGGAACAGCGCATCCAGCGTCAGTCCACCCTCGATCTCGCCCGCGCCGCCCTCAACGAAGCCCTCGGCCAACCCCTCGACGACCCCCTCGCTCTCTCCACTCCTCTGACCCCCGCCCCCGTCTCAACCGAAGCCGTCGCCGCAAGCGACCGCCCCGAACTCCGCCAAGCCACCCTCGCCCGCCAACTCGCCGAAACCCAGTCCGCCGCCGCCCGCTCCGCCCTCTTCCCCCAGATCACCGGCCGTGCCGCCGTCGAAGCCGACCGCGGCCGCTTCGTCAACCAAGGCTCCGCCAACTGGTACGTCTCCGCCGGCCTCCGCTGGAACCTCTTCAATGGTTATGCGGACCGCGCCCGCCAAACCGAAGCCGCCGCCACCCTCGTCAAATCCCAAGCCAACGAGCGAGAAACCCAAGCCGGCGTTCGCCTCGAACTGCGCCAAGCCCAAGCCGCTCTCTCCTCCGCCGCCCAACGCATTGAAGTCGCCTCCGCCACCGTCGCCTACGCCGAAGAGAGCCTCCGGATCACCAAAAATCGCTACGAAGCCGGCCTCGCCACCGTCTCGGACCTCCTCCGCACCGAAACCGCCCTCCTCGATTCCACCACCCGCCGCCTCGCGGCCATTTACGACCATCGCCTCGCCGCCGTCCTCCTGCAACTCGCCGCCGGCACCCTTAACGGAGATTCCAATGTCCTTCAATAAAGCCCTCCTCCTGCCCTTCGCCCTCCTCGCCGCGTGCGGCCCCAAACCCAGCGAGGTCAAACCGGCCGCCCCGCCCCCCGCCATCTCCGTCTCCATCTCGACCCTCGCCCCCACCGTGTGGCCAGACTCCTTCGATGCCGTCGGCACCGTCCGCCCCCGCGTCGCCACCACCCTGTCAAGTCAAGTCATGGCCACCGTTCTCGACGTCAAGGTCCAACCCGGAGACCGCGTCGCCGCCGGGCAAACCCTCATCACCCTCGACGCCCGCAACCTCGACACCGCCCAGCGCCAAGCCCAGTCCGGTCTCAGCGAAGCCCGCAACGCCCTGCCCGAAACCGACAGCGCCATCGCCTCCGCCCAGGCCCAACTCGACCTCGCGCAATCCACCCTCCGCCGCATGAAAGAACTCCTCGATAAACGCTCGCTGTCGCCCCAGGAGTTCGACGAATCCTCCGCCCGCGTCAAACTCGCCCAAGCCGCCCTCGCCATGGCCCAGGCCCGTAAACGCCAGCTCAACGACAAAGTCCAACAAGCCGAGCAGGCCGTCCAGCAAGCCACCATCTCTCGCTCCTACTCCGCAATCAAAGCCCCCTTCGCCGCCCTCGTCATCGCCCGGCGCGCCGAACCCGGCACCCTCGCCTCCCCTGGCGTCCCCCTCCTCGACCTCGAGCAACAAGGCACCTACCGCCTCGAAGTCGCCGTCGAAGAAGCCCGCCTCGCCAAGGTCCAACGCGGGGCCGCCGTCGAAGTCATCCTCGACGCCCTCTCCGTCCCCCTCTCCGGCCGCATCGCCGAAATCGTCCCCACCGTTGACCCGGCCTCCCGCTCCTTCACCGTCAAAATCGACCTGCCCTCCAACCCCGCCCTCCGCGGCGGCCTCTTCGGTCGCGCCCGCTTCCCGCTCGGCGAACGCCCCGCCCTCGCCATCCCCCGCGCCGCCGTCCTCACCCAGGGCCAACTCCAGTCCGTCCTCGTTGAAGATTCCGGCGTCGCCCGCTCCCGCCTCATCACCCTGGGCCCCGCCCACGGCGATGCCGTCGAAGTCCTCTCCGGCCTCCGCCCCGGAGACCGCCTCATCTATCCCGTCCGCCCCGACCTCACCGACGGCTCCCCCGTCGTCGAAAACCGCGAGGTCCGCAAATGACCGGCATCGCGGGCCGCATCGCCGGCACCTTCATCAATTCCAAACTCACCCCGCTCTTCATCGGAGCGTCACTTCTGCTCGGCTTCTTCTCGATCCTCAAGCTGCCTCGGGAAGAAGAACCGCAAATCGTCGTCCCCATGGTCGACGTCTTCGTCGCCCTCCCCGGCGCCTCCGTCGCCGAAGTCGAAGAACGCGTCACCCGCCCCGTGGAAAAACTCCTCTGGGAGATCCCCGGCGTCGAATACATCTACTCCACCTCCTCCCCCGGAGGCACCATCGCCATCGTCCGCTTCAAAGTCGGCGAAGACGAAGAACGCAGCCTCGTCAAGCTCAACCAAAAACTCGCCTCCAACGCCGATATCATCCCCCCCGGCGCCACCCCGCCCCTCATCAAGCCCCGTTCCATCGACGATGTCCCCATCCTCGCCCTGACCCTCCACAGCACCCGCTACAACGATCTCGAACTCCGCCGCGTCGCCGCCCAACTCACCGACATCGTCAAACAAGCCCCCGAAGTCAGCGCCGTGCAACTCATCGGCGGCCAGCGCCGCTCCCTCCGCGTCACCCTCGACCCCGCTAAACTCGCCGCCTACAACCTCGCCCCCCTCGACGTCTGGAACGCCCTCGGCACCTCCAACCAGCGCCTCGACTCCGGTCGCTTCGCGCAATCGAACCAGGAACATCTCCTCGAAACCGGAGCCTTCCTCCGCTCCGCCCAGGATGTCTCGAACGTTGTCGTAAACGTCTCGACCGGCAAGCCCATCTACGTCCGCGACCTCGCCACCGTCACCGATACCGGCGAAGAGCCGTCGCAATACGTGCAATACGGTGCCGGCGGACACTTCGTCCCCGCCGTCACCCTCACCGTCTCCAAACGCAAAGGAGCCAACGCCATCGATGTCGCGAGCGGAGTCCTCAGCCGTGTCGATTCGCTCAAAGGCTCCGTCATCCCCTCCGAAGTGGAAGTCTCCATCACGCGGAACTACGGCGAAACCGCCGCCGACAAGTCCAACGAACTTCTCTTCCACATGGCCATCGCCGTCCTCTCGGTCACCGTCCTCATCGCCATCACTCTCGGCTTCCGGGAATCTCTCATCGTCTTCACCGCCATCCCCGTCACCCTCGCCCTCACCCTCACCGTCTTCTACCTCTACGGCTACACCCTCAACCGCATCACCCTCTTCGCCCTCATCTTCTCCATCGGCATCCTCGTCGACGATGCCATCGTCATCGTCGAAAACATCGTCCGCCATCGCCGCATGCCCGCGAACCATTCCCGCCCGCTTACCGAAGTCGCCATCGAAGCCGTCGACGAGGTCGGCAACCCCACCATCCTCGCCACCCTCGCCGTCATCGCCGCCATTCTTCCCATGGCCTTCGTCAGCGGCCTCATGGGCCCCTACATGCGCCCTATCCCCATCGGCGCTTCCGCCGCCATGGCGTTCTCTCTGCTCGTCGCCTTCCTCGTCACCCCGTGGGCCGCCGTCCGCCTCCTCAAAGGCCACGTCCTCCACGCCGAAGACGAAAAGGAAGATTTCGTCACCCGCCTCTACCGCCGCGTCATGCGCCCACTTCTCGAACGACCCCTCCTGCGCTGGAGCTTCGTCGGCACCGTCGCCCTTCTCCTCCTCGCCTCCTGCGGCCTCGTCTACATTCAGTTCGTCAAAGTGAAAATGCTCCCGTTCGATAACAAAAGCGAGTTCCAGGTCATCATCGATATGCCCGAAGGCACCGCCCTCGAAGAGACCGCCCGCGTCACCCAACTCCTCGCCGCCGCCGCCCTCCTCCAGCCCGAGGTCGTCAACGTCCAAACCTACGCCGGCACCGCCTCACCGTTCAATTTCAACGGTCTCGTCCGCCACTACTACCTCCGCCGCGGCGCCAACGTCGCCGATATCCAAGTCAACCTCCTCGGCAAAGACCATCGTAAACTCCCCAGCCACGATATCGCCAAGCAGGTCCGCCAACGCCTCTCCCCCCTCGCCCGCGCCAACGGGGCCAACATCAAAGTCGCCGAAGTTCCCCCCGGCCCGCCCGTGCTCCAAACCATGGTCGCCGAAATCTATGGCCCCACGGAAGACGGCCGCCTCCAAGTCGCCGGCCAAGTCAAACAACTCATGGAACGGCTCGATGGCGTCGTCGACGTCGACTGGTACGTCGAGGCCCCCCAGCCCAAACACCAACTGCTCATCGACTCCGAGAAAGCCGCCCTCCACGGCGTCTCTCCCGCCGAAATCGCCCGCACCCTCCGCCTCGCCTCCGCCGGCGACTCTCCCGGCCTTCTCCACGACGACAACTCCAAAGAAGACGTCCCCCTCGACCTCCGCCTGCCCCTCGCCTTTCGCAGCGATCTCGCCCGCCTCCAAGACCTCAAAATCCGCGGTCGCTCCGGCAGCACCGTCTCCCTCCGGGAACTCGTCACCGTCCACGACACCGTCACCGAACGCAGCCGGTATCACAAGAACTTAATGCCAGTCACGTATGTCACCGCCGACGTCGCCGGGGCCATGGAAAGCCCCGTCTATGCCATCCTCGCCCTTACTCCGAAAATCGACGCCCTCAAAATCCCCGCCGGCTATCGCCTCGAACAGTTCACCGCCGCCCAGCCCGGCTCCGACGCCCGCTACTCCCTCAAATGGGACGGCGAATGGCACATCACCTATGAAGTCTTCCGCGACCTCGGCCTCGCCTTCGCCGTCGTCCTCATCCTCATCTACGTCCTGGTCGTCGGCTGGTTCGAATCCCTGCTCACCCCGCTCGTCATCATGGCCGCCATCCCGTTCTCCCTCGTCGGCATCCTGCCCGCGCACGGCCTACTGAACGCCTTCTTCAGCGCCACTTCCATGATCGGCTTCATCGCCGGAGCCGGCATCGTCGTCCGCAACTCCATCATCCTCGTCGACTTCATTGAGCTCCGTCTCAAAGAAGGAATGCCGCTCCAGGACGCCGTCGTCGACGCCGGTGCCGTCCGCTTCCGTCCCATGATGCTAACCGCCGCCGCTGTCGTCGCCGGTTCCAGCGTCATCCTCTTCGATCCGATCTTCCAGGGGCTCGCCATCGCGCTCATGGCCGGCGAGGTCGCCTCGCTCGCCCTCTCGCGCATGACCGTCCCCATCGTCTACTACATGATCAACAACCGAAAACGGAGCCAGATATGACAATCGACCGCTACCTCCGCCTCATCGCCGGAGCCCTCATCATGCTCAGCCTTGTGCTCGCTCACTTCAGCGACCCCAACTGGCTCTACTTCACCGCCTTCATCGGCCTCAACCTCTTCCAATCCGCCTTCACCGACTGGGGCCCCATGATCACATTCCTACGGAAGTTGGGGGTAAGGGCCACAGCCCCTACCCCTAACTCTTAAAACATTAACTTCGCTCCGAACTGCACCACCCGAGCATCCGACGCCGAAAGCACCCGGCCCCCGGCCGGTACATTCACGATGTTGTTCGGCAATCCAAAATTCGCGTGGTTGGCGGCGTTGAACGCCTCCACGCGAAACTGGAAATTCATCCGTTCGGTCAAGGCCGTGTTCTTGATCAGAATCAGGTCGAAGTTGATCACCCCGTCCCCTCGCAGTATGTTCCGCCCGGAGTTCCCAAACGTGAACGCCGCTGGAATCACGAACGCAACGCGGTCGAACCACGAATCGAGCGATTGATTCGTCGCCTGCCCCGTCCCCAAACGGTTCGGCCGCTGGTTGGTCGTGCCGATGTTCGCGACATCGAGGTTGATCCGGGGAGTAAAGGGCTGACCGCTCCGCAGCGTCGAGATCCCGCCCACCTGCCAGCCGCCGAGCCGCTTGTGTGAACGCCACAAAGGCAAATCGTACAAGTAACTCGCGACGAACAGGTGTGGCACGTCATAGTCAGAAACCCCGCGCTCAGCCCGATAGTCCCGCGGATTCGCCGCAATCGGCCCCACGTCCGTCGAAACCTCGTCGATCGACTTCGACCACGTATACGATACGAGAAAGCTCATCCCGTTCGAATACCGTTTCTCGAGCTTGGTCTGCAACGCATGGTAGCTCGCCTTTGAACCGTCATCCCGCAACGTCCCATTGCCAAATCGCGGAAACGGTCGCCGCGCTTGAATGGCCCCGGGGCCGGGCAAGGGCTGGTTGAACTGGATATCCCGCTCCACCCGCGCACTCGATTTCCCCAGGTAGCCCACTTCGAGCGAAAGGTTCTTCCACACCTCCCGTTGCACCACCAGATTCCACGTAATGTCGTACGGGGTCCGCTGGTTCAACGAACGACTGTCAATCGTCGGCGGCACCGCGGCCGAAGGCGGCGGGGCCACGAAGAAATTGGCAAACGTCAGCGTCGGCACCGGAGTCGTATTGAAAACCTGCTCGTCGACGAGAAACGGAGGATTGATGATTCCTCCCGTCCGCCCGTTGCCATTCACGAGGTTGTAGTAGAACCCCGCCCCCGCCCGGATCACCGTCCGGTTGTCAAACGGCCGCCACGCCAAGCCGACGCGGGGCGCGAAGTTGTTCCGGTCGTTGGCTTGAATCTGGCGCGGCAATCCACGCTGCTCCGTCGTCGTGATCACGTCCTGGAACACCGCAAAGGCCGGTCGCGCCACCTGCTGCGCATCCAGATCCACCGGCGAAGAAAGGATAATCTGGCCCGTCGCCCGGTCGAACAGCGTCATCTGATTCCGCAGCCCCGTCGGCCAGGGATTGTACTCATAGCGCAATCCCAGGTTCAACGTCAGCCGCGAATGGATCTTCCAATCGTCCTGTACGAAGTAGTGCCAATTGTAGAACCGGTTCCCAAACAAGTTCCGCGGGAAACTTCGGTTCGCGTCCGCCGGCAGTCCCACAAGATAATCGGCGAAAGGGTTCCCCGTACCCCCGGGCTGGAGCGGATTATTTGTATACGTTCCGCGGAAATTGAAGTTGCCGGAGTTGTTCGCCGAATTGTAGTTCTCATTCCGCTGCTCCCGGAAATCAATGCCGAAGCGCACCGAATGTTGACCCAAAAAGAGGCTTCCGCTCTGCTGCAGTTGATAAATATTGTTTCGGTTAAACAGCAATCCACCGCCCAGCGAAGCGAATCCCGTCACCGCAATCGAAGGGAAGCGCGGCATCGAAAGCGTCGTCAGCTCGAATCCCGTAATGCCGGACTGCGTCGTAAAGTTCGTTCCGAAACCCGGAGGCGTCTGCAACGTTAACTCGCGGTTGTACCCCAGCCGAGTCTCCAGCAACAGCTTCGGGTTCACGATGTGGGTGTAACTCATCGCGGCATTTTGAAACCGCGCCCCCACGCTCGTTCCCTCCAGCGCCGGCAGCACATTCGGCAGGAAATTCGTCCGGTCGTAGATCGTATACCGACCGAACAGGCTTCCGGCGCTCCGGATCTTCTTGTCAATCCGCATCGTGCCCTGGTTGAAATCCTCCTTCGCACTCGGCGTGTAAACGAACGAATCCCGGCCGTTGTTGGGCAGCGGATAGTACGGCAGATAGAAGCGTGAAGGCCCCGCGAATCGGTTCGCCGGAATCACGTTCCCCGGGAAAGCATCCCGCACAAACCCGGCTCCCGCCGGATTCGCCCGCGTAGTCGCCGGATCAAAAATCACCGCTCCACCCGAGAAGTCCCCCGCCCGCAGCGCCGCCGTCGGCACAATCGAGTTCAACGTCTGCCCCGCCCGCTGCAACTGCCCCTCGTAGTTGAACAGGAAAAAGGCATCGTTCCGCTTCAGCGGTCCTTCCACCGTCCCGCCAAACTGATTCCGCTTCAGCGGCGGATTGGTCGGCGCAAAGAAGTTCCGCGCCGCCACTTCGTTATGGCGCAGGAAGTGAAACAACGTCCCATGCAGTTGGTTGGTGCCCGACTTCACCGTAATGTTCACGATCGCCGAACTCCGTCCAAACTCAGCCGAAAACGCGCTCGTCTGCACTTTGAACTCCTGCAGCGCTTCAATCGACGGCAACACCCCCGTCCCCCCATTGATCGGGCCCGTCGTCGAAACCCCGTCCAGCAAGAACTCCGTCTTCGTCGGCCGCGTTCCGTTCACAATGATCGACGACGCCCTTCCCGTGCCCAGGGCCGCGCTCGCTACCACCCCCGGTGTGAGGGTCGCCAACTGCGTAAAATTCCGCCCATTCAACGGCAACTCGATAATCTTCTTGTTGTCGATCACCTGCCCCACCGACCCGGCTTCGGTCACCAGCAGCGGTGCCGTCGCCGTCACCGTCACCTCCTCCACCACGTTGCCAACCTCAAGTACCAAATCGGCACGCACCTGTTGATTCACCTGCAGCACCAGGTCCTTCAACGTACTCTTGCGAAACCCAGCCAACTCAGCGGATACGGAATAGGCTCCCGGCGGCAGCGCCGGGAGCTCGAATGATCCGGAGTTGTTGGTTCGGACTGCCCGGGAAATGCCCGTGGCGGAATTGGTCGCGGTGACGGCAACATTGAAGAGCACCGCGCCCGACGAGTCTCGGATTAAGCCCACAATGCGGGCATCCGAAGTCTGTGCGGGAAGAAAAGAAGCAACAGCAAGCAAAACTAGAATTGCATGGCGCATTAACAAATCTTACAATTCTTCCCGCCTCCAAGTTACGCCAACCGCCCCATCCGGCCCGCCCGGAAGTCCTCCACCGCCTGTCGCAACTCCGCCTGCGTATTCATCACAAACGGCCCATAGCTCGCCACCGGCTCGTCAATCGCCGCTCCGCCCAACACCAGCACCAGCGACTCCTCACTCGCCGCCAACACCACCGTCCGGCCGCCCGGGCTCAACAGCGCCATCCGCGGCTCACCGCTCATCACCGTCGTTCCGTTCACCGTCACCGCCCCGCGTAACAACACAACCCCAAAGCTCTGTCCGGCCGGCAGTTCCAGCGTCCCCGCCCCGCCCGCCGCCATCCGCACGTCAATCAAGGTCACAGGCGTGAACGTCTTCGCCGGACCCTGCGCCTCGCCGATCTCGCCCGCAATCAACCGAGCCACCGCTCCCCTACCCAAGGCCACTTCCGGGATCTGCGCACTCGTAATCCCTTGATACCGGGGCTTGCTCATCTTGAACGCGGCCGGCAGGTTTACCCACAACTGCACCATCTCAAACGTCCCACCCGCTTCTGTAAACGCCTGCCCGTGCTTCTCCTCGTGCACCACCCCGGAAGCTGCCGTCATCCACTGCACATCGCCCGGATGAATCGTTCCGGCATTCCCGGCAGAATCCCGATGGTCCACCGAACCCTGATAAGCAATCGTCACAGTCTAGCACCCGCGATGCGGATGCTCGTCCACTCCACGGGGTTCCGTCGCCGGTTCGAACAGCTTCGGCCCTGCATAATCCAACATCAAAAACGGACTGATCTCTGCGGCCACTCCGTTCGAAGGAAACAGGTTTCGCACCGGAAACCCGTCGCCCACCCAGTGCTGCGAACCCGCACCCACTACCCGCACTACCTGCTTCATTTCACTCATTGTCGTTGTCTCCTGATTCTTGCTTTCCTAACGCCACGCCCCGGCCTAGCCGGCGTAGCCCGTTGGCCAAAGCCACCCGTTCCCGGGCGCTCATAAAGGCCACCGCTTGTTCCATGTCCTGCTCGTGCGCCGCAAACAACTTGCGAATCACGCTCCGTCCCTTCGTCGTCAAATACACGACCCGCGCCCGTCGATCTCCCCCATCCGCCCGCCGCTCCACCCAACCCCGCTCCTGCAATCGATCCACCGCCGTCGTAATCGAACCGCTCGTCAACAACACCTTCTTCCCCAACACGTTCACTGCCAACGGTCCTTTATGCAGCAATGCCTCCAGCACCGCAAAGTCGCTCAGGCAGAGCCCCTGCTCCGCCACGCTCCGCCGCGCATGAACTTCCATCGCTTGGCTAGCCTTTGACAGCAACAACCACAAGTGAATGCCGAGAATCGTTTGTGTTGTATCGCTCATGTTCTCTTGATATCAAGATGCTTGACGTCAAGGGAAAGATGCAACGTGGTTAAAAAGGCGTATCGGCGATGTACAGCGCCCCGGCCCCCGGAGCCATCGCCCGGATCTCCTCCGCCATCCCTTCCACCGCCGTCGTGAACACCACCTTCATCTTCCCGTCCAACTCCACGAGTTCCGGGCAAGTCACCCGCGGCGATCCCGGCAAAATCCACTCACACTCCACCGCCCCATCCGCCAACCGGTACATCCGCGCCAACCCATCGCTCACCGCCTCCGGATTGTAGAACGCCACAATCACGCTCTCGCCGTCTGGCGACGGCCGCAACCCATCCGGAAAACCCGGAAGGCTCTCCGGTGCCACCACCAAACTCCGCTCGAGCACCCGCTCCAACTTCGCGTCCAACCGGTACCGACTGATCGTCTTCGGCATCGAATCGATGTCAATCAGTGTCGCCCCTGTCGCATCCCGCCGCAGGTACTTCCCGTTCGAACACACCTGCCCGCCCAACACCGTATGCACCCGCCCGCTGGCCCACTCATAGAAGTAGACCGCCGCGATCGCCTCGCCAAACCCCAAGTGCTTCGTTCCGAACAACACGCCGCCTTCCACCGCCAACCCATCGTTGATGATCACCCGCTCATCTCCGCTCACCACTACTCCGGTCTCGGAAACCTCCCCGCTGCGCCAATCAAAATACACCAACCGCCGCTCCATCCCAACGATCACGACCCCCTCCTCTGCCGTCTCAGCAAAGAACCCCGGCCGCCCCGGCAACTCAAAGCTACGGTTTTCCCCCGAGGCTAAGTTGAACAAGTTCAAACTCCCGACGCACTCCTCGGCCGAGTGCTGAATCGCCACCCATCCCAGCCAATGCCCGGGCAGGCCCGAGTGCCGCAACACCCGCGGCCCTTCGGGCAAAAACCGCAATCCTTCACTCTCCGGCTCAAACAGCCGCTCCGCCACAAACTGTTGCATGGGACTCCATCCCAAATTCTACCCATCCCGTCACGGCCACCGCCACCAACCGCTACACTAGGTCCGTAGCCGTCGTGAACTTCCGCTTCAAACTGCAACTCGCCTTCCTCGGTCTCGCTCTGGCGGCCCTTGGACTCACCGGCTGGGAAGCGACGCTGGGTGCTACCGAAGCCCTTCGCCGGGCCACCTATGACCATCTCTCCTCTCTACGCCAAGCTCGCGTCGCCGAGTTGGAGCGCTGGTTCCAGGATCTCGGAAACCACGCCCTGGCGCTCGCCTCGGACGAGTCCACCGTCGCCGGCCTGGAGGCCTTCACTCGCCACTGGGCGCATCTCCCCCGTGCCCCCGAAGGTCCCCTCCGCCACCATTATCAGAGTATTGACGCGCCTCTCGATTGGTTCCCCGCCGACCCTCGCGTACTCGCCCTCCAGCACCATCTCATCGCCACCAATCCCTATCCCGTGGGCCGAAAAGATCAGTTGCTCCAAGCACCCGGCGCCTACGGCGCGGCGCACGCCACCCACCACCCCACCCTGCATCGCTACCTCAGCGCTTTCGGCTTCTATGACGTGCTCCTCATCGACGCCGCCGACGCCCGCGTCGTCTACACCGTCTCCAAAGAGTTCGATCTCGGCGTCCGCCTCACGGACCCGCCCTTCGCTGACTCTCCCCTCGCCACCGTCTACCGCCAAGCCATCGCCCTCCCCAAGCCCGAACTCTACGTTCTCCAGGACTTTCAACCCTATATCCCCTCACACCGGCTCCCCGCCGCCTTCCTCGCCACCCCGCTCTGGCGGGCCGGAACCAAGATCGGGGTCCTGGCCATCCAAGTCTCTTCGGCCGAGATTAATCGCCTCATGTCTGCCGAGCGCCTCGGCCAAACCGCTCGCCTGGCCATCGTCGGTCCGGACGGCACCCTCCGTTCCGGCCAGGACATCCTCAAAGAGCGGATCGCGGACTTCCCCAAACAATTTGAAGAGACCACCGTCCGCGAGACCCCCAACGGCCGACGTCTCCTCCGCTCGCATTCGAAGCTCCGCATCCCCAATGTCGATTGGGCCCTGATGGCCGAGATCGATGAAGCGGAGGCCTTCCTCCCGGTCGACAATCTCCAGCGTCGCATCTGGATTATCGGCGCCGTCATCGCCCTCGTGCTCTTCCTGGCCGCCGCCGTCCTCGCCCGCTCGGTCACGCAGCCTCTCCTCGCCCTCACCGCCGGAGCCCGGCGTCTCGGTCAACGCGATTTCAGCTTTCGCCTTGCCGTCAATTCGCGGGACGAGATCGGCCAGCTAGCCCACTCCTTCAACACCATGGCCGAAAGCCTCGAACGCACCACGGTCTCGAAAGCGGAGCTCGAACTCCTGGCCAGCCGTCTGATCAGTGCGCAGGAGGACGAACGCCAGCGCGTCGCTCGCGAACTCCACGACGATGTCACCCAACGGCTCGCCGCCATCGCCATCCACTGCGGCACCCTCACCCAGTCTTCTGAACCCACCGATCTCCAGTCCGGCGTCAAGTCGCTCCAGACTCAGATCGCCGCCCTAGCCCGCGACATTCATGGCATCTCCCACCGGCTTCATCCCAAGATGCTCGACGATCTCGGCCTCCCCGCCTGTGTCGAAGTCGAGGCCCGCGCCCTGTTCGAACGCGGCGGTCCAATCGTTGAAACGCAGATCACGGGCAACTGGACCTCGCTACCCAAACCCATCGAACTCGCGCTGTTCCGCATCGTCCAGGAAGCCCTCCGCAACGTCGAGCGCCATGCGCAGGCCGAATCGGTCTCCGTGCGACTCGAAAACCGTTCCCACGAAGCCCGCCTCGTCATCAGCGATGATGGTCGCGGCTTCACCGCCCGTTCCTCCGGCCTCGGCCTCGCCAGCATGGAAGAACGCACCCGAGGCCTTGGCGGCCACTTCCAACTCACGTCCCAGCCAGGCCAGGGCACCACGATTACAGTAACCTTGCCGCTCCCATGAAAAAACCGACCGTGCTCCTTGCCGACGACCACAAGATCGTCCTCGATGGCCTCCGCAGCCTCCTTGCCTCTCGCTATGACCTCATCGGAGCGGTCACCAATGGCCTTGAACTACTTGATCAAGTCGCCACCCTCCAGCCCGACATTGTCGTCGCCGATATCTCCATGCCGCTGTTGAACGGCATCGATGCCCTCGCCCAACTCCATGACCGGAACATCAACCCCAAGGTCGTCTTCCTCACGATGCACCCCGACGCCACCTACCTTACCCGCGCTCTCGAAGCCGGGGCCCTCGGTTACGTCATCAAGCATGCCGCCGCCGAGGAACTCCTCATCGCCATCGAACACGCCCTGGCCGGTCAGGTCTACATCTCGCCCGAAATGCGTCACTCCTCCGTCACCGAACAGCTCGACCCGACCCGTCGCCATCAAAAAGCCATCATCGCTCTCACCCCCCGGCAACGCCAGGTTCTGCAGCTGCTCGCCGAAGGCAAATCCGCCAAGGAAATCGGCGCGTTACTCGACATTTCTCCTCGCACCGTGGAAACCCACAAGTACAAAATGATGGACGACCTCGGCGTCAAAACCTCGGCCCAGCTCATCCAACATGCCATCCGCCAAGGCCTGATCACCGTCGGAGATCCGTAATTTTGCGGATGTTGAACTCTGGCCGGTTCAGGCTTTAATCAAGGCATGAACAACCCACTCTTCCTCCTTCTGCTCAGCGTCGGCGTTGCTCTCGGAGCAGACATTGACCCTAAGAAACTCCAACAGAGAGCTTGCGCCGCCTCCACCGCGGAGGCCCATGCCAAAGTGGCGAGCGACTACGCCAGTTGGGCGGACACCCTCACCGCCAAAGCCCGCCAACACGAGCGCGAAGCCGAACGCCTCTCCCAGCGTGCGGCTGGCTCCGCCATGCGCCACAAATGGCCCGCCATGGTCACCGGCCCGGCCGATCGCGAACGTCGCCTCGCCATGCAGGCCCATCGCGCCGCCCGGGAAGCCCGGGCCATCGCGCAATCGCACTCCGAGCGGGCGACCGCCATCCCCGCCGACAGCCAGTAACCCGCCCCCCGGCGACGCGAGGGCTATCATCAATCATGCGCCCCTCCCGCCGCCAATTCCTCGCCGCGCTCGCCCCCTCTCCCCGCCCCAACATCCTCTTCATCATGGCCGACGACCTCGGCTACGCCGACCTCTCCTGCTATGGCCGCCGCGACTACCAGACGCCCCACCTCGACCGGCTCGCCGCCCAGGGCGTCCGTTTCACCCAGGCCTACGCCAACGGCTGCGTCTGCTCCCCCACGCGCACCGCCCTCCTCACCGGCCGCTATCAGTACCGCCTCCCGGTTGGCCTCGAGGAGCCCATCTCCACCCGTTCCCCCAAAATCGGGATTCCTCCAGACCACCCCACCCTCCCTTCGCTCTTCCGCGCTGCCGGGTATCACACCAGCCTCGTCGGTAAGTGGCACCTCGGCACTCTCCCCGGCACCGGCCCCCTCGAGAGCGGCTATCACGAGTTCTTTGGCTACCGCATGGGCGGGGTCGACTACTTCACCCACAGATCCAGCGCCGCCGCTGACGGCCCTCTTGACCTCTGGGAGGGCAACACCATTGTCGACCAGCCCGGCTACCTCACCGACCTCCTGGCCGACCGCGCCGAATCCATCCTCACTGCCCGCGCAAAAGATCGCCAGCCCTTCCTCCTCAGTCTGCACTTCAGCGCCCCTCACTGGCCATGGCAGGTCCCCGGCGACGAAGCCGCTTCCGGCCGGCTCACCAACCTCTCCGACTGGGAAGGCGGCAGTAACTCGACTTACGCCCGCATGGTCCAAATCATGGACCAGCGAATCGGCCGCCTCCTCACCTCCCTTGCTGACAAAAACCTCGCGCACAACACTCTCGTCGTCTTCACGAGTGACAACGGCGGGGAGCGTTTCTCCGACAATTGGCCCTTCTCCGGGCGCAAAGCTGAACTCCTCGAAGGCGGCATCCGGGTGCCCGCGATCATTCGCTGGCCGGGCCACATTCGCCCCGGTTCCACCACCCCGCAGGTCGCCATCTCCATGGACTGGCTACCCACGCTTCTGGCCGCTGCCGGTCTCCAGCCAGACCCCGCGTTCCCTTCCGACGGCATCAACCTCCTTCCCACTCTCACCGGCCCCCTCCAGTCCCGCACACTCTTCTGGCGTCATCGTGCCGATCAGCAACGCGCGCTCCGCCAAGGCGATTGGAAGCTCCTTCGTCTCCGGACCAACAGCTACCTCTTCAACCTCACCGATGACCCTCTGGAGCGCGCGAACCGAAAATCCGCCTACCCCGAACTCTTCGCCCGCCTGAATTCCGCCTACGACGCGTGGAATGCCACCATGCTCTCGGAAGATCCCGCCGCTTACTCCTACTTCATCACTGGTGAACAGCAAGCCGAGCGTTACGGCCACTCTCGCACCGCCCCCGCCACCCCCCAAAAAAACGCGCTACCCTAAAGTTATGGCAGCCACACTCGCCGTCCAACTCTCTTCTCCCCCTGCCCTGCAAGCCGCCTTGCATCATCCCGACCCGTCTTTCATCCGCGATTACGCGACAGAGGTATTTGGCGATTCGCAGCGCGCTGGTACTTGGCTCCGCTCGTCCAACTCCGCGCTGGGCAAGACCAGTCCGCAACGCCGTCTCGCCTCTGGCGATGCAGAGTCCATGCGCCAAGTGCTCCGCCTCTTGATCCAGCTAGACTACGGCGTACAAGCGTAACTCGGCGGTCGATGCCGGAGCCTCGAATTCGCGTCTTCCGTTTGTACAAATCCGGAAGATTGCCTGAAGACCCAATGGGTGCTTATTTATCCGGGGGTCGCTGGAACCCTCCTGGGCACCGTATGTTGTATACGTCCACCCACCTCTCCCTCGCCTGTCTGGAGATCTTGGCTCACGTCACCATAAACACCGTGCCCCGGCAACTCTCCTGTGCGTGGACCTATCTCCCTCCGGTCACGGATTCCCTCGACCCTCAGAAGCAGCTGCTCCGCCGAGGAACGGAAATCACGGCCGAGATCGGCAAGCAATGGCTTGTCCAAGCCAACGAACTCGCGATTCGCGTACCCTCCATCATCATCCCTGAGGAAGACAACATCCTCCTCAACCCCAACGCTCCCGGCTACGACTCGCTCACTTGGGACACGAAGCCGTTCGATTGGGACGTACGCCTTCTCAACCTCTTAACGCAATCCGGGCCCAGCTAAAAATTCAGCTTCAACGCCAACTGCAGAATCCGTGGCGCTCCCGCCCCGAAAATCCGCGCCACCTGTGTTGGTTGGTTGATATTCCCATTCGGCTGTCCGAAGTTCGCATGATTCAACACATTAAATCCCTCAAACCGGAATTGCACCCATCGCGACTCCTTCCCTAACCGGAAGCTCTTGCTCAGAATCGCATCCAGATTCTGGCTTCCCGGCCCCCGCAGAATATTCACCCCACTCGTTCCATACGTAAAGTTCGCCGAATTCACAAACGCGCTGGCGTCGAACCACTGCAAGATATTCGGCTCGCTCACCGTCCCCTGTCCCACCCGATTCGGCCGCGTCGTCGTCCCCACATTCGCAATATCCCGCCCCGTCGTCGGCGTAAACGGACTCCCCGCCTGCAACTGCAAAATCCCTCCCAGTGACCATCCGCCCAACACGGCATTCGCCACCCCGCCCCGCGTCATCCAGCGCCTCCCCTGTCCAAACGGCAGTTCATACACCGAGCTCACGACCAACCGATGCGGAATATCAAAATCCGCCAGCGACTTCGCCTCCCGCAAGCTATACGGGTTCTGATTGGTCCCTGTGATCGACATCGTCTTCGACCACGTATACGACGCCAAATACGTAACTCCATTCTTCATCCGCCGCTCCGCCTTCGCCTGCATGGAGTGATACGTCGACGCCCCCTCCGTCGTGTTGTATTGAATCGTCGAAAACTTCGGGTATGGGCGTCGCGGCTGAATCCCGCCCGCGCCTGGAACCAGCGGCTGATTCGCCTGATAGCTTACATCCAACTTCGTCCCCTTGTTGGCGACATACCCCACCTCAAACACCGTACCGCCAAACGCCTGCTGCTGCACGTTGAAACTCCACTCCTGAATATACGAATTGGCAAACTCCTTCTGAAACGCGAAAATCTCGGATAACGGCGGCGTATTGCTCGCCGGAAACGCCCGCGCAAAGGTCAGCGACGGAACCAGCGGATCCCCGGCGAACGTCTCCCCGCGGAAGAACGGCACCGAGCCAATGCTCTGCGTACTCAAGTTCCCGCCCACGAGCGTATAGAAGATCCCATAACCACCCCGCAGCACCGTCTTCCCCTTCCCGAACACATCATACGAGAACCCAAACCGTGGTGCCATGCTCCCATACTGCGTATTCCGCAACGCTCGTCCCGGAAAGCCGAGCGACTGCCCGCTGACCACCCCCATATAGTCCAAGTCCGCCTGCGTAAAGAAAATAAACGCATCCTGGTCAATCTTCCCATCCGCCCCCGTCGCCGCAATCGGCCTCCCGCCCACAAAATCAAAACTCGAAATCCGATTCCGCTCCTCCGTTGGCTGCGGATTCAACTCGTGCCGCAGACCCACATTCAAAGTCAACCGCCGCGAAACCTTCCAATCATCCTGGACAAACGAACTGTAATTCTGCCAGTTCACCGCCTGCCGTAACCGAGGAAAATTGCGCCCCGCGCTCGCCGGCAATCCCAACAGAAAATCCGCCAACCCATACCCGGTCCCGCCCGGCCGCGCCGGATTCTGCGTCAACACCCCGGTAAACGAATACGTCCCCCGCGCATTGATCCCATTGAACGCCGCCCGCCGGTAGATCCGCGCGTCAAACCCCACCTTCAACGTATGGCTCCCCCGAATCCAGGTCAGCGTATCCGCAAAATTCTTATTCGTAAAGAACTGCTCCAACGGCCGAATCCCAATGTCCCCGAAATTGCCATACCCCGTCACATTCAGTATCGGAAAGCCCTCAATGCCATCCTTCTTCCTCCCGTCCAATCCCGTAATTCCTAGCTTGTCGATCACCGGCAACCCCTTGCTCGTCGTATCGAAGTTCAAATCAAACCGCGAGTAGGACACCCGAAACTCGTTAATCATCGTCGGCGAGAACGTCCGCGTGTAGCTCGCTACGGCGTTGTAGTTCAACACGTTCTGCGAGTCGCCCCCAGGGATCGGAAACGGCCCGGGGCTCGTTTCGTCGCGGCTATCCCTGGTAAACCGCGCGAAATAGTTATCCCGGTCCGTCACCCGATGATCCACCTTCAGATTCATCTGATCATTCGTCAACTGCCCCACCGTCGTCGTATTGAACCGATCTCCCGCCGCGTTCGGCCCCGGAATGTACTCCAGAATCCCCAACGCCTGCGAGGCCAACCGATTCCGCGGAATCACGTTCCCCGGAAACGGATCCCGAGTGCTCGTCGCCCGCACCGTCGTCGCCGGATCAAAAATCGCCGGCAGGCCCGCCAAGTTCCCATCCCGCTGTGCCGCCGTCGGCACCAGCGAATTCCGCACCGCCCCGACCCGCTGCCGATTCCCCTCGTACCCCCCGAAAAAGAACATCCGGTTCCGCTTGATCGGACCCCCAAACGTCCCGCCAAACTGATTCCGCTTCCGATCTTCGGACCGCGAATCCACGCTAAAGAAATTCCGCGCGTCGAAGACCCGATTTCGCAGAAACTCAAACAAGTTCCCGTGAAACTCATTCGTACCCGACTTCGAAATCACACTCACCACCGCCGCCTGCCTCCCACTATCCGCCCCAAAATTCGACGTCTGTACCTTAAACTCCTGAATCGTCTCGATCGAAGGGCTAATCTGCACGGTCTGCGCGTTTTGCTCGAAATTCTCCGCCCCGTCGAACAAAAAACCCGTCGCCCCACCCCGATTCCCATTCACCAGGACGTTCGGTTCCCCCGTAAACTGGCTATTCCCCTGCACCAGCGTCCCCGGCGATAACGCCGTCAACTGCACAAAGTTCCGTCCATTCAAGGGCAACTCCACCACCCGCTTGTTGTCAATCACCTGCCCCACGGTCGAACTCTCGGTATCCACCTGCTTCCCGTCGCCCTGTACGCTTATCGATTCCGCCACATCTCCCAACCGCAATTGGAAATCGACGCGGGCCCGCTGGTCCACCGCCAACAAGATCCCCGATTGCGTCGCCGTCCGAAACCCGCTCTTCTCCACCACCACCGCATAACGCCCAATCGCCAAGTTCGGCAGGACGAAAATCCCCTCTCCGCCCGTCACCGATCGCGTCGCCAAGTTCGTAGCCAAATTCCGCGCCACCACCGTCGCGCCTGGCACCGCCGCATTGCTCTGATCGGTCACCGTACCCGCAATCGTCGCCGTATTCACCTGGCCCATAACCACCATCGGTGCCAACAAGCCCATCCAAAGTAACCCTTTCATACTCCGCAGATCATACACCCCACCTTCCCCGAGGACAACGGGGGATCACGCTCACGGAATCGGCGATCCCGCCGATATGCCCACTGTGATGAGAAGTACCTCCCGGATCCATCTGCTGGCCTCCGCTCTCTGCCTCGCCCGCGCCCTCGAAGGCCAGACCGTCGCCGAAGATCTGTCCATCGAAGAAATCCTGCGCACCCAGATCACGAGCGTCGGTCGCAAAGCACAGCAAGTCGCCAAAGCGCCCGCCGCCGTCTATGTCATCACCCAGGAAGACATTCGCCGCAGCGGAGCCACCCAACTGCCCGATGTCCTCCGCATGGTTCCCGGCCTGGGCGTCGCCCGCATTAACGGATCCAACTGGGCGATCTCCTCTCGCGGCGACGCCTGGCAATACAGCAACAAAATGCTCGTCCTCGTCGATGGCCGCAGCGTCTATGGCCGCCTCTTCTCCGGCGTCTTCTGGAACGCCCAGGACATGCTCCTGGAAGATATTGATCGCATTGAAGTCATTCGCGGACCCGGAGCGGTCATGTGGGGATCCAATGCCGTCAACGGCGTCATCAGTATCATCACGAAGAAGAGCCAGGCCACCCAGGGCGGCCTGTTGACGCTCGGTACGGGTACCGACGATCACGGCCTGGTCGGCTTTCGCTATGGCGGCCAGCGGGGCGACCGGCTCGCCTACCGCGTGTGGGGCAAGTTCAACGCTCGCCAATACCGCGACGTCGGCACCGCCATCTTCCGGCCTAACGACTCCTATTCCGGTTCCGACCGCGGCCTAGTGCGCGAAATCGGGCCGCTCGCCGACACGGGTCGGCTCTGGCGCACCGGATTCCGCCTCGACTGGGAAAAATCGTCCCGCGACACCATCACCGTGCTCGGCGAACTCTACGGGCAAAGATATCAACAACGTTCCTGGCTCATCGCGCCGGGAGGACGTCTCCAACTTGACGCCTCCCAAGACCGGCCCGCCGGCGGAAATCTTCTCGCCCGCTGGACCCGCACCACTTCGCCGAACCAGGACACGACCGTCCAATTCTGGGCCGACCGCAACACGCAAAGTAGCTCGATCTACAACATCACCATGTCCACCGCCGACGCCGAAGTACAGCACCGGCGCCTCCTTTCCGATCGCAACGAACTCCACCTCGGAGGCGGCTTTCGCCTTCTCTCCGACTCGATCACCAGCGGCCCCCTGCGGTTCCTGCGCCCTAGCCGCACTGATGGACTCTGGAACGGAGTCATCCGGGACGAACACCAACTCATCCCCAACAAGCTCATCCTCTCCGCCGGAATCCGTACCGAGCACAATGTCTACACCGGTTTCGAATACCAGCCCTCCATCCGCCTTCTGTATACCCCGGCCAAGGCGATCGCCGGCTGGGCCTCCTGGTCCCGTGCCGTCCGCACCCCTTCCCGCTCGGAACGCGATCTCCAAATCCTGCCGCTCGGTGTCGCATCCTTCCAACAACTTCCCGTCCTCTTGCAGGTTCGGGGCAATTCAGCCTTTGTGTCCGAACGGGTCCACGCTACCGAAGCGGGCTTCCGCTGGCAACACCGCCAACGGTGGTCTGTCGATCTAGCGCTGTTCCACAATCGCTACACCCGTCTGGCTTCGGTCGAGCCCGGCCAACTGCAAATCCAGTGGCAGCCCGTTCCGGACATCCGCCAGGAACTCCTCTTCTCGAACGGTCGCCAAGGCACCAGCCGGGGAGGCGAAATCGCTCTCTCCGCCAACCTCCGCCCCTGGTGGCGGCTTCTCGGCTCCTACTCCTACCTCAACTCGGTCTCGGATCGAGCCCCTGGCTTCCGAGACTTTGACGGTCGGCTCACGAGGATGGACCCCGCCCACCAAGGTAAGCTCCAATCGCACTGGAACCTGGGCCAACGTTGGCAGGCCGATATCTCCCTCTATGCCGTCGACCGGGCCCGCCGATCCATCCCCGGCTATCTCCGCGCCGACACCCGGCTCAGTTGGCGACCGTCCCGCATTCAGGAATGGAGCTTCATCACCCAGGATCTATTCAACAACGGCAGATTGGAGTGGCAACCCGAGCTATTCATCTACGCGATCCCCACCCGCCGGGCGGTACTTCTGCGCTGGACCTTTCAGTTCTAAGGGCACTGCACGGTGAACCTCCCCCTCCCATCTCGCGGTCTGGTCATCGCCCTCCTCGGCACCTTCGCCGCACTCCAAACGCAGGTCGGCGGCGCCAGCCAACTCCAACACGAAGACGATCTCCGCGCCGCTCTCGTCCTCGGCTTCGCCCGCTTCTCCGAATGGCCCGTTACCCGCGAAGGACCCATCATTATCGCCGTCGTCGGGCGCCCTGCCATGGCCACCGCCCTCGAACGAGTCTCCTCTGGCAAACTCGTCAACGGGCGCGCCATACAAATCCGCCAAATTCGTCAGCCCTCCCAAGCCGCCGGGGCACACATCCTCTACTTTGGTCGCTCGCCCGGCATCCGGCTCGCCGAAGCCGTTCAAGAAGCCCGCGGCCCCGACAACAAGTGGCCCCTTCTCACCATCGGCGAGGAAGACCGATTCCTCGCCGCCGGCGGGGCCGTTCATCTCTTTGAAGAAGACGGCCGCATGAACTTCGAAGTCAGCTTGGCCGCATTGCAAGCCGCCAACGTCTCCATCAGCTCGAAGCTCCTGCGCCTTGGTTACACCAGCGGCTCTGGACGGCGCGCGAGGTCCGCGCCATGACGCAGACCCTGCAGGACCGCTTCGCCGACCTTCCCCTTGTTCGCAAGCTCGCCGCCCTCACTCTCGGCACTTGCGCCGTCTCCCTCACCCTCGCCTGCGCCCTTTTCGCCGGCTACGAACTTGTCGAATCCCGCCGCGCGGTGGCCGGGGAACTCACGGCCGTTGCCACCATCCTCGCTGAGACCGCCAGCGCGGCCGTCAGCCTCGACGATAGCCGAGCCGCCAACGAAATCCTCACTTCGCTTCGCTCCGATGCCCGCGTCCAGGAAGCTTGGGTCAAAGATAGTCAAGGCACCCTTCTGGCGCGCTTCTCGCCCGCTGAACTCCCGGCCTCATCCCCCCCGCTTCTCGAAACGGATGACGGTGCCGTTTGGACCGGCGGCCAACTCCGCGTCCAGGTCCCCGTCCGCCTCGACGCCGAACGCATCGGAACGCTCTCCCTCCGCTCGCAAACAGCCGATGGCCTCGCCCGCGCCAAGTCCTATCTCGCCATCGCCGCCATCGTCCTTCTTGTCTCGCTCGCCACCGCTTGGCTCGTCCTCCTCCGCCTCCAACCCTTCATCTCCCAACCCGTCCTCGACCTCGCCACTTTAGCCCAGGAAGTGGCTTTATCCGAAAACTACACCCTCCGCATGCCCCATCGCCGGCGCGACGAAATCGGCCAACTCATGACCGCCTTCAACCGCATGCTCGAACAGATCGCCGCCCGCGATGAACAGCTGGCCCTCCATCGCGGACGCCTCGAACAAGAGGTCGCAGCCCAAACCGCCCAACTCCTCGCCGTCAACCAGGAACTCCGCGCCGCCAAAGAACGCGCCGAGGATTCCACCCGCCTCAAAAGCGAGTTCCTCGCCAACATGAGCCATGAAATCCGCACGCCGATGAACGGCGTCCTCGGCATGACCGGCCTCGCTCTCGAAACCGATCTCTCCCCCGAACAGCGCGAGTACCTCTCCGCCGCCAAATCCTCCGCCGAATCCCTGCTCGGCATCATCAACGACATCCTCGATTTTTCGAAGATCGAGGCCGGTAAAATGCGCCTCGACCAAGCCCCCTGCTCTCCCCGCGAACTCGCCGCCGACAGCCTTCGCGCCGTCGCCCTCCGCGCCGCCGAAAAACAGGTCGAACTCCTCTGCGATATCCCCTCCGACGTCCCCGCCGCCGTCCTCGGCGATCCCCAACGGCTTCGCCAAATCCTCCTCAATCTCCTCAGCAACGCCGTGAAGTTCACCCCCACCGGCTCGGTTACCCTCCGCCTCCGCGTCAACGAAAGCAACCTCCGGTGGGAAATCGAAGATACCGGCATCGGCATCCCCGCCACCAAGCTCAACGCCGTCTTTGCCTCCTTTGAACAAGCCGACGGCTCTCATTCCCGCCGCTTCGGGGGAACCGGTCTCGGACTTTCCATCTCCCGCCAACTCGTCCTCCTCATGGGAGGGGACATCGGCGTCTCCAGCGAACCCGGACGCGGCAGCTGCTTCTGGTTCTCCGTCCCGCTCCTCCCCGCCCCCCTCTCGACGCCACGCGATCTGCCCCCTCTCCCCTCACGCCGCGTCCTCATCGCCAAACGCTCTCCCGCCGCCGCCTCCTTGCTGGCTCGCTCGCTGGAAGCTTGCAACTGCCGCTCCTCCATCGCCTCCTCCAGCCAGGAAGCGCTCCATCTCGTCTCCTACGCCGACCCCTTCGATCTCTACCTCGTCGATCTCCACCTTCCCGATGGCAGCGGTCTCGAGCTCCTCAGCGGGCTCCTCCGCCACCGGCCCATCGCCGTCCCAGTCGTCATCGTCGACCCCCTCCAACTCGCCGCCGGCATTGCGGACGGACGCGCCGTCGGCGTTCACCAGTACCTCATCGGCCCCGTCTTTGAACAAGACCTCCGCCGCCTTCTCGACGATCTCACTGAGGCTGCCGCCCCGTCTTTCACCACCCCCCTCCAAACCCGATCCCTCCGCATCCTCCTCGCCGAAGACAACGCCGTCAATCGCCTCGTCGCCACCCAAATGCTCTCCAAGCGCGGCCATCGGGTCACCTCCGCCACCAACGGCTTTGAAGCGGTCGCCGCCATCGAACGCGAATCCTTCGACCTCATCCTCATGGACGTCCAAATGCCCGAAATGGACGGCTACGAAGCCACCGCCGCCATCCGCCAACTCCAATCCGCCCTCCAAATCCACACCCCGGTCATCGCCCTGACCGCCCACGCCATGCAGGGCGACCGCGAACGCTGCCTCGAAGCCGGCATGGACGAATACGTCGTCAAGCCGATCGCCGCCCAAGACCTCTTCGCCAAAATCGACCTCGTCACCAGCCCCGCCGCACGCAGCGCAAGATACTCCGACAAAGCAGGGGTCATTTCCCCCGAAACTCCCCTTCCAACATAGCCATCAGGACCAGCGACCGAAATCGTCCCCCCTGCCAAATACACTCCCGCATCGTCCCTTCCTCGACAAATCCCAACGCCCGATACGTCCGCCGAGCCCGCTCGTTATCCATGTAAATGTCCAGCCACAAACGATGCGCCGCCAACTCCGTAAACACCATCTCCAGCACCAACTCTAAGGCTCGCCGTCCCAACCCCTGCCCCGGACGCGAAACCACCACCCGCTTCAATTCGATACACCGATTGTTCGAATCCAGCCCACAAAGAATCACAGTTCCCACCGGAAGCCGCCGCTCCTCCACGACGAAGTAACACGCGTCCCGCGACGCCAACCTCTCGGCGTAAACCTCCTCCCCACCAATGCCAAGAGGAACGGCAGATCCGCCGCCGTGGCCCTACGAAGCGTCACCATCCCAACATCGTAATATGAGGATGCCATGCTCACCCGCCGCCAACTCCTCGCCGCCTCCTCTCTGACCACCCTCCCCCTCGCCGCCGCCACCCCGCCCCTCCCCCTCCACTCCCGCCGCGAACTCTTCGTCGACCACTACCTCATCGATTCCCTCACCGGGGCCGAACTCCGCCTCGCCCAGCCCATCGACGCCGGACCCGTCTTCCAATTCGACCGCCCCTGGGAAGGCCGCTTCTGCAACTACGCCACTGTCATCAAAGACGCGGGAACATTCCGCCTCTACTACCGCGGCGTCCCCAACGCCGGCGCCGATGGCCGCGGCGACGAAGTCTATTGCTACGCCGAATCCCCCGACGGAACCACCTTCCAACGACCCAACCTCCAACTCCACTCCGTCCGCGGCACCGATACCAACAACGTCATCCTCGCCGGCACCCCGCCCCTCCAACACAACTTCTCTCCCTTCCTCGATACCCGCCCCGGCGTCCCTCCCGCCAGCCGATACAAAGGTCTCGCCGGCACCAGCAAAAGCGGCCTCGTCGCCTTCCATTCCCCCGACGGCCTCCGCTGGACCCCCATCCGCACCGAACCCGTCCTCACCCAAGGAGCCTTCGACTCCCAGAATCTAGCCTTCTGGTCCGAGGCCGAACAGCAGTACGTCTGCTACTACCGAACCTTTAAAAAGATCGGCTCCACCGGCTACCGCTGGATCTCCCGTGCCGTCAGCCCCAACTTCCTCGACTGGAAAATCGAAGGCGAAGTCTCCTTCGGCAACGCGCCCCCCGAGCATCTCTACACGAACCAAACCAGCCCCTATTTCCGCGCTCCCCATCTCTATCTCTCCCTCTGCGCCCGCTTCCTCCCCGGCCGCCAAGTCCTCTCGGAAGCCGAAGCCCGCGCCATCAACGTCGACCCCGCCTATTTCAAGGATTGCTCGGACGCCGTCCTCCTCTCCTCCCGCGGCGGCACCCAATTCGACCGTACCTTCCTCGACGCCTTCCTCCGCCCCGGCCTCGGCATCGCCAACTGGGTCTCCCGCTCCAACTACCCCGCCCTCAACGTCGTCCCCACCGGCCCGGAGGAACTGTCGTTCTACGTCGTCCGCAACTACGGCCAGCCATCCATCCATCTCCGCCGCTACACCCTCCGCCTCGACGGCTTCACCTCCCTCCATGCCGGCTACTCGGGCGGTCAGATGATCACCAAGCCCTTCACCTTCGCCGGCGCCCAACTCGAAGTCAACTTCGCCACCTCCGCCCCCGGCGGCATCCACCTCTTCCTCGAAACCCCCTCCGGCACCCCACTCGTCGAATCCACCGAACTCATCGGCGATCAAACCGCCCGCTTCGTTCAGTGGAAAACCATCGAATCACTCACCCGTTGGTCCGGCCAACCCGTTCGCCTCCGCGCTACCCTGAAAGATGCCGACCTCTTCGCCATCCGGTTCGTCTGAGTCCTTCGAGGAAGCCGTCGACGCCGTCGTCAACGGAGACCTCTCCAAACTCCAATCGCTCCTCCAAACCTACCCCGACCTCGCCCAAGCCCGCTCCACCCGCTTCACCCACCGAGCGACCCTTCTCCATTACATCGCCGCCAACGGGACAGAAGACCACCGCCAGAAATCACCCCCCAACGCCGTCGCCGTAGCCACTGCCCTCCTCGACGCCGGTGCCGCCCCCGACGCCTTAGCCACTTTCTACGGAGGCGAGTGCACCACCCTGAGCCTCCTCATCTCCAGCCACCACCCCGCCCAAGCCGGCGTCCAGGTACCCTTAATCGACCTCGTCGTCGCCCGCGGCGCCTCGGTATATCCCGTAGAGACGGCCCTCGTCTTCGGTTACCGCGAAGCTGCCGAGGCCCTCATCCGCCACGGAGCCCCGGTAACTCTTCCTACGGCCGCCGCCCTCGGCCAAGCCGCGGGCGTCGAAGCCCTCCTCCCCACCGCCGACCCCCTCTCCCGCCACAGAGCCCTCGCCCTCGCCGCCCAATCCGGTCAACTCGAAACCACACAGATGCTGCTCGACGCCGGAGAGGATCCCAACCGCTTCAATCCGCCCGGCACCCACGGACACTCGACGCCCCTCCATCAAGCCGCGTTAGCCGGTCACCTGGAAGTCGTCCGTCTCCTCGTCGAACGCGGAGCCCGCCTCGACATCTGCGACACCATCCACCAGGGCACCCCGCTCACCTGGGCCGAGTACGGCAACCAGCCCAAAATCGCGGAATATTTGAAGTCGCGGAATACCTAGCGAATCGCGGCCTCCACGCTCTTGATCGTCACCCCTCCCGCCAGCAACACCGCATTCGTATCCAATAGGTAGCCAACCTTTACCCGGCCAGGAACTCGTCTTCCGTCATCGGCGCGTCCCAACCCGGTTTTAAGTGAATACGACCGCGTAGCACCCCTAACTGAACGGTCCGCTGCTCCTGCCGCGCCCGTGTCATCTGGACGACCGGCTTCCCGCTTCGGGTCATCATCACCTCTTCGCCCTCTTCCACCGCCCGGATCAACTGGGAGAGTTGGTTCTTCGCATCCGCGACTGACACTCGCATAGTAGCTACAGAATGGCCATCATTTCTGGGTACCACAACATCACAGCCATCGCCTGATAGAGTCACATTCACCGCTGACTCCATGACCAACACCGACTTCACATCCGTCGACGAATACATCGCCTCCCGGCCCGAAGCGACTCACAAGGTCCTCCAAAAGGTGCGAAAGGCTATCCAAGCGGCGGTCCCCGACGCCGAAGAACGAATCTCTTACCAAATCCCCGCCTACAAACTCCCCACCGGCTTCGTCCTCTACTTCGCCGGCTGGAAGAGCCATTTCTCCATCTACCCCGCCCAACCTCATCTCGTCGAAGCTTTCAAGGAAGAACTCGCCCCCTACGAAGTGAACAACAAAGGCCCCATCCACTTCTGTCTCTCGGGCCCCCCCGTAAAACGAATCGGAAGAATCGCCAAGCTCCGCGCCCGAGACCTGGCCGCTAAGAAGGCTGAAAAATAGAAACCAAAGACCCCTTAGCCGCCCGCCAATCGAATCCATGGGTCACCTCGTAACCCACGCTCCACACCGCTCCCCCCGTTGCCGCAAACAAAAACTCCTCAATCGGAATGCCCATAATGGCCGGACCCCAAAGGTTTTGCAAAGACCAATAGCGAGTCACGAATTCCGGGTACGGCAACAGAATCAGCACAAACAAGAACAAATAGACGAGCGCAAACACAAACCCGCCCCTCACCACCTGCCAAACCAAATCGCGTCGCCTTACGCAGGTAACCACCGCTCCCACAAAAAAAGCCGCGCTCATCGAATAGATTGAAGAACTCGGAAACAGACATTCCAACCCCAGGAATACGACGACCACCACCAAAAGCGGAATCCAACGATCCCAATAGATCCGCTGCGCAGACGATTCGGAAGCCGTTCGTCGCCGCGCTTCCGCTACCCTCCCTTCAAACAACAAGTCCGACGCCACCGCGCCCACCCCACCAATCGCCGCCGACCACAGCCAGTCTTCAAGGCACATCTTTCCGCTCGGCAACCAATACCAAATCGAAGGCGGTGCCCAATACTCCGGCACGAAGAAAATTCCGGTTAAGGCAAAGGGTGCCGCCACCAATGTGCCCCAGTAAAGGGGCCTCCGATTCCGCTGCCAAATCCAACAGACCATCCACGCCGCGACAAATACGATTGCCCCGTAGAGATAGGAGTACTGATAATCCATCGCGGCGTCCCGGTCCTACAACTTCGGGATCATCCCGGACAGCATCTTGGCCAAATTCACCCGCGCACCAAAAAGGATCCGCACATCCCGCGGTCCGGCACCCAGATTCGCTCCCAATCCAATAAACAAAGGGGTCCCAGGGATTTTGAACGACCCTCGGATATCCACCCGCACCGGGTAAAGCTCCGTCTTCGGATTAACCGGGTCTCGATAGCGAAACACCCCGTAGCGCCCAATTACGATATCGGCAAAGGATATGTTCTCCGGCGCGTCGTTCACGTCGCTCTTCAGCGCCATGTGACCAACCCGAATCCCGCTTCCATAGAATTTGTACACACCGGGGTCGACCAGAGGCGTAAGGCCACCCGTGCCGATGTTATCACCGACCGTCATGAAACCGAATTTCACGATCGGAGCCATATACAACGCGTTGTCCAAATTCTTAAACGTCCACTGCGTCCATGGCGCCGCAATCGGCGCATAGATGCCGTACTCAAAATAGCCAGACCCGGAGGATTGCAACGTCGTGCTGCTAATCTTGCTCGCTGTGTCAGCCGCCGCCACGGGCGTCTGATTCAACTGCGCATCGACGTAACCAGTCACCATGTAGTGCCAGTTCCGCCGAATCCGCAGCGCCTCTTCGATCGACGACCTAATCCGCCCCTCGGGTGAATTCCGCCGCGCTGCTGTGACCTTCCCCATCGCCAAATCATTGAGTACGTCCTGGACTTTACTACGATCAAGATTCAAGCTCGGCAACGCCCGCGTCATGTACGCCCTCTGTACCATCGGGTCGGCCACGTTCTGGTTCACGCTCCGCGTCACAATGGGCTGCAACTTCCGGAACGGAATGAAGTTGTACTCCATGTTGAAACGCAAATAAGGGGCCGCCGCATTAAACTTCCCGCTCTTCTGCGCCACCACAGTTCCCAAGCTGAAATACGCCTTCACCCTCCCCCAATCGTACCCAGCCGGTGCCACTTCTAATCTCAACATCCCGAGCTCTTTTCCCTTATCGTCGAACCGAACAATCTCAACCCCCTGCGCCTCCGCCAGACGCAATGGCGCGCTCGCGGAAAACGATCCTTTCTCCTTGTCAAACGTCACATCCAGTTTCGTGCCAATGCTCTTTCGGACTCCGGGTGATACCCCGGGAAACACCAAAACCTCCAGCGCCTTAGTGTCCTTCGGCACCGTTCCCGTAATGGCATCCTCGCCTTCCGTCGGCTGCTCCACCAAAATCCCTTTCTCCGGCGGCGTCGGCTCCGCTCCCGTCGAAGCCGTTCCCACAAAAGGATCGCCTTCGCCCTCCACGGCGGTCACCCGCACCACCTCCCCAAAGCCCAGTTTAGTAACTTTGCCCGTGCACTCCACCGCATTCGCCGCGCACTTCTCCTCTGTCTCTCGATTCAGAAGCTCCCCCGGCTTCCCCTTATCGTCCGCTCGGAATCGCTCCACGTATACCTTCGTGGCCTTGTCAAAGGGCAGTGAACCCTTCGCAATCGAAAATCGAACCGTCTGATCTTCGTACTTCACCGGAGCCACCGTCAGAGAAAATACTTTCTCCTTCTCCTTTACCTTCTCTACTTTCTCTACTTTTGATCGACTCACCAGACAAGCCGCATCCAGACAGTAACGGACATCCACCTCTTGATTCGTCCCCACGGGCCGATCCAGCGTCACCTCGAACGCCCCATCCTTCAGCGTCGTTGTCTTCTGAGCTTGCCCCGGCGCCGTCACGATCACCGTTCCGCCTAAATATGGAGCCGCTCCTCGAACCGTCTGATCGCCCGCCGTCAATCCCTCAACCTGAATCTCGGCCAACTCCGGCGCGGCTGCCGCTGCAATAGGGGCAGGCGGCTCTGCCTTTGCCGGAGTCGGCGCGGGGTTGGCTACCGCTACCGGCACCGGAGCGGGTGGCGCTGCTGCGGCCCGAGGAGCAGGCACCGGAATAGCCGCGGAAACCGCAGGTGCCGCACCAACCACCGTGCTCCCTTCGAGCGTATACGCCTTCGTCCCTACCTTATAAGTAAAGGTCACCTGCACATACTGGTTCACGAGCAAAGGTATCCCCTCCAGCATTATCTTTCCGTCGGTCACCGTCAGCGCCGGACCCAACGGCTGCCCATTCACCTGCATCACAAGCGAGCCCTTTCGCAAAGGCGCTAACACCTTAACTGTGTTGATCCCAGCCACCAAAGGGGAGATCTGCAACGGAGTCAAGTCTTTCGGATCTTGTCCGTTCATCGCGCTGGTCGTAACCAAAAAGACACAAAAAAACGCTCGAAGAGTTGTCATAGAAGCCTCGTCAAACCAAACTAGCGTAATCGGTCCGCCTTTCGGGACAGCCCGAACCAAAAATGTTTGCGCACTACACACGTTGCCGATACAATTCAAACGCCGGAACGGCACTCGATGACACTCCCCCAACCCAAGCCCCATAAGAACCATACTCGCCGATCCTTTCTCTCCCTCCTCGCCCCCGCCCCCACCCGCCCCCACATCATCCTCTGCATGGGCGACGACCACGGCTGGAACGAAACCGGCTACAACGGCCATCCCCATCTCAAAACTCCCATCCTCGACCAAATGGCCGCCACCGGCCTCCAACTCGACCGCTTCTATTCCGCCCACCCCAACTGCTCCCCCACCCGCGGCAGTATCATGACCGGCCGCCACCCCAACCGCTACGGCACCTTCGCCCCCGGCTGGTCCATCCGCCCCGAAGAAATCACCATCGCCCAACTCCTCAACCAAGCCGGCTACGCCTGCGGTCACTTCGGCAAGTGGCACCTCGGCCCCGTCAAAGCCGACTCCCCCACCTGCCCCGGCGCCATGGGCTTCCACGAATGGCTCTCCCACGATAACTTCTTCGAAGTCGATCCCATCCTCTCCCGTAACGGTGGCCCCAACCAAAAACTCCCCGGCGAAAGCTCCGAAATCATCGTTCGCGAAGCTCTCGCCTTCATCGCCAAAGCCAAAGCTCAGGGCAAACCCTCCTTCACCGTCGTCTGGTTCGGCTCCCCCCATGAACCCTACGTCGGCACCGAACCCTATCTCTCGATGTATAAGGACCTCGCCGACCCCCTCCGCTCCCGCCTCGCCGAAATCACCGCCATGGACCACGCCATCGGCCAACTCCGCGACGGCCTCCGGTCCAGCGGCCTCCGCGACAACACCCTCCTCTGGTACTGCGGCGACAACGGAGTCCCCCCCGAGGGCCGATCAACCACCCCGTACCGCGGCCACAAAGGCCAGGTTTACGAAGGCGGCATCCGTGTCCCCGGCATCATCGAATGGCCCGCACGCCTCAAGCCCCGCAAAACCAGCGTCCACGCGGTAACCACTGACATCCTCCCCACCCTCTGCGACCTCACCGGCATCCCCTTGCCGAAGCGTCCCCTCGACGGCATCAGCCTCCAGCCCCTTCTCGACGGCAAAATGAAACAGCGTCCCTCCCCCATCTTCTTCTGGGAGTTTCAATCCAACCGCGAGGAAAAGTCGAAACCAGAGCCCTACCTCGACCCCGCCCTCCAGGAAGGTACCACCCCCACCGCCAAGCTCATGGACGGCAAGTACACCCGCACCTTCCGGAACTTCAAACACCCGCGCATCACCAACTCCGACACGCAAGGCCCCGCCGCCATGCTCGGCAACCGCTTCAAACTCGTCATCGATCCCGACCCCAAAGCGAAGCCCCCCCAGCCGGTCCGCGAGATTTTCGACCTCGACGCCGACCCCGCCGAAACCAAAGACCTCGCCTCCGCCCAACCAGAACTGGCCAATCACATGGAGATGCAGCTCCGCCTCTGGCAAAAGTCAGTCCTGGCCAGCTTGACTGGCGCCGACTACAAAACCAGGTAGGCCCCCCGTTCTACAGTAAGCTATTGACATCCATGAGCACCCGATCCGAAGCCCTCGCCGTCCGTCTGGAAGCTGGCGCATCCGCACTCGCCGCCTTCGCCGCCACCCTCTCTGATACCGAATGGCAAACCCCGGTCCCGAAGGATGGCCGCAAGGTCGGTATCGTCGTCCACCACGTCGCCAGCGTCTATCCCATCGAAATCCACCTCGCCCAGGAACTCGCCGCCGCGATCCGCGCCCTCACCGACGCCGAACTCGACAACGCCGCCCCCGTGTCGCTGAATAGCGACGCCCCCCTCACCTGCCAGTTCCTCCTCGAAGATCACGCCGTCCGCCACAGTTATCACCACCTGGAAAGCCTTCACGCAGCGCTCGGCCGTTAGCGTTTAAGCATATGCTGCGCTTCCTGCTCTGTGCCCTACTGCCGTTGGCCGGGCTTGCCCAAGCCCAGGAGTTGCTGCTCAACTCCTTCGAATCCGAAGACGACCTCGCCGTAATCGTTCCCCGCGACACCAAAGTACGTCCCACCGAAAAGGGCGTCACCCACGGCACCCGGGCCCTCGAAATCGAATTCAGCCGCGTCGCCTTCCCCGCCCTATTTTTCCGCCCGGCCGCCCCCCTCGACCTTCGCGAGTGGGGCGAAATCGCCTACGACATCACCAACACCGGAAACGCGCCCGTCCGCTTCAACGTCCGTGTCGATGACGATTACCGTCCCGACGGAGTCGGCACCTCCCGCAACGGCGTCGGCACCCTCGAACCCGGCGCCACCGCCACCTTCGTCTTCCCCCTCGCCAACCGCGACCCCCTCGCCTTCGGCATGCGCGGCCTGCCCACCGGGCCCGACGCGCGCAACCTCGGCAGCACCGGCACCCATATCTTAAACCTCGCCAGCATCGCCCAGATGCAGATCTTCCTGCCCTCCCCCACCGAGCCCATCACCCTCATCCTCGACAACCTCCGCCTCCGCAAAGCCTTTCCCCTCGAACGCATCGTCGACCGCTTCGGCCAGTTCGCCCCCGCCACCTGGCCCGGCAAGCTGACCGCCGACGAAGACTTCCCCGCCCGCCGAGCCACCGAAGAGGCCTTCCTTTCCACCACCGGCACCTTCGGCGGCCGCTCCCTCTACGGCGGATACGCCGCCGGCCCCCGCCTGGAACCCACCGGCTTCTTCCGCGCCGCCAAACACGCCGGACGCTGGTGGCTCGTCGACCCCGACGGCTGGCTCTTCTTCTCCACCGGCTTCAACTCCATTTCGCTCTCCCAGACCACCTTCACCACCGCACGCGAGTCCATGTTCACCTGGCTCCCCAGCGACACCGATCCCCTCGCCCGCCACTACGGCACCGCCACCGCCGTCCAGGGACCCATCCCCTCCGGCACCACCTACAACTTCCAGACCGCCAATCTCGAACGCAAATACGGCCCCAGCTACGTCGAAGACTGGCGCGCCACCGCCCTCGCCCGCCTCCCCGCCTGGGGCTTCAACACCATCGGCAACTGGTCCGATCCCGCCCTCCACCGCCGCGGGGTTGCCTACGTCACCACCGCCTCGCTCTGGGGCAGCTTCAACACCGTCCCCAACCTCGGCCAAGGAACCGATCGCCTCCCCGACCCCTTCGACCCCCGCTTTGCCACCGACGTTAACGCCCGCCTCCTCCCCGTCCTCACCCCCGCCTTGGGCGATCCCTGGTGCCTCGGCCACTTCGTCGACAACGAACTCAACTGGGGCTCCACCGCCAGCGACCGCACCCGCTACGGAGTCGCCCTCGGCGCGTTGGCCCAATCCGCCGCCAACTCCCCCGCCCGCCGAGCCCTAGGCACCCTCCTCGCCACCCGTTACGGCGCCATCGCGAACCTCAACGCCGCCTGGGGCACGCAATTCGCCGATTGGAACGCGCTCACCGCCCCCGCCACCATTACCGCCGCCATGCGCCCCGACCTTGCCCTGCTCACGACCGCCTACGCCCGCGAGTATTTCCGCGTCGTCCGCGACGAAATCCGCCGCATCGACCCCGATCACCTCTATCTCGGCTCCCGCTTTCACATCAACAATCCCGACATCATCGCCGGGGCCGCCGAGATGACCGATGTGCTGAGCTTTAACATCTACCAGCAGGCCATCGTACCGGCGAACTGGGCGATCCTACAGCAGTTGGACCGCCCGGCCCTCATCGGCGAGTTCCATTTCGGAGCCCTCGACCGCGGCATGTTCCACACCGGCTTGCAGTCCACCGGCTCGCAAGCCGAACGCGCCGCGGCCTTCACCCGCTATCTGCAGAGCGTCGCCGACCATCCCAACTTCGTCGGCGCCCACTGGTTCCAATATACGGACCAAGCCCTCACCGGCCGCCCCCGCGACGGCGAAAACTACAACATCGGGTTTGTCACCATCGTCGATACGCCCTACCCGGAGATGGTCAACGCCGCCCGGGATCTGCACGAAGGAATCTACCTCCGGCGACTGCGCTAAACGCCGCTGTCCTCTCGCGCGGGTCTCGCCACCAAGTCCACGGCAGTTTGGTATTTTGCCCCCACACCCCTATCTTCCACAGAGCTCAGGACGTTGGTATCAACGAATTCAGAGGTCATGGATTTCGTCGCGATTCCACGTGATCTCGCCGCCGATCCCTCGGTCAGGCACCTCTTGGAGACGCCGAATGAGACGCGAGGCCGCCGCCTCCCGCTCACTCTCCTCCACCAGCATTCGCTCGATCGCTTCTTTCACAACCGTAGTCATCGACTGGTTTCTGATCGCGGCGCGGTCCCGCACCCGACCGATCAATTGCTCAGGAAGGTGGATCGTTAGATTTTCACCAGCGCCCAGATCTTTTAGAGTATTCCATGAACCCATCCGGCGGGAGCGGAACTATCTGGAGCAACAATCAGCCCCTCTCCGCCAGGAATTGCGGAATGCATGGGACAGACATAAACTATGGGCGTGGAGAAGCAGAAGACGTTTTCTTCAAAGGGCTGTTCGTCTTCCGTTGAGACGTGCGACATTCGATTTCGCAAAATGAAATACTACGCGCTTGGACGGAGCGACGTGGGACGATAGCTCTTCGTCGCGTTCGCACTCCGCGGCACACTGGTGCGAGTAATCTCCGGCCGGGACAGGAATCGAAGAGAAAGGAGCGCCTATGAAGTCGACGAAAAAGAAGCCGATGCCTGAGTTCCGAGCAGAAGCAGAGGAGCGCACCTTCTGGAGCGAGAACGATTCGACTCAGTTCATCGAGTGGCGCACCGCGGCTCGACAGAAATTTCCGCAGCTCAAGCCGACGCTGCGAACCATTTCGTCGCGCCTTCCCCGTTTCGATGATCGAGGATCTCAAGATCCTGGCGGAACGGATAAAGGCACAGCGGAGTAAGGGATCGTCGGATCAAGCCGGATTCGAAGGATCGGCCAGGACGTAGATCTGCGCGTCCAGCTCCCCGTCGGCCAGGCGGACGGGAGTTACCACTCGCCGATAGCCAGGGCCTTCAAACTCATCGAGACGGGCCCAGTGATCCGGCAGATCCAAGGATTCCAAAAGGTAAACGGCGACGGCTGAACCCGATGGATCGAGGATCAACCCAGGGTAGCCCAGCGCAGCGCCCCAACCGACGTCGATCAGTTTGCCCTGCACGGTCCCTTGCACCCATCGGCCCCGGAGATCGGCCAACTCGTGGTGGTTCACCCGTCCAGGAACAAGCGTTCCGTAAACAGCCAAGCGAGTATTTTCGCTGTGATCAGGGTCGGACAAGCGGATTCATGACCTCCACCCCATTATGCGACGAAGGCGACCGACCGCCGTGCGCGCCGCCAAAGAGCCCTGCCCCGTTGCGTCCGTAAGTGTCGATCGGCACCTGAAATCCGTAAGGCCAGAGGGCGGACAGCTACGATCGTCGAAGCGCCTCAAAATCCCCCCGAAAAGGCGCCGAAAATGCTCGATCTTTTGAATCGCCAGCTTCACCGGACGAATGCATTTCGTAGGGTGAAGCGGCGAACGATTGAAGGAGTAACTTCGGTGGGACACGTGGCTTGGTCACCCACCTTCTAGACCACAGCCGCCTTGGCGGCGCTATTGTTAAGGAGAGGTCGCCATGAGCCGCGAAGAGCAACTCGAACAACGAATCACCGAATTGAACGCTGCCGAATTGAAAGAGCCGCGAGCAGGGTTTGGTCACGATGCGGCCGACGTCTGGGACCGCTAGATTGAAAGCGATTCCAGGAACGGCAAGTTGCGTCGGCTGATCGATCAAGCTCTCGCTGATGATGGTGCCGGTCACTCGACAGCACGGTGAACCACCGGGCCTCCCCGGAATGGTTCACTTATCCTTCCGCAAGATGGCCAGAACTTCGTTGCCGAACGCAGTTCTCCCGGCCGTGAACCCCAACAACGCATATCCCTGCGCACCAGCGTCCTGTAGCTCCTTTTGCATTGTGGAGGCCCGCGTCGTCGCCAGCAGGCGATAGGAAGAAGGTGCCTGGTTCTTTTGCGAATCCAGTTCCATAATCACGACAACCTCCTTCCCCCCCGTCGCGGCTTCGAACACGGTGTGATCCAGATACGAATACCCACCATCCGCCAACTGCTGCATCTCGGCTTGCATCGTCGACGTCCTGCTGGTGGCCAGCAATCGGTACTTGCGGATTTCCTGGCTCCCGCCAACCGGCTCCTTCACCATTGCAATAATGACCTGCCCCCCATTCGTCGCCTTGCCCCCCATCACCCGGCTGAAGCGGTACCCCGCCGCGGCCCCTTCATTCAGCTCTTTCTCCATCGTCGACGTCTTCGAAGTCGCGAGCATTCGGTAGTCGAACGAAGGCTCGGCACCGCTGACGGCCACGGTCATAGCCAGACCGACGATCAGAATGGCGGTCGCCTGCAGCGCGATCTGCGCCGTGCTCCTGGCTATGTTCTGGATGGAACGATTCTGGAACTGCGTTTGGTTAAACATTGGATCTCCTCTCTCTCTAATGGTTCTATTTGTGTATAGCGTACACAGATAAGTGTATGGTATACACAGTAGCTCTGTCAATCGTTTTTTAAACATCAGGAGTCACATGGCAGCCAGGACCGGGCAGAAGAACCCCAAGACCTCTACCGCCCCAACCGTCCCCAACAGCAACGAAAGCAACGCCAGCAGCGAAACCAACGCCGAAGACCTGCGCAAGCGAAGCCGACTGCTCTGGGAAACCCAACCCCGACCCGGCCGCGGCCCGCGACCCATGGTGTCTCGGGAGGACGTCGTCCAAGCCGCGATCAGCATCGCAGACCGGGACGGTCTCGCCGCGCTAACGATGCAGGCCGTTGCCCAGCGCCTCGGGTTCACGACGATGGCCCTCTATCGTTACTTCCCCAACAAAGAAGCCCTCATTGATGCCTCGGTCGACGCGGCCCTGGGCACGCCGCCACAGCGGAGCGGTCCGCGAGAAGGGTGGCGCAAGGAAGTAACGTACTGGGCCCACGCAAAGCGAACCATGTTGTGTGCCCGGCCGTGGCTCGCCGAACTGCCGTTCGTCGCGGCTCCCCACGGACCCAACTGGCTCAGCTGGCACGAGGCCTTCTTACAGACCATCGCCGAAGCCGGCTTGAGTCCAGAAGATAAGATGGACGTGCTCAGCGCCGTCCACGGCTATGTGGGCGGAAGCTCGGATACGGCCATCTCTTTAGCCAGAGCCGTGTCGCGTGGCATCACCTTTGAGCAGTGGGCCCAAGCCGTCGGCTCAGATCTTTGCCGCGCCATCGACGACCCCCGCTACCCCCTTCTGTCCGCCATTCTCACGTCCAAATCGGGCGGCATCTCCGAACAGTCCCCGTTGCCGGCCCGCGGTGGCCGCCCTCGGACGATGGACGAGAGCTTCGATTTCGGCCTGGATCGTCTCTTGGACGGAATCGAGCGTTATATCGACTCTCTGCCACCAGCAAATCCAGCCCCTTGAAACCCGTACCCGTTTAGACTCAAGGCATGTCGAATCCGGATTTCAACCTGCTCATCACGCTCGATGCAGTGCTCGCGGAAGGGAGTGTTGCCGGTGCCGCACGACGAATGGGGCTTAGCCCGTCAGCCATGAGCCGCGCCCTGGCGAGGTTGCGACTAACCACCGGCGATCCACTCTTGGTCAGAGCCGGGCGCGGGCTCGTCCCTACCCCTCGTGCGGTGGAACTCCGCGCCCAGATCAGTCAAATTGTCGACGCGGCAAAAAGAGTTCTGCGCCCCGCGGAAACCCTCAACCTCAAACAGCTCACCCAAACCTTCACCCTGCGAACCAGCGAAGGCTTTGTCGAAAACTTCGGGCCGCACCTGATCGCCCAAGTCGAAAGGGAGGCTCCCGGCGTACGCTTGCGCTTCGTGCAGAAACCAAACAAAGACGGCGCGCCCCTCCGCGAAGGAACCGTGGATCTGGAAACCGGCGTCGTCGAAAGCTCGACGGCTCCGGAACTGCGTACCCAGGAACTGTTTCGAGACCGCTACATCGGCGTCGTACGCAAGGGACACGCGCTGGCCAAGGGCAAGATCACCCCTGCCCGCTATGCGGCCGGTGGTCACATCTACGTCTCCCGGGACGGTCTCGACAAGGGCCCGATCGATGAAGCCCTGACTCCCTTCGGGCTGGAACGCAAGATCATCACGATCGTCGGCGGCTTTTCCACCGCGCTCGCTCTCGCCCGCGCCTCCGACTGGATCGCCAGTGTTCCCGAGAGACATACCGGCGTCCTGCGTGACGGAATGCACAGCTTTCCCCTTCCGGTCTCTACGCCGCCGTTCACCGTTTCTCTGCTCTGGCACCCCCGCCTGGACGCCGATCCTGCCCACCGCTGGTTGCGCGGCCTCGTACTGGCAACCTGCCGTCACCAGCCCGAATAACGCGCCAAACGCACCTATACAGTGCAAGTGCCGCGTCTTCCGCCATACCACACCAACTGCTACCTTGGAGCGGGACGAAACGAAAAACATGGCAAGAACCACTTTTGACGCTTCGATTGGCGGAATCCGATCCGCCTGGGGACCTCTCAGCACCGAACTGGTCGCGAGTTGCAGCCAGCACTTGCAGAAACTCATCCAGTCGCCGGTCACCGAGGAGTGGTTGGCGTCGCTGCACCGCGAGGCGCCGGCCTACCAAGAGCTCTATCGGGATCCGGAGCAAGGGTTCATCCTCTTGGCCCATACCGAGCCGACAGGGCTCTACCGGCCACCCCATGACCATGGCCGGGGGTGGGTCATCTATGCGCTCCAGCAAGGCGAAATCGAGATGGGAACCTACGCTCGCATCGAGAACGCGGACGGCAGCGTGCAACTTGTCAAAAGGGGTTCCACGCTCGTGCGCCCGGGAGACGTCCAGGTTTATCTGCCCGGCGACATTCATGACACCCGATGCGTCTCTGGGCCGGCACTCCTGTTTCGCTTTACGGATCGCGATTTGAAACGGGAGGATAACGAAGAACACCGGGTGACGCGGTATGTAGAGCGAAACGGCAACTGGACGATCGGCGCGCGATGAACGGCGAGTCCCTCATTGAAGGGATGCGAGGGAAAACCCGAACAAGGCTCTGACTGGCGAAAAATGGAGATTGGGATCCCCTTAGATCCGCGTCTCGAAATTCGAGCAGGATCAACCCGGCCAACTTCCGCATCGCCGACGATCCAGACCACACTTTCAACTTCCCAGAACGGGACTTCCGAGGAGCGTGGATGAGAACCGCTATGGAATGCGTCCCACCAAGTGGAACTGAATGAGTTGCTAATCGGCTAAACTGAAGTCCTTGGCCCCAATTATGCCGCTCCAGCCCTCCGACAAATTCGGCCCTTACGAACTCATCTCGCCCATCGGCGAAGGCGGCATGGGCGAAGTGTGAAAGCCCGCGATAAAGAGGTCGGGAGGAAAAGGCCTCGCTGCGCTGCATTCGCCAAATAGCTGAACTCGCGGAGGAAACGGAGGAGTGTTGCGGACGACGTCAGTAGAGCTTCAACTCCTGGGGATGGAGTTCGGACGATGCCAGCCACGCTTCCGCGGACCTGACTTCGCGGTCTCTTAGATTATTCCGTTAATAAGGCTTTAGCCTCCGGACCAAAACCCTCGCATGCGTAACACGGTCGTAAATGCCCCCATGGTATTATCGCCGGATGTTGAAAATCCGGGCGGAAGACGCTGGCACTTTAACTGCGGTTCGATTCACTAATCTTTCCCGAACCTTTGCGGGATACACGGCGGTTGCAGGAATCAACCTCGAGGTGCGAGCGGGCAAGTTCCTATCCGTCGTTGGACCCAGCGGATGCGGGAAGTCGACGTTACTCAACATGGCCGCGGGATTGATGGAACCGTCGGAAGGTACGGTTGAAATTTTCGGCCAACCGCTCGCCGGCATCAACCGCCAAGCCGCGTACCTGTTTCAACAGGACGCGCTGCTGCCCTGGAAGACGGTGCTCGGCAACATTCTGTTTGGCCTAGATTTTCGGGGCACCGATCCGCAACAGGCCGAAGCGAGCGCGCGCGCGTGGATCAAGGGCGTGGGGCTCGATGGATTGCTTACGCAGGACGGACGCATGCCCGCCGGCGCGGCGGAGGCGATGTATCGCATGCTGGCGGGGAGCTTAGAATCCGTGAAGAACGCGAAGATCAACCTCGCCACGACGTGGACCGACGAGTATTTGGAGAACCGATGAAGAAGTTATTGCTCTTGAGCCTGCTGCTCGCCGGTTGCGGCGCGAAATCCGGAAAAACGCCCGTGCGCCTAGGCAGCGTGGGGCCCGGCCTTCAGGCGCATTACCTCACCACGCCGATAGCGCGCGCGCTCGGCTACTTCGACCAGGAAGGGCTCGAAGTGAGCGTGGAGCAGCTTCCGTCGAGCGCGAAAACGGCGCAGGCGCTGCTGGGCGGCAGCGTCGACATCGCTGAGATCGGCTATTCCCAAACCTTGCAACTAGCCGCGGAGGGCCAGCATTTGCTGGCGTTTTTCATCATACAGGACCGGCCCACGAGCGGCGTCGTGGCCAGTGCCAACGTGCAGCGCCCGGAGGACCTGAAAGGGAAGATCATCGGCGTTTCTTCCACAGGCTCGGCTACGCACGTCTGGATGATCAACTGGCTCGCCAAGCACGGTTTGAATCCGGCGGATTATCAAGTGGTCGGCATCGGCGTAGGCGCCTCCGCGTTGGCCGCGATCGAAAGCGGGCGTATCGACGCCGCGTGTCTGGTGGGCGGTGAACATCTGCGCTATCTCGCGCGCAATCCGAAAGCACGATTGTTGGTCGATGCCAGTTCTACCGAGTCAATCAATGAACTTTTCGGCGGCCCGAACTACGGGGGCACCGCCTACGGTGCCCGCGCGGAGTGGCTCACGAAGAATCCGGACACCGCCCGGCGCCTCACGCGAGCCTTGCTCAAAGGGCAGCAGTGGATCAAGGCGCAAAGCGCCGAAGAGATTCGCGCTCGGTTACCCTCGGAGTTGCACTCACCGGACACGGACGTTGACCTCGCGATCCTGCGCTGGAGCCTAACGCAGTTTACTACCGACGGCCAGTTGCCCGCGGGCGCGCTAAAGGCGATGCAGCCGTTTTTTGCTGTGAGGAACGAGAAGTTACGCGATGCGAAGATTGACCTCGCCGCGACGTGGACCGATGCTTATCTGCCACCATCAAGATAAAGGGCTCATCTTTGGCCTTGGTCTGTTTTTCGTCGGTTGCAGCGACAAGTCCGTTTAGGCCTAGGCAGCCTCCCCAGAAACGGCGTTCTGGGACATCGCGGCGGTCATTGGTCGTATGACGTACGATTTGGAAACTCGCCGCCCAATCTATGAAAGAGCACCCCTGGATCGGATTCGAACCCGCCGCACGGAATCTGCCACGGCGGTCAGAACGGGATCAAGTCTCTCAGTCCGCGGCCTGACTCTCTCCCGCAGAATCACCCCGAATCTCACCCCGGATTTCTCAAGCACTCCAACCCCACCCCCTGACCCTATCTAGTCTGCAAACCCGGCAGCCCACAATTGAATACGATCGCTAAAGCAACTGCCAAACATGACGCGAGCAACCCTTTCACCTTTGGCCCGCACCCCAGACTGCCCCCTAAATTCCCACTTTTCTACCCTCTCCGACCACCCCGTTCACAACCCATTCGCCAACCCCCCAAAACACCTGCCATCTCTCAAGCCAAAAGAAATATAGTTCCATTTTCTGTCCCGTTTTCGCCTCGTTTTGTTCCATTACCTCTTCCCCTCCCCGCAAACTTCGAACTGAGGAATCACCAAATGGAATCGTCAAATTCACCTCGGAACTCCCGGGCCGAACAAGCCCGCCTCAACGGAGCCCGCTCCAAAGGGCCGACCACCGACGCCGGAAAAGAGCGCTCCCGCAAAGCCCGTCTCCTTCACGGTCGCTACGCCCGCGCCGAAGAAAAGGCACCACGGTCCTGCTCTTAAACGAGTGCCCCGAGCAGTACGAACTCTTCCGCCAAGGTTGGCTCGCCCGACTCGCCCCGCGGACGGTCTCCGAACACGAACTCGTCGATAGCTTCGTCGCCAACGAATGGCGCCTGATTCGCGCTCAGGCCGCTGAAACGGCCCTCATCAATAACGAGATCCGAGCCACCAGGGCCCAAGTCGAAATCGAAGCCCCAAAGCTCTCCGGCGCGGCTAAAGAACAAGCCCGACTCGGCGTCGTCACCGCCTCGCTCTACGCCAAGTCCGGAGCCGCCGAAGGGCTCGATCGCGAAATCAATCAGCTCCATCGCGCTCGTTTGACCACTCTCCAAGCGTTTGTCCTCCTCCAGGATCGTTTCCCGCTCCCAGAGGAAAGAACCCAGGATGTTGCTAAAAACAAACCGTTTATCTGTTCGGACCATCCAATTCCGGCTGCCGGCGCAACCCAAAACAAGGCTGCCTGAACCCAAAATCATGCCGAACAACCCATTCGCCCTGCGATACTCTTTCTAACCCATGCTGAATAATCTCATCGCCAATCAGTGGATCCCGAGCGCCGCCCCGGGCTTCACCCCGGTCTTCAACCCGTCACGCGGCATCGAGATCGCTCGCTGCCCCGTCGGCACCGCTTCCGATGTCGATGCCGCCGTGCGCGCCGCCCAAGCCGCGCTGCCAGAATGGTCCAACACGCCCCCCGGGGACCGCGCCCGGATTCTCTTCAAATATAAGGCGCTGCTCGAAGAAAACTATCAGGAAATCGCCCTCCTCATCTGCCGCGAGCACGGCAAGACCCTCGTCGAAGCCCAAGGCGATCTCCGTCGCGGCATCGACGTCGTCGATCTCGCCTGCGGCATCCCGTCCCTCCTCATGGGCCAGAAACTCGGCCAGGTCGCTCGCAACATCGATGGCGAAGCCGAACGCTTCCCCGTCGGCGTCTGCGCCGGCATCACGCCCTATAACTTCCCGGCCATGATCCCCCTGTGGATGTTCCCCGTCGCCCTCGCCTGCGGCAACACCTTCATATTCAAGCCCTCCCCGAAGGTCCCGCTCACCGCCGCCCGCCTCGTCGAACTCTTCGTCGCCGCCGGCCTCCCGCCCGGGGTGCTCAATCTCGTCCATGGCGGCGTCGATACCGTCCACGCCATCCTCGACCACCCCGGCATCGCCGCCGTCAGCTTCGTCGGCTCCACCGTCGTAGCCCGTGAAGTCTACCGCCGCGGCACCGCTAACGGCAAACGCGTCCAAGCCGCCGGCGGAGCCAAAAACTTCATGATCGTCATGCCCGACGCCGACATGGACCTCGCCGCCGACGCCATCCTCTCCTCCTCCTTCGGCTGCTCCGGCCAACGCTGCATGGCCGGTAGCGTCGCCGTCGTCGCCGGCCCCGCCGCCGAGCCCATCACCGAACGCCTCCGCTCCCTTGCCGCCGAAATGTCCGTCGGAGCCACCGACGAAGGTGCCCCCGTCGGCATGGGCCCGCTCATCGATTCGATCGCCCTCGACCGCGTCCAGCGCTACCTCGCCCTCGGCGACCAACAGAACGTCGAAATGCTCGTCGATGGCCGCCGTCACTCGACCCCGTCCGAAGGCTTTTACGTCGGCCCCACCATCGTCTCCGGCGTCGCCGCCGACTCCGGACTCCTCAAGGACGAAGTCTTCGGCCCCGTCCTCACCCTCCTCCGCGAAGACGACCTCGACGCCGCCATCGCCGCGGCCAACCAATCGCCCTACGGCAACGGAGCCGTCATCTATACCCGCTCCGGCGGCGCCGCCCGCAAGTTCGCTCGCAACGTCAACTGCGGCATGATCGGCGTCAACATCGGCGTCCCCGCCCCCATGGCCCTCTTCCCCTTCTCCGGCTGGAACGAAAGCTTCTTCGGCGATCTCCACGTCCAGGGCAACGAAGGCATCCAGTTCTACACCCGAACGAAGGTAACCCTAACGCGATGGTCGTAAAACTCCAACTCCCACCCACGCTCATCATCGGCGGCGGAGCCTCGCAACAGGCCCCCGCCGAAGCCCAGCGCCTCGGCATCCGGCGGCCGCTCCTCGTCGTCGATCCGTACCTCCGCGAGAGCCAGCCCGCCGCCCTCCTCGCGGCGGCCCTGCCCACGGCCATCTTCTCCGGCGTCACGCCAGACCCCGACCTCGACGTCGTCGCCGCCGGTCTCTCGGCCCTCCGCGCTCACGAGGCCGACGGCATCGTCGCCCTCGGCGGAGGCTCCACCATCGACGCCGCCAAAGCCATCGCAATCCTGGCCACCAACCCCGGCCCGCTCTCGGCCTACATGGGCTATCACAAGGTCCCCGCCCCGGGCCTCCCGCTCATCGCCGTCCCCTCCACCGCCGGCACCGGCAGCGAAGCTACCCGCGTCACCATCATCACCGACCGCCCCCGCAACGTGAAGATGATGATCCTCGATGGCTACCTGCTGCCCACGGTCGCCCTCGTCGACTACGAGTTATCGCTCTCAACCCCCGCCGCCCTCACCGCCGCCGTCGGCATCGATTCGCTCACCCACGCTCTCGAAGCCTACGTCTCCCGCAAGGCCAGCCCCTTCTCCGATGCGATCGCCCTTGAAGCCGGCCGCCTCATCGTGCCGCATCTCCGCCGGGCCTATTCGAACCCGCAAGACCTCCCCGCGAAGGAAGCTATGATGACCGGCGCGACGCTCGGCGGCATGGCCTTCTCGAACGCGAGCGTCGCCCTCGTCCATGGCATGTCCCGCCCCCTCGGGGCCTTCTTCCATATCCCCCATGGTCTCTCCAACGCCATGCTCCTGCCCGCCATCACCCGCTTCAGCCTCTCCGGCAACCCGGAGCGCTACGCCGCCTTCGCCGCCCACACCGGCCTGGGTTCGGACGTCCTGGCCGCCCTCGAAGCCTTCAACCGGGACCTGCAAGTGCCCACGCTCCGCGAGTACGGCGTCCCCGAAGCGGCCTACCGCGCCGCCATGCCCCAGATGGCCGAAGACGCTCTCGCCTCCGGCTCCCCCGCTAACAACCCGCGAGTCCCTTCGAAGGAGGAAATACTAACTCTCTACGCGGAGGTCTACGGCTAACCGCAACTCTTTTGCTGCCGCCAACAGCTCCGCGGCTGCCGCTTCTACCCCGATTACCGGCTTTTCCGTTCGGTCGCCCAGCCCGGCGTCCCGGTAGTGCTTCAGCCGCGCTACGATCAGGTCCCGCGTTGCCGTGGCGTTCTCAATCCCGGCGAACTGCGCGGTATGGCCGCTCTTGGCGTCGGTTCCCTTGCCTTTCGCCGCGCCACCTCCGGCGCTGCTCACGACCAGGTCGGCCAAGCCCAACCAGCCCTGCAACGGGCCTGCCGAAATCCGCAGATCCTGAATATTTGCAAACGTCATCGTGATTTCCTCGACGCTCCAGATGCCGCTCCGAATCCGGAGGCTCCGGTCGGTGACGATGTACCAACGCAACTCGTAGTTCAGCCGCTGCAATTGGTAGCTGATCGGCAGAAAAACCAAATAGGCCAGGAAGGCGACAGTTTCCACCGCGTCCCAGACGAAGACAGCCAGCGGAGACATTTTCGCCTGCGCCGTCAAAATTACGGTCGCGAACATTCCGCCCAAGATGATGACGCCCAACTGCGCCGCTGCCCACGTAAGGAAGCGCCAACGCCAATAGTTCCGCCCCGCCCGAAAGACGATCACCGAGTCGCTCGCCCCCTCGGGCGGAGTCGGCTCCGGCGGAACCCTTAACCACCGCAGCAGGATGTTAACCATTTTTCCCTATCGCCTCCCGAACCAGTCGCAGCTCTGCGGCGACTTCGAGAAGAACGGAGGCCAAGTCGCCCTTCGGGTGATGCGCGGCGTCGGCCGCCCCATGCATCCTCGAATACAGAAAATCCCGCATCGCCTCGGCGTCGGGGATTCCTTCGAGAACCATCTCGGAATCGCTCGATCCGCTAGCGGTTTGAATCTCAATCCGGGCTAGCCCAAGCCACCGCTCCACCGCATTCGAACGGAGATGGATATCCTGGATCCGTCCGTAATTCAGTACCACCTCGTTGCGGAACAGGATGCCCCAACTCATGCGGATTCCCTGGTCGCTAAATTCGTACCGCATCGTGTGGTAACGAAAGTAGAGCAGCAGCATCGTCACAGGAAAGGCGATCGTCGTCAACACCGCCTTGAGCACGTAGTACCGGAGCAGATTCTCGACGGGCCGCGTAAAAGCGGGGATGGGGGTCACCGGATTCGATAACATAAGAATAGAGCGCTAGCAACTAAAGAACTATGTCAAAACGTGAATTTCAAACTGAAGTCAGTCAACTGCTTCAACTCATTATCCACTCGCTTTACTCGCATCAGGAGATCTTCCTTCGAGAGCTCGTCTCGAACTCTTCCGATGCGCTCGATAAGCTGAAGTATCTCTCGCTCACCGAGGAGCCCTATAAATCTCTTCCCTTCGACCCGCGCATTGACCTGGAGTTGAACGAAGAGGCCGGAACGCTGTGCATTTCCGATACGGGCATCGGCATGAACGATGAAGACCTCGTCTCTCACCTCGGGACCATCGCCCGGTCTGGCACCAAGAACTTCCTGGCCAACCTCTCCGGGGATGCCAAACGGGATTCGAACCTGATCGGCCAATTCGGCGTCGGGTTCTACAGCGCGTTCATCGTCGCCGATAAGGTTGAGGTCGTCTCCCGAAAGGCCGGCGAAGAGACGGCATGGCGCTGGACGAGCGACGGCAAATCGGGCTTCGAACTCGAACCCGCCGAGCGAGCCACCCACGGCACCACCGTCACCCTGCACTTCCACGAGGAAGGAAAGGAGTACGCCAACAGCTACAAGCTCCGCGAAATCGTCAAGAAGTATTCGAACCACATCGCCTTCCCGATCTTCCTCACGGCCGACGAAAACGAGTGGGACGAGACCGAAAAGAAATCCATCAAGAAGCGCACCACCAAGCAGGCCAACGCGGCAAGCGCGCTGTGGAAGCGATCGAAGTCCGAATTGAAGGACGAAGACTATACTGAGCTCTACAAGTCCATCTCCGGCGATTGGGAAGACCCGCTGCTCTGGTTCCACACCAAGGCCGAGGGCACGATGGAGTACACGACGCTCTTCTACATCCCGTCGAAGGCACCGTTCGATCTCTTCCAGGCCGACTATCGCCCGGGCGTGAAGCTGTACGTCCGCCGCGTGTTCATCATGGACGACTCGAAAGAGTTGCTCCCCACCTACCTGCGCTTCGTCCGCGGCGTCATCGACAGCGAAGACCTCCCGCTCAACGTCAGCCGCGAGATCCTGCAACAGAATCGCGTCCTCACCGCGATCCGTACCGCCAGCGTGAAGAAGATCCTCTCCGAACTCAAGTCGGTCGCCGCCGACAACCCGGAGAAGTACATCAAGTTCATTGAGGAGTTCAACCGTCCACTCAAGGAAGGCCTCTACAGCGACCACGCCAACGAGGAGACGCTCCTCGACCTGATCCGCGTGAAGACCACTACAGCCGATTCCTGGACGAGTTTCGCCGAAGTCAAAGGCCGGATGAAGGAAGGCCAGAAGGCCATCTACTTCATCACCGGCCAGAACGCGACCCAACTTCGGACCTCCCCGTTGCTCGAGATCTACAAGAAGAAGGACATCGAGGTGGTCATCCTGGCCGATGAGATCGACGAGTTCGTCTTCTCCCGGATTGAAAAGTATCAGGACGTGGAACTCAAGTCGGTGAACAAGGCCTCGGCCGGCGACGACCTGAAGGACGAAACGACCGAGGAGAAGCGAGAGGCTCTCACCCCGTTGCTCGAGAAGCTGAAAGGCGTCCTCGGCGATAAGGTGAAGGACGTTCGCCAGTCTTCGCGGCTCGCCGATAGCCCTTCGTGCATCGTAACCGACGAGGAAGAACCGTCCATGCAGATGCGGCAGATGCTCCGCGCGATGGGCCAGAAAGAGATGCCGGACGCCAAACCGATTCTCGAGATCAACCCCGATCACGACATCGTGAAGAAGCTACTCGCTTCCACGGACGATTCGCTGCTCGAAGACACGGCCTTTCTCCTGCTTGATCAGGCGCTGCTCGTCGAGGGCGTTGCGCTTGATAACCCGAGTGAATTTGTTCAACGGCTGAACCGGGTTTTGAACCGGGCGGTCTAATCGAGGGCAAAAGAGACGATGGTGCCGCCAGCTGCGATCGCGACATGCTGGCGGCCCTTCACGAGATAGGTCATCGGCGAGGCCTTCCAGGCCTGGCCCGTGTTGAAGTGCCAAAGGGTCTTGCCGGTTTTGGCGTCGGCGGCGGCGAAAGTCCCGCCGGACTCGCCGTAGAAGAGCAGGCCCCCCGCAGTCGTCAACACGCCGGAGTAGTTCGCTTCCGGAGCGCCCACCTGGGGGACTTCCCAAACCACTTTCCCGGTTTCGATGTCGAGAGCGCGCAGCAGTTTCACCGGCGGGTTCGCCGGATCGTTGTACGGAACAAACCAATTGCCGGCTTGGCGATACAGGTTGCAGTCTTCAACGGCCATGACGTAGAAGAGTTTGGTGTCGGGGCTGTAGGAAGTGGAGTACCAGTTCGTCGCGCCGCGGACGGCGGGGCAGGTTTTGGTTCCTCCGGGCGTTGGCTTGCTGTTGGCCGTGAGAATGGGTCGGCCCTTGGGGTCGATGCCGCTGGCCCAGGTCAGGCGCTCGACAAAGGGTTTGCCCAGTAAGAACTCGCCGGTAACCCGGTCGAGAACGTAGAAGAATCCGTTGCGATTGGCTTGAAGGAGGAGCTTGCGATCGCGCCCTTGGAAGTTGGCGTCGACCAGGACAAGGGGCTCGGTGGCATCCCAGTCCCAGAGGTCATGGGGGGTGAATTGGAAGTGCCACTTTAGCTTGCCGGTTTTCGGGTCGAGGGCGACGACGCAGTCGGTATAGAGGTTATCGCCGCCGCGTTCGGTGCCGTCGGTGTCGGGATAAGGGTTGCCGGTGGGCCAGTAGAGGGTGTCGAGTTCGGGGTCGTAGGAGCCGGTGAGCCAGGTGGCGCCGCCGCCGTATTCAATGGCCTTTCCGCGCCAGGTTTCCGAGCCGGGTTCGCCGGGCTTGGGGACGGTCCAGAAGCGCCAGACCTCTTCGCCGGTGGTGGCCTTGTAGGCGGCGAGGAAGCCGCGGAGCGGGGCGTCGCCGCCGGCGATGCCGGAGATGACGAGATCGCCGACGACGAGCGGGGCCGCGGTGGTGCCAAAGGCACCCTTGAGATTGGCGGGCATGAAGACCTGCCACATCAACGCTCCGGTCAGGCGGTTGAGAGCGATGAGATGGGCATCATCGGTCGAGAAGAAAATTCGGTCGCCGAGCAGGGCCGCGCCGCGCTGGGCGCCTTTGGCGGCGTCGCCCGAGATTTTCGTGGCGGTGGAACGCTGGCGATCGTAGCACCAGATTTCACGGCCGGTGCTGCTATCGAGAGCGCAGACGCGATTGGGCGCCGTGACGTACATGATGCCGTCGGCGACCAGGGGTGTCGTTTGGAGGCTCATGTGAGGCAGGGCGTAGGTCCAGGCGGGTTTGAGGCGGGCGGCGTTGGCGGTGGTGATCTGTTTCAGAGGGCTGTAGCGGTTGGCGCTCGGCAGGCCGTGGTAGCCGGGCCATTCGCCGGGGGCTGGTTGTTGAATTTTGGCCTGGGCCTGGGCAGTGACAGGGGTTAACGTCGCTTGGATCGGCCCGGTCGGGACCCCGCCGCGGGTGCTGAGGTAGGCGATCAGATTTTGCTTTTCGGCTTCCGTGGCTTGGAGGGCCGGCATCAGCGACTTCTTTTCGAAGTCGATGTTTTGATAGTCGGCCGAGGTGAGCAGGTGCATTTTGCCATCGAGGGTTTGGAGCTGGAGGTCGTGCTGGCCGCGGCCTTTGGCGAAGCCGCGCAGGGTCTGGCCGGTCTTCAGGCGGACGTTGACGACGGCCCAGGGATCGTCGGGGCAGAAGGCCCAACTGGGGCAACTCGCCCCACTCTTCTGGCCCTTGCGGGAGGTGGGGTTGGAGAGGGTCTGCTCAATTTCCCGGATGGTTAGTTCGCGGCCGACGCTGGAGAGATCGGGGCCGTTGGAGCCGCCTTGGCCCTCCACCATGTGGCAACCCAGGCACTTTTGGCCGAAGAGAGCCTGGCCGGATTGGCTATCGCCGGCGGGATGGGCGTCAAAGGCCGAGGAGTTCCAGGACCGGAGGGCGGCGGCGAGTTCGTCGAGTTCCTTGGGGGGGAGGGCGAAGGCGGGCATCCCGCCGTTCGTGCCTTTGCGGATAACGTCGCGGATCTGCGCCACGGACTTCGAGCGGAGCGACCGGGTGTCGATCAACCCCGGGCCTCGGTCGGTACCGGTGGCGGAATCGGCGTGGCAGGCGGCACAGTATTTTTGATAAGTGGCGGGGATGGTCTGGGCTTGGCTCAGGAGGCAGGAGGCAAAAACGAGTAGGAAGGAGGTGCGTGCAAGCATGGCCACCTCAGTTTATCTCACTGGGCTCGGCCCACCGCTTCCTTACCTATTGCGAACGGATCTCTCGCCGATATGGGACCTGTGAGGAGGACATACACCTATTGGCGAGGAACCACGGTACTTCTGATCGCTTCTTGCCGGGCTTGGGCGCTTGACCCGCTACCTCCCACCAGTCAGTATGTTCTCGATCGCTGGGGCTGGGCGCGGGGGTTTCCCGAGGAGACGATCACCGACATTAATCAGACGCCGGATGGGGTGCTTTGGGTCGCGAACGCTGATGGTCTTGTTCGTTTCAACGGGTCGAGCGCGGTGCGTTCTCCGTGGCCGGAATCCGACGTCATGGACCGCAGTCTACGGCGGATCGCGGTGGATCCGCAGGGCGCGTTGTGGGGGGTGACGGTTACGGGTTCGCTTGTGCGAATCCCGGCGGAGGCTCGGCATCTGCCGGAAGGGACTCCGGTGCAGGTGGTCGCTCTCGGCAATCCTACGGTGCGAGTCCCCTCGTGGCGATGGGCCATCCTTGCATCCAGAGATCGAGTTCGGGCGGGGGGGCCCAACGGCATTGAGGAGTTGAGCGTGGGTCGTTCACCGATGGCGCAGTTGTCGCTGGGGATGGGTTCGCTCGCTGAGCAGACCGCGATCGCCCTCGGGGGAGATGGCTCGGTTTGGACCGGTTCGGCGGACGGCAAACTGGAGCGGTGGGATCCCGAGGGGGGTTCCAAACTGGTGGCGAGATTGCCGCCGGGCCCGATTGGCCGCATGGTCGTGGGCCGGGGCGGACGCGTCTGGCTGCGAGCCCGCGGAGTGCTGCTGTGTTGGTGTGGGGGCCAATTGAAGAGTTGGCCGCTGCCGGACGGATTTGGCAGCGGCAGCGCTTACGAACCGGTGATCGAAGACGCCCACGGTGCGGTTTGGTTAGGTGGCCGCGGCGGAGTCATCCGGCTGCGCTATGGGCGTTTTGACTCCGTAATGCTGGCACCCCAGTTGGACGAGACCGTAGTAACGGCGCTGTTTGAAGACCGGGAGGGGGCATTGTGGATAGGGACGCTCACGGGCGAACTCCTGCGCTTGCGCGACTCGCCGGTCGCCTCCTATGGCAAGGCGGAAGGGTTGGCGGGCGATGTGGTCAACTCGATTTTACGAGAAGCAAATGGAGACGTTTGGACGCATTCAATGAGTCGCGGACTGACCCACTGGCGGGGCGACCAGCGGCGCGCGATTCTGATCGAATCGGGGAATCTTTGGTATTCGGCGCGGGATCGGGCGTCGGGTTCGCTCGTAGTTGGCTCCGGTCGAACGCGCTGGCGGGTCGACCGCGACCGACCGACTCCCGTAGACGATCCGCGTGCCGATCAGGACGGTCGAATCTCAGGTTGGTGGGTTCATCCAAGCAATGGCCAGGCGTACGTGTCGCGATCGAGTGGGCTGTATGTTTTGCCTTCGCTGCTCAGCCGAGAGGCCGGGCGGAAGCTCAGCGGGCAGGGGAACTGGCAGCTATTCGCGTTCGGTCCGCCGGGACTCGGGTGGGGCACCGACGGCCAAAAGCTGGTGCAACTCTCGACCGGCACCGAATGGGTGGAGCGGCCGCCTGAAAGCCTTCGCGACGAGATGATTCACTGTCTGTTTTGGGATGAGAAGACCCGGCGGCTTTGGGTGGGAACTAACCGGGGACTGCTGACCTGGGACCCGGAGGCTTTGGCTTGGGGACCGAGAGGATTGCTCGAGGATAGTTTTTTTGCGCTGCAGCGGGACCGCACGGGAGCGATTTGGGGGGCGACGCGAAACGGGCTCGTGCGCCTGCAACCCACGCGCTGGCTGGCTGGCGCACGGGAGGCGGACCTTCGCCTGACGCGGGCCGATGGATTGCGGAGCATCAACTTCGGGATGTGCCGGGGCCAGGGGTCGGTCGTTCTGCCCGATGGCCGACTCCTGTTTGCGTCTCTGCAAGGGGTCTTGAGCGTGTTGCCAACTCGCATCTCGGTGCCAGCCTACGGTCCGACGCCAATCATCACAGAGTTGCAGGCCGACGAGAGGCGAATCCCCTTCGGCACTCCGGCGCGGATTGCGGCCGGGGCGTCGCGAGTGCAGATAGGGTTCGATGCCTTCTCGGTTTCGACGCCACGACCAGTGTCGATTGCCTATTTTTTGGAAGGAGTCGACACGCAATGGCAGTCGGCGTTGAATCGACGGTCGGTGCAATATACGAATCTGGGCCCGGGGCAGTACCGTTTCCGGCTCCGATCGAGCTGGGAGGACGGGTCCGGGGTGCAGGAGACGACGCTGGCGTGGGAGATTCTGCCGCGTTACTGGGAGACGCTCTGGTTCCGCCTGGTGGCGATCGCCGGATTGGTGCTGCTGGGTTGGTTGTGGGTCCGCGGCAAAGCGAGCGCCCAAGCCGAACGGACGGCGGAACTCGAAGCTCGCGTGGCGGACCGGACGCGGGAACTCGAGGCGGCGAAAGGGGCGGCGGAATCGGGGGCGCGCGTGAAGGCCGAGTTTCTGGCGACGATGAGTCATGAGTTGCGGACGCCGATGAATGGCGTGCTCGGCTTGGCGGAGCTACTGGCGGGGACACGCCTCGACGAGAACCAGACGGAGTTACTTTCGACGCTGCGGTCGTCGGGGGAGTGCCTACTGGCCGTTGTCAACGACATTCTCGACCTTTCGAAAATCGATTCCGGACATTTGCAGTTGGAGCGGATTCCGGTTTGTTTGCCGGAGCTGATGAACGAAGTCTGTACATTGGTCCGGCCGATGGCCGACCGGAAAGGGCTGACGCTGGAGTTGAAGACGGAAGGGGCGGCTTTGGGCTGGATCGAGAGCGACCCGGCTCGGATCCGTCAGATTCTGCTGAACCTGTTGGGAAACGCGATCAAGTTCACGCCGACCGGCTCGGTGACTTTGGCGGCGGAGTGGAAGGCCGGCACGGTGCTGCTTTCGGTGCAGGATAGCGGCATTGGGATTTCGGCCGACAAGATTCCGCTGTTGTTTCAGAACTTTGTGCAGGTGGATTCATCGACGACGCGGCTTTACGGGGGGACCGGGTTGGGCTTGGCGATTTCGCGGCGACTGGTGGAGGCGATGGGGGGCACGATCGGCTGCACGAGCAGTGCGGGAAAGGGGTCAACGTTTACGGTGGAGCTTCCGGTGGTAGGGGCAAGCGCACCCGTGTCGGGGCTGGAAGCGGCGACGACGCCGATGTCGGCGGGGCTGCGCGTTCTGGTGGCCGAGGATAACTTGACGAACCAACGCGTCATCCTGGGACTGCTGCGTAAGATCGGAATCGAGGCGACGGTGGTGACGAACGGTATGGACGCGGTGGAGGCGTGCCAACGGGAGAGCTTCGATTTGGTCTTGATGGATTGTCAGATGCCGATTCTGGATGGCTATGGGGCGACTCGGCACATCCTGCAGAACCTGGGCAGCGCTGCGCCGCCGATCGTTGCCTTGACGGCGCATGCGTTGGAATCCGATCGGGCCGAGTGTTTGTCGGCGGGGATGTGCGCGTACCTGACGAAACCGATTGTGCTGGAGCAGCTTCGCAAAGTGGTGGCCGACTTCTCGCAATCCTCCAGAACTAATGGGCAGGAGCGAATAGGAGCAGATCGAGGCTGAACGTGACGCGGGTGGCCGTGGGCGGGGTGGATTGCAGAGGACGGTAGATGGCGAGGAGGATGTCGAGAACCGAGGCGGAATCGAGGTCGGCAACGGTCGAGACGCGCTGGTGCGTGACGAGGTTGAAGGCGGGGCGGAATGTTTCGACGGTCCGTTCGACGCGATCGCGGGTGGCCCCGCGGAGTTCCATGAAGTCCTCCGGGGCGGGGATGGCGACGAGGAGGCGGCCATCCGGGCGGAGGACGCGGCGGAATTCGGGAGCGTTCATGCGGGCGGTGATGGAGAGGACGAGGGAGAAGGTCGAGTCGGCGTAGGGGATTTGGCGGTCGGCATTGGCGACAATCCATTGGCACCCGGGGTAGCGGCGGGCCGCGGCATCGACGGCGGGGACGGAGATATCAACGCCGTGGGACTGGCAGGAGGACTGCTGGGCGAGGGAGCCGAGATAGAAGCCGTCGCCGCAGCCGGCGTCGAGGACGACGTCCTGAGCGGCGGGGGCGGCGAGGTTGGCGATGGCGGCGAGGAGCGGAGCGGTGACGCCACGGTCGTGGAGGCGGCGGCGAGCAGCGACGGCGGCGGCGGTGTCGCCGGGGTTTTTGGAGCGGCGGTCCTGGGGTTGGAGGAGGTTGGTGTAGCCGGTGCGGGCCACGTCGAAGGAGTGGCCGCGGGGGCAGCGGAGGCGGCGGTCCGCGGGGGCGAGGGCCTGTTGGCAGTCGCGGACGGGGCAGATGAGCATTGACCTGAGTTTAGCGAATGAGGTGGGGTATTATGCGTTAAGATGCAGGCATTGGTGATTGGCGGAACGCGGAACTTGGGTCCGGGAATTGTGCGGACGTTGGTGGAGAAGGGGTATCGGGTGACTGTGTTTCACCGGGGACAGACGGTGGCGGAGCTGCCGGAGGGGGTGGAGCGGGTGCTGGGAGACCGGCGGAGTGAGGCCGATTTACAACGTGCCGTGAACGGGCGGAGCTTTGATCTGGTGGTGGACACGACGCTGTATACGGGACCGGAGGGCGACGTGGCCGGGCGGGTTTTGGGGGGACGGGTGGGGCGGTATGTGATGCTGAGTACGGGGCAGGTGTATTTGGTTCGGGAAGGGTTGGAGCGGCCGTTTCGGGAGGAGGATTATGAAGGCCCCGTGATGGCGGATCCCGGGGCGGGGAGTGCGGACTACGGGGATTGGCTGTATGGGGTGGAGAAGCGGGCGGCGGAGGAGGCGTTGCTGGCGGCGGGATTGCCGGTGACGGTGCTGCGGTTGCCGATGGTGAACAGTGAGCGGGACCATTACAGCCGGATCGCGGCTTACTGGGGGCGGCTGCGGGATGGGGGACCGATTCTGATACCGGCGGGGCCGCATTTACGGTTGCACCATGTCTATGGGGGAGACGTCGCGCGGTGCATTGGGATGCTGGCCGGGAGCGAGGTGGGGATCGGGCGGGCGTTCAATCTGTCGCAGGATGAGGGGCCGGAGATTGAAGAGTTTCTGGAGGAGTTGGCGCGGTTGGCGGGGCGGGAGCTGCGATTGGTAAGGGTGGCCCGGGCGGAGTTGGAGGCGGCAGGCCTGCTGCTGGACTGCTCGCCGTTCAGCGGGCGGTGGATGTCGGCGGTGGATAATGGCCGGAGTAAGCGGGAGTTGGGGATCGAGTATACGCCTTGGCGGGAGTCTGTGGCGGCGATCGCAAAGACGCTGCCGGAGGGGGCGCGTCGGGAGAAGCGGGCGCAGGAGCTGGCGCTCGCGAGCAGATTGGGATGCTAATCTTGACCGTGTATGGATCCGCTTTTCCTCCCCGACGTTGAAGCCAACCCTGCGCCCGGGCCCTATGCCCAGGCCATCGCCGCCATGGCCAAGGGCGGAGCCGAGTACCCGCAAATCTGGCATCTGTTCGCGTTCAAGCCGCAGGCGACCGAACACCTGGCCAGGTTTACGCACGAGATCCTCCATGGAGAAGCGCCGCTGTCGCCGGGGCTGCGCGAACTCATCGCCGCGTTCACTTCGGCCCGGAATCACTGCCCGTTTTGAATCAAGTCCCACGCCGCGGTCGCGGCGGTTCTGCTGGGGAGCGAAGAAGCGGTTCAGGCGGTGCTCGCCGATTTCGAAAGCTCCGCGCTGACTTCGGCGGAGAAATCCCTCTTCCGGTTTCTCGACAAGGTGAACTCGGCGTCGCCGTCGATCACGGCCGAGGACATGGTTCCGCTCCACGCCGCCGGCTGGACGGACGAACAGATTTACTACGCGATCACGGTGTGTGCTTTGTTCAACTTCTACAACCGGTGGATCGACTCCACCGGCGTGCAAGCCTTATCGGACGAGGCCCATCGCGCCGGTGGGCAACGCACCGCTCTTCATGGTTATGTGCGGCGCTAGCAGATATGGGCGCCTGTCGTGTTGACGGACACCGCATAGAGCGACTGGCTCGCGGTCATAAAGAGCCGGTTCCGCCGTGGTCCACCGAAGCAGACGTTGGCGCAGTTTTCGGGTAGATAGATCGCGCCGATGCGCTCGCCCTGTGGCGTTAGAATCTGCACGCCGGGCCTCGCTCCGGCCCAGATGTTGCCATCGACATCGCAGCGGATGCCGTCGGCCGCGGTGACGGCGTTAGAGCCCGGAATCGTCAAAGCCGCCAGCTGCTTGCCGTTCTGCAGGGTTGCGCCGTTGACGTCCCAAACCTTTAAGTCCCGTCCGGCGGCCCCGGTATCGGCTATGTACAGCTTCTTGTAGTCCGGCGAGAAACAGATGCCGTTGGGCGCGCTGACCGCGTCTGTCACCTTCGTTATCTGGCCCGTCTTGCCGTCGACGCGGTAGACGGCCTCCTTCAACTCTTTCGGCGCTTTGTAGCCCTCATAGTCGCCGTTGATCCCGTAGGACGGGTCCGTGAACCAGATGCTGCCGTCCGGGTGTACGACGAGGTCATTCGGCGAGTTCAGGCGTTTGCCTTCGAACTTGTCCGCGATCACGCTGACCGTGCCGTTCTGCTCATAGCGCGCCACGCGCCGGCCGCCATGTTCGGCCGATAGCTGCCGCCCCTCGTAGTCAAACGTGTTCCCGTTGCTATAGCCGGCCGGGTTCCGGAAGACGGTAACGCGCCGGTCGTCGTCGATCCAGCGCATCTGCACATTGGCTGGTATGTCACTCCAAACCAAGTACTTCCCTACTCCATTCCAAGCGGGCCCCTCGGCCCAGGAGGTCCCGATGTGGAGCCGCTTCATGCTTCCGTTCCCGATCATGTACTTGCGGAACCGGTCGTCGAGGGCTCTCACGTCCGGGTCCGGATACTGAATCGGGTTCTGGCCCGACCAATCCCGTGGGGTGGCCGTCTGCGCCGCAGCCGTTCCCGCCGCTACCATGCCCAGTAGCGCTCTTCTCGTATACTCTCGTTCCATAGCCCTTATCTATATCGCATATGCTCCCCTTCGTACTCGCCTTCCAAATTCTTACCCTCTCCTCCGCGCCCGATCGCGTCACCGGTGGCGACGTCCTGGTCCGCGTTTTCGCGGCTGATGCCCGCCCTGTGATTCTCCTGAACGGTCGCGACGTCTCGGCCCAATTCCGCCCCTCGGGCCGGAGCCTCCTTGGGCTGGTCACCGGTCTCCGCCTGGGCCAGAACTCGCTCTCCACCGGCGGCTATCAACTTTCGCTCGTCAACCATCCAGCCGCCGGCCCCGTGTTTTCCGGTCCCCACGAGCAGCCGTTTATTTGCGAATCGGCTGGCTTTCCGCTGCCGGATGGCGGCCTGCTCGGTCCGCCGCTGGACGACGATTGCTCGGCCCGCACGGTGGTTACCTACATCTACCGGCCGAAGCCGTACGGCCCTTTCAAGCCGCTGACGACTCCGAAGCTCCCGGAGGACGTGGCCACCACCACGACCTCGCTCGGTCGCACCGTGCCCTACGTCGTCCGCGTCGAAACGGGCACGCGCAACCGTTCGATCTATCAAACGGCCGTACTTCACGATCCGACCTCGGAACCGGAACCGTCTGCTGTTGCCCCGCCGAAGGCATGGAACCAACGGTTGCTCTACAGCTTCGGCGGCGGCTGCACCTCCGGCTGGTTTCACCAGGGGGCCAGCCTCAACCTGCCCGTCAGCGACGATATCGTCGGCCGGGGCTACGCGGAGGCCGCCGCCACGCTCAACGTCTTCGGCACGAACTGCCAGGATCTCACCGCCGCCGAAACTATGATGATGGTCAAGGAACGCTTTATCGAATCCTACGGCCCGCCGCTTTTCACCTTCGGCCGCGGCGGTTCCGGCGGCTCGTACCAACAGCTTCAAATCGCCGACAACTATCCCGGGCTCCTCGATGGCATCATTCCCAGCGCCACGTTTCCCGAGGTTCTGGAGACCACCCAGTTCCTCGTCGATGCCCAACTCCTGGATGCCTACTTCGCTCGGGCCGCCCTAAGTGAGGAGCAGAAGCGGGCCATCGCGGGCGTTGGCACGGTGAAGAACATCTCCGGCACCGCGGGTGGAGCCGGACGCATCAACCCCGAAAAATTCTGTCCGCCGTCGCTTCCGGCGGAGCTTCGGTACCATCCGACGCAGAACCGCTCCGGCGCTCGTTGCGATATCTTCGATCACAACGTCAATGTGTACGGCCGGGACCCCCTCACTGGCTTTGCCCGCCGCGCGATTGATAACGTCGGCGTCCAATACGGCCTCGGCGCGCTGAACGCCGGTGCAATTACCGCCGCGCAGTTTCTGGATCTCAACGAGAAGGTCGGCGGTTACGACAACGACGGCAACCTGGTCCCGACCCGCGCGGTGGCCGACCCGTTGGCGCTGCGCGCTGCCTACCAGACCGGCCGGATCACCCACACCGGTCTTGGCTTGGCCCGCATCCCGATCCTGGATGTTCGCGGCTATCTCGACCTCACCGATCGCGGCGACGTCCATCTGAAGTACCACTCCTACGCGCTGCGGGAACGCCTCCGCGTCGCCAACGGCAAAACCGCGAACTACGTCATGATCACGGCACCCAACCAGGGCCCGGTCGCCAACAGTGTCGCCGCCTTCGCGATCACCAAGATGGACGAGTGGCTCACCAAGGGCACTAAGCCGGCCGACCTGGTGGACGCTTGCCATACGCCGACGGGCGAACGGATCGTCGAAACGCAAACGTTATCTGGCGGCCGCTGCAACCAGCTATATCCGACCTTTCCGCCGCCTCGGATGGTGGCTGGCGGCCCGTTGACGAACAACGTCGTAAAGTGCCAACTGAAGCCGATCGACCCGGCGGACTACCCGACCGCATTCTCGGCGGCGGACCGGAAACGACTGGCGACGATCTTCCCCGACGGCGTCTGCGACTGGAAGAAGCCCGGCGTCGAACAACAAAAGCCCCTCGGCACTTGGCTTCACTTCTAAGGCTCGCGTGAAGATCCTCCTCGCCCTCGCCATCATCATCCTGGACCTTCCCTTCTCCCTCTTCACGGGCGAAGGAACGCGCCACCCTTTGCCCGCCGCCATGCCCGGCGGCATCGCCGTTTTCGACGCCGATAACGACGGCCTGCTGGATCTCTACTTCCCCAATGGCGCGCCCCTGCCCTCGGGCGTGAAGACGACTTCGGCCCACTCCAACCGTTTCTTCCACAACGACGGCAACCTCCGGTTTACCGACCGGACCGCCGACTCCGGCCTGGCTGGCACCGGCTATGACATCGCCGCGACCGCCGGCGACTACGACCACGACGGCCTCACCGATCTGCTCGTCTCCGGCGTCGGCGGGATCACGCTGTATCGCAACCTGGGCAACGGTCGCTTTGCCGACGTCACCGCCAAGGCCGGGCTCGACAACCACGGCCGCTGGTCGGTGGGGGCCGCCTGGCTCGACTACGATCGCGACGGCCATCTCGACCTGTTCGTCGTCAACTACGTGCAATGGGACGCCGCCACCGAACGCGCCTGCGTCGTCGATGGCCGCCCCGACTTCTGCCATCCCCGCTTCTACACGGCCCAGCCCAACGCACTCTTCCGCAATGACGGCCACGGCGGCTTTATTGACGTTTCGAAGGCTTCCGGCATCGCCGCCCACGCTGGTAAAGGGATGGCCGCCGCCGTCGCCGATTTCAACGGCGATGGCTATCCCGACATTTTCGTCTCGAACGACCGCGTCTTCAACTTTCTCTTCCAGAACACGGGCAAGGGGACGTTTGAAGAGGTGGCTTTCGACCGCGGCGTCGCGGCCCCGGCCAGCGGGGATCCGCCTTCGGCGATGGGGGTTGACGCGCAAGATTACGACAACGACGGACGGACGGACCTGATCTACACCGCGCTGCGGGACGAGACGTTTCCGCTGTATCGCAACCAGGGTGCTGACTTCCAGGACGCGGCTGTCCCGTCGAAGATGGGGGTTCTGACGCGTCCGATGAACGGCTGGGGAGTCGTCTTCGCTGACCTTGACAACGATGGCTGGAAGGACGTGGCGGTGGCGCGCGGCGATGTGCTGTCTCCGCGGGGTGCCCGCGGCGATAGAGTTCGCGAGCCGCTGTCTTGGTTCCGTAATCTGGGCAATCGACAGTTCGCGCTGGGCGGCAACTTCGCCGCGCCTGTTGCTCAATACCGCGGCCTGATTGCCGCCGACTTGAACAACGATGGGTGCCTTGACCTGGTGGCGACGGCTTTGGGGCAACCGGCGCGTGTCGTCCCCGGCCAGTGTCCCGGTGCGCATGGCTGGCTCAAAGTGGACGTCCGCGAGGTCGGTGCCCGGGTCCAGGTCGGCCAGCAGTGGCGACAGGTATCCGCAACGCAGGGGTACGCGTCGTCCTGCCAGTGCCCGCTCCACTTCGGCCTTGGGCTGGCCGGGACGGTTGAGGTCCGCGTCACGTGGCCATCTGGCCGCGTCCGCGAGTGGAAGGCCGTGAAGCCCAATCAGACTCTGGACGCTCAACCATGATTCTTCTACTCTTGTTTTTCTTCCAAGCCGCCGACCCCGCGCTGCTCTCGCAGCAAGGCGCTCAGGCGCTGCGGGCGCAACGGTTCAACGAAGCCGAAGCGGCTTATCGTCAGCTGGTAAAGGTTGACCCGGCTAACCCGATGTGGCGGATGAACCTCGGCATCACGCTGCATTCGGCGGGGCGGTACCCCGAGGCTGTCTCGGAGTTGGGCCAGTTCCTGAAATCCAATCCGCCGCCGGGCCCGGCGCATTTCCTGCTTGGTCTTTCGCAACTGAAGCTGAAAAAGCCTTGCGAGGCGATTGGGCCGCTGGAGAAGGCGGTGCGGTGGAACCGCGATCAGGCGCAGTTGGAACTCGCCGATGCGCTGTACGGCTGCAAGCGCTATGGCCCTGCCGCCAAGGCCTACGAGGCGGCGCTGACAACCGGGAAGAAGAGCCCGGCAGTGGCCCGCCAAGCGGCCCATTGCTACTGGAACGCCCGGCAGTATGCCGATGCCAAGCGCCTCTTCACTGGGCTTCCGCTGGAGGATCCGACCTCGCAGTACGAGTTTGGCGATACGCTCGTTCGGCTGGACGGCCCGGAGGCGGGCTTGGCTTATCTCCAGCGCGCCGCCGCCTTTCTGCTACCCGCCCGGGCCGAGTTAGGCAAAGCGTTGCTGGCTCTGGACCGCGCGGCCGAAGCGCTGCCCCACCTGGAAGCCGCGGCGACCGCCGATCCCGCGCTGCTGTTGCCGCTCTCGAAAGCTCTCCGCACGGTCGGCCGTACGGCGGAAGCCGACGCGGCTCAGGCGGAGTACAAACGTAGGCTCACCCCCGACCGCTAGATCTTTAGCGCCCCGTCAAGCCGCCCCAGCTTTGTATCGAACGTCCCCAAAGGCGTGTGCCCAGCCCGCTTCGCCAGATGCAAGATCAGGCAGTCCGAGAACCCCAACCCTGGCTTCTCCCGAAACACCCGCACCGCTTCGACCACAGCATCGCTCGCTTCCAAGCTCACTTTCTCGTGCCCCAACAGCATTCCCACCGCCGTCGCTACGGCCATTGCGTCCAACTCGTAGACGCTCTCCAGCGCCCAAATCGTCTCAGCTAGAACCACCGTGGAAACCCAAGCGCCGGACCCTAAAAAGCGTTCCGCCTCCGCTACTTGCGCTTCATTGTCCTGAACCAGTAACCGCACCAGAACATTGGTATCAACCGCGCGCATAGCGCTTCCGTACCGCTTTCCGGATGCCCTCTTTTAGTTCCGCATCACTCTTCGGAGCCGGGGTTTTGCCCCCAAATAGGGCCAGGTGGATATCCTTGAAACTATAGGTACCCGCTCGCCGCACCGCAACGCGACCGTCCTCCGCCACCCACTCCAGCGACGAACCTGGCTCCAGGCCAAGCATTCGCCTGATCTCCGCAGGCACTGAAATTTGCCCTTGACTCGTGAGCTTAGATTGTAGGATTGCCATGTATTCACATTACCACGGTAATGCGTTGTAACCGTCCCCCGCTTCATCCGTAGCTAGGGATGATGAAACTCACATTCCTGCTCACACTCTCGGCTCTAGCCTGCTTCGGCCAACTTCGCGACAATCGCGACAAGACCATGACCTGCGACCAATGGCGCAACAACAACCGCGGCCACCACTGCACCATCAGCGAACAGACCGTCCCCAGCCTTTCGCGCTGGTCGATCGACGCCGGCAGCAACGGCGGCGTGACGGTCCGGGGGTGGAGCGGGAGGGAGACCCTCGTCCGCTCCCGGATCGAAGCCTGGGCCGATACCGACTCCGCGGCCAGCCTGATTGCGGGCCAAGTGCATTCAGACTCCGCCGGCGGGATGATCCGCCCGTCGGGTCCGGAGGCGAGGAACAACAGCGGGTGGTCGGTCTCCTATGAAGTCTTCGTGCCGCATACGACCGACCTCACGCTCACTGCTCACAACGGCGGGATCACCGTTTGCGATATCAAGGGCCGCCTGGAGATGAGGACCACCAACGGCGGGGTGAAGGTCACCCGGGTTGCCGGCGAGATCAACGGCAAGTCGACCAACGGTGGCGTCCATGTCGAACTCAACGGCGATAGCTGGACCGGCGGCTCGATTAGCCTCCGTACGACTAACGGCGGTGTTCACCTTGCCTTACCCGCGAACACCTCCGCCCATGTTCAGACCGAAACGACCAATGGTAGCGTCCGGTCGGACTTTCCTGTTCCTTCGACCCCGGGCGAACGGCGACCGCGGAAGCTCGATTTCAACATCGGCTCGGGTGGCCCGCTGATTCAGCTTTCGACCACCAACGGCGGGGTACACCTGGAGCGGATCTAGTTAAAGCTGTGGAAACGGTCGAGGTCGCGGCGGTCGCGTTTGCTGGGCTTGCCCTGCCGTTCGGCCTCGAAGTGGGGCATGGCTTTTTTCTCTTCGGCCACCTTGCGACGGAGCTCCTGGCTGGCGGCCGACTCCCGGTACAGGCTCTGGGCATCGGCGGCCGGGCCGCGGATTTCGCTGAGGGCGAGCACCTCCACCTGAAAATCGCCACTTGGGTTCTTGATTTGCAGCTGGTCGCCGAGGCGGACGTCCTTCGAAGGCTTGGTGGACTGGCCGTTGGAGGTGACCCGGCTCAGCTCACAAGCCTTGCTGGCGAGGGATCGGGTTTTGAAGAAGCGGGCGGCCCAGAGCCATTTATCGATTCTCACGCGGGTACATGCTCCTTCGGATACCGTAGCACGGTGCGGTAGGCTTGCTCTGGTGCTGCTTGTGCCCGTTCTCTCGTGCGCGGAGATTCGGGTGATGATTTCAGGCGGGTTTTCCGGGGTCTATCAGAAGCTGGGTCCCCAATTTGAACAGGCCACCGGGCATAGGCTGGTGACCCTGCGGGGCGCTTCGATGGGCGGCGGCCGGGCAAATGACGACGGAGCGGTTTCCGCGGTTGGGGATAGCGGAATCGATAAAGGCCAAGGGCCAGCGGATCTCGGCGGGTTACGCCGGCGAGGCGATCGTTAGGGGAGAGGCCGAGATAGTGATCCAACAGATGAGCGAGCTGCTGCCGGTGAAGGGGATCGACTTTGTCGGTCTGTTGCCCGACGGGGTGCAGCGGGTGACGACCTACGCGGCCAGGGTGGCGACTGGTTCGAACAATCGCTGGGAACAGTTGCCGGGCCGAAACCATCCTCTTTCTAGAGGTCATTGAACATGAAGTATCTTGGTGCCTATCTTTTGGGTGTCCCGGCCAGCCTGATCCTGCTTTGGTTCGTTCTGAATCAGACGGGATGTGCTTAATGGCTGAATTGAGCCGAGCGGAGTCGATTTACAAAGTCCGAGAGCTGCTGCAGGACACGCGGATTTGCATGTTGACGACGTTACAACAAGACGGCACTCTGCATAGCCGACCGATGGCGCTGCAATAGGCGCCGTTTGATGGAGACCTGTGGTTCTTTACCCAACGCTCGTCCGGGAAAGCCGGTGAGCTTGCCGCAAAAAGAGTGGTGAGTGTGACGGCGCAAAGCGCGGACCTGAAGAGCTTCCTGGCCCTGCGGGGGTTCGGATACATGGTCGTCGACGAGGCCAAGAACGCAGCCCTCTGGAACCCCGCCTACACAGCTTGGTTCCCCAAAGGGTTGAACGATCCCGAATTAGCTCTGCTACGGGTGGAGACCCAAACGGCTGAGTATTGGGCGTCGCCGGGCGGGGTGGTTACCTATCTCTACAATCTAGTGACTGGCGGGCGGTCCGATGAGCACGCCAGGCTAGAGCTCTAGTTGGGAAACTGGCTCGCGTCGATGCCGGGGATGACGCGAAGCCCGTTCTTGTAGTACAGCTTCTTCAGGACTTCGTCGGGCAGGTCCATGCCGTACATTTTCCAGAAGGCATGGCGTTTGCGGTAGTAGTCGAAGTACTCGTCGCCGGTCTCGAAGACGCGGAAGTAAGTAAAATACTCGCTCACTTCCCAGATGTCCTTGCCGAACAAGACGCGGTCCTGATACTTCGTGAAGAACGCCCGGGCTGTCCGGGGCTGGCGGCCGAGTTCGGCCAGGATGGCGCCGACTTCCCCAAGCATGTTGGGGTACTTGTCCATTAGCTTGCCGAGTTGACCGAGATCGCCGCCGAGCCAGCCGAGGTGAGCGTTGATGAAGGTCGTCTTCGGGTGGCGGCCGATGCGCGAATAGAGTTCGCCCATTAGCGTCTCCCAGGTGGGGTACTTCTCTGGTGGACGATAACGGCTCGGGAATTGCTTCAGTTCGAGCCAGCGCTCGTTGTCCTTGTCCCAGGGTTGGAAGAACTGGCGGGGCTCGGCGGTGTGGATCAAAACCGGCACCTTGTACTTGGCGCAGATCTCGAAGGCCTTGTCGAAGCGGGGGTCGTCGATCTTGATCCGCTCGCCGCTCTTGATGCGAAGGTCCATGCCGAAGTTCTTGAAGAACTTCAAGCCTTGGGCTCCATTTTTGA
>JAPKZA010000104.1:0-319 GCA_026394015.1 Acidobacteriota bacterium
GGCTGCGCCGCTGGCAGTTCCTCGGCAAAATGGCGCATCGGCAAGGGTCTGTTCACGGGCTGGGACAACATCGCGCCAACATCCTGCACAGACTTGACCATTCGATCAATTGTGGTCCACGCTGCCCGCGATTGTGCAATCGGGACAGGCTCTTGGCACGCGTGTTGCTGGTGCGGTTCCAGGTTGATCAACCGGTCAAATCACGGCATTGCCGGCTCTGGACGGACATCGGAGGGAAACGGGCTTGAAGGATGGTCTGGCATGAGTGACGCAGCGCTGGATCGACCCGCAGGCCCGGCAGGCCGGAGCGATGGGCTGT
>JAPKZA010000104.1:357-1801 GCA_026394015.1 Acidobacteriota bacterium
TCCGCGATTTGTCCCTCACCTTCCAGACAGCCGACGGCCCGGTCTATGCGCTGTCCCACGTCGATCTCGCGGTCCGCAAGGGCGAGTTCATCTCTTTCATCGGCCCGTCCGGCTGCGGCAAGACCACGCTTCTGAGGGTCATCGCCGATCTCGAACAGGCGAGCAGCGGCCAGATCAGCGTCAACGGCCTGACCCCGGAAGAGGCGCGCCTCAACCGGCAGTATGGCTACGTCTTCCAGGCTCCAGCGCTCTATCCATGGCGCACCATCGAGAAGAACGTGATGCTGCCGCTCGAAGTGTTCGGCATGACCGCCGCCGAGCGGACCGCGCGGGCCCGGAAGTATCTCGCCCTCGTCAATCTGGCCGGCTTCGAGCAGAAATTTCCGTGGCAATTGTCAGGCGGCATGCAGCAGCGAGCATCCATCGCCCGCGCGCTCAGCTTCGATCCGCAATTGCTGCTGATGGACGAGCCCTTCGGCGCCCTCGACGAGATCGTCCGCGACAAGCTCAACGAGCAGTTGCTCCGGCTCTGGGCCGAAACCCGCAAGACCGTGATCTTCGTCACCCATTCGATTCCGGAAGCCGTGTTCCTGTCGACACGCATCGTGGTGATGAGCCCCCGTCCGGGCCGCATCATCGACATCATCGATTGCGACCTCGGCGACAATCGCTCGCTCGACATTCGCGAGACGCCCCGCTTCCTCGCCATCGCCCAACGCGTCAGGGAGGGGCTGCGCGCCGGCCATTCCTATGATGATTGAGCCCGGCCCGGCCACCGCAGCATGAGCGCCGCCGCATCCTCCCGCGCCGTGCCGCGAAAGGCCGGCTCCACCGTCCCGGTGCTGGTCATCACCGCGATGATCATGGCCGCATGGTATGCGGCCTGCCTGCCGATGAACAACGACCTGCCACAACTGGCACGCGTCACAGGGCTGGCCGAGCGCTACCAGGTGTCGTGGGCGATCGAGCGGCCCGTGCTGCCAGCGCCGCACCAGATCGTGACGGAACTCTCCAGATCGTGACGGAACTCTACAATTCCACCGTCGGCACACGCCTGTTCCGCGAAACCGCGGACGGTGTCGTGCTCAACCCGCGCAACCTCGTGTTCCACGCCTGGGTGACCTTGTCGGCCACCTTGCTCGGTTTTGCCATGGGCAGCCTGCTGGGCATCGTGATTGCCATCGGCATCGTGCACTCGCGCACGCTCTCCAAGAGCCTGATGCCCTGGGTCATCATCAGCCAGACCATCCCGATCCTCGCTGTCGCCCCGATCGTCATCGTCGCGCTGGGTTCGATCGGACTGACCGGGCTGGTGCCGAAGGCGATCATCTCGGCCTATCTGTGCTTCTTTCCGGTGACAATCGGCATGGTCAAAGGGCTGACCTCGCCCGATACGATGCAGCTTGACCTGATGCGGACCTACAATGGCTCAGCGGCCCAGACC
>JAPKZA010000514.1 GCA_026394015.1 Acidobacteriota bacterium
GCACGTTGGATGGCGCGACGCTCGATCTCCCGCGCGCGGCGCAGGCCGGGATGGACGAAGTGCTGGGCATTGTCCATCCTCGCGAGGCTCGACCACGGCGGCGAGTAGTCCGGCGCTGCGCGCGTAGCCGCGAGGAACAGCGCCTCGGTGCGCTTCCAGTCCTCCGGGTGGAACATCTGGAGCATGGAGATGCCGCGCAACCACTGGTCATGCGGGGCAAGATCCGTATCGGGCGAAGTGTTGCTGCTGGAGAACCTGCGGTATCACGCGGAAGAAGAAGCGAACGACCCCGCGTTCGCGAAGCAACTTGCCAGCCTTTGCGATGTTTATGTGAACGACGCGTTTGGCACGGCTCATCGGGCACACGCCTCGACGGTCGGGATGATTCAGTTCGTTCCGCAGGCCGCGGCCGGGCTGTTGATGGATACCGAGCTTGCCTACCTGGGTAAGGCGACGACGGACCCGGAACGGCCGTGCGTGGCGATCATTGGCGGCGCGAAAGTTTCTGACAAGATCGAAGTGATCATGAACCTGCTGAAGGTGGTCGATCGGCTGATGATCGGCGGGGCGATGGCGTATACGTTTTTGAAGGCCGCGGGCGAGCCGATTGGCAAGTCGCTGGTGGAAGACGACAAGCTGGACCTGGCCCGGGACCTGATGGCGACGGCGGGGAATAAGCTGATGCTGCCGACCGATCACGTGGTTTCGGCCGAGTTCAAGGCCGGTGCCGAAAACGAAGTAGTGACTGTGATTCCGGACGGGAAGATGGCGCTGGACATTGGCCCGGCGACGATTGCCGCCTACGTGGAAGTCGTCAAGACCGCGAAGACGATTATCTGGAATGGCCCGATGGGCGTGTTCGAATTGAAGCCGTTTGACGTGGGGACGATGTCGTTGGCGCACGCGGTGGCGGATTCGGATGCAATCTCGATCGTCGGTGGCGGCGATTCAGAGAAGGCGATCAAGACGGCGGGCCTGAGCGACAAGATCTCTCACGTTTCGACCGGTGGCGGGGCCTCGCTCGAGTTCCTTGGCGGGGTGCAATTGCCGGGAGTTGTGGCTTTGACGGATAAGTAAACTTATGAGGGGCCGCGTCTTACTTTTGACCATGCTCGTCGCGAGCGTCGCGCATGGTCAAAATCAGGCCCCGACCACGACCTCCCTGAACCCGATTGCTTCGGCGGGCCTGACGCAGACGTGGACGTTTACGTTTTCGGACCCGAACGGGGCGTCGGACCTGGGCGTTTTGAACGTTCTGATCAATGGTTTTTTAGACGGCCGCCGAGCGTGCTATATAGCATTTGCGAACCTGGCGAATGTCCTTTATCTGGTCAACGATGGGGGCGATGGGCTCTCGCCGGGACTGACGTTGGGCGGGGCGGGAACGGCTTCCAACGGGCAGTGCGGCGTCAACGGGATGGGTAGTTCGGTGACGCGGGCGGGCAACAATTTGACGTTGACGTTGGCCATGACCTTCAACCCGAGTTTCGCGGGCGATAAGGTGATTTACCTCGCTGCCCGAGACGCGATGGAAGCGAACTCCGGCTGGCAAGCGTACGGTGTCCACCGGGTTCCGCGGACGGTGCCGACCTATCCAACGACCGTGAGCCTGAGCCCCAACTCCGGTGCCGGAGGCGTCCCGACATACACCGTGGTCTACCAGGACGCTGTGGCTTCGACGAACCTGCGAGCGGCGCAGTTGCTCGTGAATACGGCTCTCGATGGGCGCAATGCGTGTTACTTGGGCTACGAGCGGGCGACGAACCTGATTTACCTGTTTAACGACTCCGGCTCGACGCTGCTGTTGCCTGGCGTGGCACCGCTGAAGGCGGGGGTGGTCGGCAGTGGGACAGGCTCAATCGAAAACCAGCAGTGCCGCGTGAACGGGGCGGGGTCTCAAGTTACTGAATCGGGCGCGACGCTGACGCTGTCGGTGAACATAGAATTTAAATCCGGGTTCAGTGGTCGGAAGACCGTCTATACCGGAATTCAAACGGTAGGTGGAGGCAGGAAGTTATTCGCGCGCCGGGTCGATGCCACGATTTACGCACTGCCCTTGATCGCTTCCGGCGTCGACCTGCCTGGGAATGTTCGCCGCAACCTGCTGATCGCGGCGACGATGAGGAATACGGTATACGCCTTCGATGCCGATTCTCCGACGGAGACGGCGCCGGTTTGGTCGCGCAATCTGGGGTTTCCAGCACCAGGCGATCCATGGATCGGGCCGTTCACTTGTGGAATTCTAGGCACCCCGGTGATTGACCGCGCGACGGGAACGATCTATGTGGCAGCAAAGCTGACGGCGTCACTCGGATTGATCGTAAAGCAACAGCTTTTCGCGCTGGACTTGGCCACTGGGGCTTTGAAATTCAATTCTCCGGTCGATGTAACATATCCTGTTGCCGGAACCTCGACTACAGCATATGCACCGAATTCGATCCAGCGCCCGGGGCTGTTGGTTTCGAATGGCGTGCTGTACGTCGCCTTCGCGAACATTATCCTGGATCCTACGGAATGGCGATCGCAGGAGGGCTACGTGCAGTCGTTCGATGCGACCAATTTGCAGATCCGCCATGCGAGCTTTCAAGTAACTCCGACCGGGCTGAAGGGCGGAATTTGGCAGGCGGGCCGAGGGCTGAGCGTGGATGCGACGGGGAATGTGTATGTGGCGACGGCGGGAGGGGAATACAACGGGATCGACAATTTCGGATCGACCATTTTGAAACTTGCTCCGCGGACTTTGGCAGTCGTCGACTGGTTCACACCGTCAAATTGGGATGCACTGTATCGTGGAAACCTCGATCTTTCGGCGAACGGGGTGACTCTGATTCCGAGCACGAATCTGGCTTTCGCGGGCGGGAAGGAAGGGGTGATTTACCTGCTCGATCGCGCCAACTTGGGTAGGTTGGAAGGCGGCTCTTCCGGACCGTTGCAACGTTTCCAGGCATCGCAGGGTTGCGGGCAGACGGACTGCGCGCAAACGTTGGGCACGGCGTTTTGGAGCCGGGCCGGTGGCCTGGATGGAATGCTGTACGTTTGGGATCGGCGGGACTTCCTGCGCGCTTACCGATTTAGTAATGCGACGAACCGGTTTGTGTTGACGCCGACGGTGGGCAGTTTGCGGATTGAGCAGACGAGCGGCCCGACGGTTTCTTCGCTCGGCGACGATCTGGCGACCGGGATCGTGTGGGCCGTCACGGTGCCGACCGACGCCAACGGGACGTTGACGGAGGCGACTTTGCGGGCCTACGCCGCCGACGATATTACCCGTGAGCTTTATAACTCGGACACCAATCGGGCGCGGGACCGACTTGGATTTTTTACCAAGTTCGCCCCGCCGGTGGTCGCAAACGGAAAAGTCTACGTTTCGACCCATTCGAACGAGATCGTCGTCTACGGTCGGCTTCCCTAAAGCGTTATCATAAACGGTAGTCTGCATGCGTCCGATTGCCTTTTTCCTTTGTATTAGCGCGGGGTTCGCGCAAGAATGTCGTTTCGTGCCGTTGAGCCCGGCGCAGCCGCCGTTGAAGGTTGAAGAAGGCGAGCGGGCAACGGAATCGCAAACGTTTCAGACCACTGTCTTTGCGGTCTCGGCGGATGGGCTGGCGCATCTGTTTGACACGGCGAGTCGGATTCGCCGAATCGAAGCCAATGGCCGCATGCGGACCTTGGCCGGGACGGGATTGCGGGCAGAAGCGATGGGACCCGGGCCGGCACTCGAGACTCCGTTGGCAAACGTGACGCAGTTGGCGATCTCGCCGGGTGGCGTGGTGCACTTCGTGGCGGTGGGGCGGGTGTTTCGGATCGTCGCCGGACGGATTGAGGCGGTGGCGGGATCGGGGCGGCCGGGGTTCAACGGCGAGGCGGGGCAAGCCACGGAAGTAAACCTGGGCGGGATTGTGAATATCGCATTTACAGGCGATGGAACGCTGCTGCTGATCGATGGATTCAACCGCTTGCGGCAGCTATTTGGCGACGGAACGGTGCGGACGATTGCGGGGTCTCCGCGAATTGCGGCGGCGGCGGGTTTGACGGGGGATAACGGACCGGCCACCGAGGCGGCGCTATCGAATCCCCGGCAGGTGATTCCGCTGCGCGATGGGGGCCTGTGGCTGCGGGATTTGGGCGGGCGACACATTCGGCGATTGACGCCGGACGGCATCATCCGCACGGTGAATACGAATTTCGATACGACGATCAATATTCTCGTTTTGGCCGATGGGACCCCGGCGGCGGCGACGGCGAACCGCGTATTTCCGCTGCGTCCGGATGGCAATTTCGATACTGGAACGGCACCGTATCCGCCGTTCACCGGAACGCCGCGGGCGGTGGGTTCGAACGGCGATTTGTACTTTGAGGGCTCCGCCAGACCGGACCAACGGAATCCGCTGCTGCGGCTGGCAAACCGGGTGCAAACGGTGTTAGCGGGAGCACCGGTGGCGGCGACCGTGGATGGCCAAGCACCGCCGTTTGGGCTGTATCTAGCGCGGAACAACTCGTTGCTGTATTCGGCTTCGATCGACGGCAAGAGTGGGATTGTGGAGGCGCGGGCGGGGCAAAGTGCGCGGTTCATTGTGGGGGGAGGGACGGATACTGGCGACGCCGACGGCAAGACTGCGACGAGTTTGAGCATCTTTGGCCTGGTGACGTTTACGATGGATGCGGCGGGGCGGATTGTGGTGGTCGACGTCAATCGACGGCGGATTTTGGTCGTGGGAGTGGATGGAAGGGTGGCGGAGTTGAAGACAGCGGACGGGCAACCGGTGATTTACGCGCCGTTGGGTTCGTTCAACACGCTGCAACGAATCACCACGGATGAGTTGGGGAACATTTACTGGAACTCAGCGGCATCCACGCCGACGGGTGGGGTGTTGACGGTGGAAATTTCGGTGTGGACGCGGGCGACCCAGACGGTGAGCCAGTTCGTGATTCCGGGGTTAAACTCGATGAACCGTTTGGCGGACGGAACGGCGGTGGCAATTGTGGGGAACGCGACGAATTTCCGGAGTGCGTTTCGACTCTCGCCGAGCGGCGTGGGCGATCTGCGGTCGGGCCTGCGATTTTTGCCGATCGCGTCGGTGGCGCCGCCGTATTTCTTGGCGGCGGGACGGTTGTTTCGAGGTGAGCCCGGGCAGATTGAATGGCTGGAGACGGTTCTAACGCCGGACTATGTGACCTCCGGCGGGGGCAACGTGTTTGTGCATTTTACAGACGGGGGCTTCTATCGATTCGAGGGCTCCGAGGCTTGCAATTGGACGCCGCAGCCGAAGGTGAACGCGGTGGTGAACGCGGCGAGCTATGAGTACGCCAACACGATTTCGCCGCGGAATTTGCTGACGCTGTTCGGTACGGGGCTGGGCCCGGCCGAGGGGCAGGGCTTGATTTTGGACGGCTCGCTGCGCGCCGGAGGTCAACCGGCGCCGTACCCGTCGCTGGTGCTGGGCAACTTCTCGGGGACAATTCCGCAATCGGCCCTGACGGGGACGACGCTGCCGGTGGTGTATTCGAACGATCAGCAGGTGACCGTGGCGACGCCGGTGACGGCGCCGGCGGGGAACTCGTTTTTGCTGTATTTCACCTGGCAGGGCTTGCAGTTGATTCATCCGGTGACGATGCGGGTGCAGGCGGCGACGCCGGGGGTGTTCGTGGGAGTGCAGGACGGGAGCCGGGTGACGCTGTATGCCACGGGATTGGGGACGTTGACGGGGGCGCTGGCGATTGGCGAGTTTGCGCCGACCGAGACGCTGCTGCCGACGACCAATGCGGTATCAGTAAAGATCGACGGGAAGGATGCCGTGGTGGAGTTTGCCGGCGGGGCACCGGGGTTGCTGGGCGGCATCTACCAGGTGAACGTCCAGGTGCCGGAGGGGTTGACCGCCGGGCGGCATCCGGTGGTGGTGACGGTGGCGGGCCAATCGAGCAAGGCATATGAATTGACGCTGCGTTAGTCGATATACTGGCGGCGATGATGATCCGCTGGATTGGCATGGCCATTTATTTCGCGAATGTTCTGGCAGCGGCGGACTGGCCGCAATGGCGGGGCCCCGGCAGTCAGGGGCTTTCCGCGGAAACCGGATTGGCCACGGAGTGGAGCGCGACAAAGAACGTGGAGTGGAAGACGGCGCTGGCGGGGCGGGGGACGTCGTCGCCGATCGTCGTCGGCGATTTGGTGATTGTGACGTCGCAGGTGGGAAGCTACGAGACGGGCAACGGGAGCGATCCGCGGCTGGCTCGGGATGACAAGGCGTTGGCGGGACGGGAGAACGCCATTAGCGTGGCGGCGGAGCCCGGCGGGAAGTTGTTGTTAGTCGTGGAGGCGTTTCGGCGGGGAGATGGGAAACGGGCGTGGGAGTATCGGACGCCGGCGACCGGGGAGCGGCCGGAGTTACACGAAAAACATAACCTGGCGACGCCGACGCCGGTATCGGATGGCAAGCGCGTTTACGCTTGGTTCGGCAATGGACAGGTAGTTACTCTGGACATGGCCGGGAAGGAGGTTTGGCGGCGGCATTTGGGCCAGGAGCAGGGATCCTTCATGAACCAATGGGGGCACGGCAGCTCTCCGACGCTTTACCAGGGAATGTTGCTTTTGCTTTGTGATCATCGACCCGGGGCGTACTTGCTGGCGCTCGACGGGGCGACAGGAGAGGTGAAGTGGCGGGTGGACCGGGGGAAGGGGCGGGTATCGCACAGCACGCCGGTGGTGGTGGCGGGACCGAAAGGGGACGAGTTACTAGTTAACTCGGACTTACGCATAGACGCCTATGATCCGAAGGACGGGAAGTTACTGTGGTTCGCGGGGAGTGAGCGGCAGACGCCGATTCCGTCGGCGGTGTATCATGACGGGACGATTTACTTCAGCCGGGGGTATCGGAACAGCGATATCTGGGCGCTGCGTCCGGGGGGGCGGGGGGATGTGAGCACGACCCATTTGCGGTGGCGGATGCCGAATGGAGGATCGTATGTACCGTCGATTGTGCAGTACGAGGGGCTGTTGTATATGACGAACGAGGTGGGCGTCGTGACCTGCGCGGAGGCGGAGACGGGGAAGGTGGTTTGGAAGGAGCGGCTGAATGGGATCTTTTTCGCTTCGCCGGTGGCGGCCGATGGGAAGATTTACATGCTGAGTGAGACGGGGGAGATGTTTGTCCTTAGGGCCGGGCGAAAGGCGGAGGTGCTGGCAAAAAATGAGCTCGGGGAGCGGTTCCTGGCTTCGCCGGCGATTGCCGGCGGGACGATTTATCTGCGAGGCGATGGAATGCTCTTTGGAATCCGCTAGAATTCGAAGCGGCCGAGGAGTTGGAGTTGGCGAGGACGGATGCCAAAGCCGGCGTAGGAACTGGCGAGGCTGGAGATGCCTTCCGCGGTGGGGGTGACGAGGCCCTGGACGTTGAGAACGTTGAAGACATCCACGTTAAAGCGGAAGCGGACGCGTTCGTTAATGGTGAAGTATTTGCCGAGCGAGGAGTCCATGGTCCAGTTGAACGGGCCGAGGCGTTGCTGGTTGCGCCAGGGGTGGAGGCCGTTGTCGTAATTGACGCGGACAACCGCCCCGGTCTGGAGAGGCAGGTAGACGGCGTCGGTGTCGTAGTCGGCGTTATTCGGATCGGTGGGTTTGCCACCCTTCGGCCAGGGGTTGATGGGTTTCTGCGCGGGCTTGTAGTTCTCTGGCAGGCCGAAGACGCCGTTGCGGAGGCCAGCGGCGTTGCGACTGTTGATGTACCGCTCTGAGATATAGCCGTTGAACCAGAGATAGCCTTCGATACAACGCTCGTCCTTGACGTTGGAGGAGAGTTCGGGAGTGGCGCGGCAGTCCAGGATCTTGTGCTTGTTCCGGTACACCTCGAACTTACCCATTTCGCCCCAGTCGCCGGTGGGCATGGCGAACCAGGAACTGACGACGGTGCCGGTGCCACGCATGTGCCAGCCGCCGATGAGAGCTTGCATCCAGCCCCGGGAACTGCTGAGGAGGGGCTTGCCCTTACCGAAGGGGAGATCGTAACTCCAGTTCCAGCGGATGCGGTGTTTGGGGACGCCGGTGTCGCGGTCGTAGAAGAGGAAGCGGTTGGGCGCCTTGAAATCGGTAGGGACGGTGCCGGGGAGGTACGCAGAGGCGGAAGAGGAGATGTCGTCGCGGAAGGAGTTGCCGGCGAGGCGGAGGGAGTTGGTGAGCGTATAGAAGGCCTGGAAGCCGAGGCCGTTCTTGAAGCGGCGCTCGAGTTCCAGGGCCCAGGTGGAGGAGTTAATGAAGCCGGTGCGTTGGAGGATGCGGATGGACGTGTAAGCGTTCTGGTCAAATGGGCGGCGCAGAACGCCGGAGAACTCGCCAGCGGGGGTAGGACGGCCGGTGGTGAGGTAGTAGATGTAGTCGTTGGCCTGGGCATTGATGTCGAAAAGCTGGTCGGTGTTGACGCCGTGTTTACCCTTATAGGTAATGCGGATCACGGTGGAGGGGGCGAGCTGCTTCTCCAGGGCGAGGTTCCATTCGTGGATGCGGAGGCTGGGCTGGGCTCCGTCCATGCCAACGACGGCTTGGCCGCGACCGAGCGAGGTGGGGTTGTTGATGTCGATGACGTTTGCGCTGTTGATGCCAGTATACGTATCGGGGACGTTGCGAATTTGATAGTTCCCAATGCCGTCAGGACTTTGGGCGGCGGCATTGGGATTGTAGGTGTAGTTGGCGCGGAAGGGGGCGAGCCCGGAGAACTGGGCGAGGAGCGTGCGCATGGGCACGGCCGAGATGTAGAGGCCGTAGCCGCCGCGAATGACGAGCGGCTTGTTGCCTTCGGTGAGGCTGTAGACGAACCCAAGGCGGGGGCCGATGTCGAAGTTGTTCGAGGGGAACAGCTGCTTCGGCTTGCCGAGTTCCTCCGAGCTTTTGAACGACACCCCGACGCGCTCAAAGTTATTGACGACCGTGGGGGTGGTGAAGCCGCGGTCGTAGTAATACTGCAGCGGTTCGGGGAGCTGAATCGATTTGCTCTTCAGGTCAAAGGCGGTGAGCTGGTTATCTTTCTCTGTGAAGGCGGGGTTGATATCCCAGCGGACGCCGGGGGTAAGAGTGAGGCGGCGAGAGACGCGCCAACTATCCTGCACGTACATACCGTAGTTCTTCTCCCGAACGCGCATGATGCCGCGTTTCAACCCGACCGAGTACTGTCCGGCGATGCCGAGAAACATGGCGGCCATTTCGTGGCCGGTCTGCGGGGTGGTGCCGGGGTTGATGGTGGTGCCGAGGGTGGAAGATTCGAGGGCGGTGGAAAGGGCGCTATAGGTGACCGAACCGGAGATGGCACCTTGATCCGGGAGCAGATGCTGCTTTTCATCATGGGCGCGGAAGCCGAAGGCGAAGCTGTGCTGCTTCTTGATCAGGCTGTAGTTCTGCTCGATGTTCGAGATCATGCTGTAGAGCTGGCGGCGGTTGTCGCCTTCGATGAGGTTGAAGTTGGTGAGGCCGGTGCCGGTGATGTTTGGAAAGCCGATTTCATCGTAGGGGTTGGGGAGACCGAACTCCTTGGACCAGTTATTCTGCTCGGGGCCGGTGACGGTGACCGAGAGTTGCCAGGTGCGGTTGGCCAGCGTTTCGACGAAGAAGCCGGGGGAGAAGGTATGGATCAAGCTGAGGGCGACGGACTTGCCGGTGACGGGGTTGTAGGTGACGTTGGCTTCCTTATTCAGGGTGGGAGGGCCGTTGTTGGTGGCAGTGCCGAGGAAGTGAGACTGGCGGGTGCCCCCGTTGACTTTGAAGAAGAAGCTGTCGTTTTCGGTGAAGCGATGGTCGACGCGGAGGACGGTGGGGGTGTCGCTGAGGTTGGGGTAGCCGGTGGTGGGGACGGCCATGCGGAGGTTCGTAAAGGCGATCGGGTTGGTGATGTCGGTCGGCATCGGGGTGATGTCAAAGATGCGTTTGGTGAAGGGGTTGAGGCGGTTGAGTGGAATTTGGTTGTTGGGGAAGCGATCGCGGACCGTGACGAGGCGGCCGTTGGCGGCTTCTTCGGCCCGGGTGGTGAGGGGATCGTAGAGGTCGATGCGGCGGCCTTGGGCATCAGCGAGAGCCGAAAAATCGCCGACGCGCATGGCGGCGGTGGGGACGCGGAAATCGCGGGTGACGCCTTGCACCCACTCGCTGCCTTCGCGCGTGAAGAAGAAGAAGCTGCGGTTTTTGCCGTTGTAGAAGGTCTTGCGGCCGTTGGCACCGAAGGAAGGGATGACGATGGGACCGCCGACCGAGCCGCCGAACTCGTTGCGGATGAGCTTGGGCGTTTGGAACGGGCGGCCGTCGAGGAAAACGTCCTGGCGGGCGCGGGCGACGCCGAAGCCATTGTTGCGATGGGTTTCGAAGACGGCGAGTTGGAGGCGGTTGGAGCCGGATTTGGTCGAGACGATGACGGAGGTGGGGCGGGTGTATTTGGCGGATGAAGTACTGGTTTCGACGCGGACTTCGCCGATGGATTCGAGGCCCTGGAGATTGGCCGACCCACCGAATTCGCGGTTGTTGGCGGCGGCGCCGTCCTGGACGTAGTCGGTGGAATAAGACATTAAGCCGGAGACGCGGATGGAGCCGCCGGCGCCGTCGGCATCTTCGACGCCGGGGGTGACGTTGGCGAGAAGGGTGTTCAGATTGCGACCGTTGATGGGGAGTTCTTTGATGCGCTGGGAGTCGAGGGTGGAGGCGTCGGTGGGGTCGGTGGTGTTGACGAGCGCGATCGAGTCGGTGACGACGACGGTTTCGGTGACTTGGCCGGGGAGGAGGACGGGATCGATGACGGCGACGCGGCCGGTTTCGAGGTTGAGATCGCCTTCCCACGCCTTCATACCGGCCATTTCGACGCGGACTTTGTAGGCCCCGATATTGAGCGGGGGAGTGACGAAGAAGCCTTCGGCGTTGGCGACCGTATTGGTGACGCGGCCGGAATCGAGGTGGCGAATGGCGAGTTTAGCGCCGGGGAGGACGGCACCCGTGGGGTCTTTGACGGTGCCTTGAATGGACCCACCTCCGGCGCTGGATTGCGCGAACAGGGAGGCAGTAAGGAGCAGCAGCGAGACCAAATGTGCGGGCATAAAGCTTTGATGGAGTTTATCGCAGTTGGGTGAAAGAGTTATGAGAAAACGTTTATTTTTGGTTGAGGAAATCGAGCAAAACGGGGTTGAACCAGTTGGGGCGGTCTTGGAAGGTCGAGTGGCCGGTGCCGGGGAGGATGAAGAGTTTGGCGCCGGGGATGGCGCGGTAGATGCGGGCGGATTCTTCGATGCTCACGAAGTCCCGGTCGCCGGCCACGATCAGGACGGGTCGTTTGATTTTGGCGAGGTCGGCGATGTCAAAGCCCCAGGAGGGTTTTGTCCACATTTTGTGGCCCTTTTGCGCAATGACGGCCCAATGCGCGGGACCGTCAGGGGAGATGCGATGGTATTCAGCAAAGCCTTGGGGAAACATGTCGACCGCGAGCTTGGGGAAGTCTTTTGGGACGCCGAGTTCCTTTACGACTGCGGGAGCGGCTCCCAGGCCGACGCCGGAGGCGACTACGCGGCGAACCAGTTCGGGGTGAGTAAAGGCGAGGCGGAGGGCGATTTGGCCCCCGTCGCTCCAGCCGATGAGAACGGCGTTGGCGATACCCAGCTTGGCAAGAAGCGCGGCGGTGTCTTCGACCATCGCCTCATAGGAGAGCGCGCGTCCGGGAACATCAGAGGTGTGGCCATGACCCATCTGTTCGATGGCGATCACCTTATGGCCGAGAGCTAGGGGCGCGATCTGCTGGGCGAAAGAGCTTTGGATGCCGTGCATTCCGCCGTGGAGCAGGACGACAGGCTGACCTTGCCCGTGCACCTCGTAGTCCATCTTCACCCCGTTTACGGCGGCGACCTCGGCATGGACGGATGCGAGGAGCAGGCAACCAAGGGGTGCGAGTTTCCACATCAGGCGAGTATATAGTAGTACGCAATGGTGAAATTGTCTTTTGTTCTGGCGATGGCGTTGCACGGTCCGCGGGCAGTTCGCCAAAGTAACGGGAAAGATCGTCTTTGACGCCGCAAACCTGGCGGCCACCAAGGTGGAAGCGACGATTGACGTCAGTACGATCGACACCCGGGAGCCGAAGCGAGACGCGCATTTGCGGTCACCGGACTTTTTCGACGTGGCGAAGTTTCCGGTGATCACGTTTGCGAGTACCAAAGTTTGGAAGGACGGGGAAACGGTTAAGGTGTTGGGCGATTTGACCCTGCACGGGGTGACGAGGCCGATTACGTTGGAAGTGACGAGGCTACAGACGGCGGAAGAGAAGCGGATCGGCGCGACCGCCACCGGGAAGTTGAGCCGACGGGAGTTTGGCTTACTGTGGAACAAGCTGATCGAAACGGGCGGAGTCGTCGTCGGCGATGAAATCGGCGTGACGATCGAATTTGAGGCGGCGCGAAAGTAACCGGTCCGTCACGTAATGTTCGTGAAGAAGCAACAAGGCATCTTTAGACTCGGGATTTGAAGTTTGTTTACAACCCGGAGAACTCGTGTCTAATTTAAATCCCCTTCGATTCTTGCTTCTTGTGATCAGCATTGC